>NZ_CP092417.1:648571-952857 GCF_023716865.1 Endozoicomonas sp. SCSIO W0465
CATCGGTGAGGGGCTTCTGCCCTATGCCATGCATAAGAAGAAAGGCGACAGCAAAAAGCACACACATCACACACAATTTCAGGAGTGAACTCCATGCAAAAGAAAATTCTTGCAGCTGTTGTTGCTTCCGTCATGGCTGGTCAGGCTATGGCTGTTACTGTTATCGACAACGGCACTGACAAAGTGACCATCGGTGGTCACGTTGGTATGCGTTATGTTGACCAGACTGATGGCAAATCTGAAGGCGACAGCAGCCGTATCAACTTTGGCTTCGAACACAAGCTGACTGAAGCGACTACTGCTTTTGCCAAAGCTGAGTGGGGCTTCGACGTGACTGATACTGACGGAGACGTTTTCAGTAACCGTCTGGGTTACCTGGGTGCTAAGAACGACCAGTTCGGTTCTATCTCTTACGGTAAGCAGTGGTCTACTTACTACACAGTTGCTGGCTGGACTGATGTACTGGCTACTACTGGTGGTAACACTATTGGTACTTACTCTAGATTCGGTGACGCTCTGGGTACAGCCCGTGCTGACGACGCTATTCAGTACAACCACAGCATCATGGGTCTGAATATCTCTGCTCAGGCACAGCTGGGTGAGAGAGAAGTTATTGATAGTAAAGCAGCGGTGGATTTTGGTACTCGTGATAGCTCTTACGCTATTGCCGCCAGCTATGATCTGCCAATGGGTCTGAGCTTTGGTGCTGCTTATAACCAGGCCGAAGTCAAAGACCTGAAGCCTGTGGTTTATGGTTCTGACAAACTGAAAGCAAAGTCTGCTGTTATCGGTGCCAAGTTCGAAGCTGACAAGATCTATGCTGCTTTCACCTACGCAGAGCTGCGCAATCTGGATGATAAAGATTATCTGGGCTTTGTTAAAGAAGCTCAAGGTATGGAACTGTACGCCAGCTATCAGCTGAACGAGATGTTCAAAGTTGGTGGTGGTTACAACCAGCTGAAGGATGAGTCTAACTCTGCAGTAGCCAACAAGGGTGAAATCAAGTACATCCCAGTTGAAGTTGTTTACACTCAGGGCCCAGTTCAGCTGTCCGGTACTTATGAGTTCCAGGACAGCGTAATAGCTGGCACTACTGAGAGTGTTGATGACAAGCTGATCCTGCAAGCTCGTTACTACTTCTAATATTGCCTCGTTCCCACGGTCCTCCGTGGGAATGCATACTCTGTCTATCAGCAGACTCCATTCCTTTCCATTATCTTTCCTTGAAGGCACGCATCTGCCATTTGATACTCGTTCCATCCCTCAATGTTGCGCTGTTGGTTCCGTCGCCGTACCTCGTTCCCACGGTCCTCCGTGGGAATGCATACTCTATCTATCAGCAGACTCCATTCCTTTCCATTATCTTTCCTTGAAGGCACGCATCTGCCATTTGATACTCGTTCCATCCCTCAATGTTGCGCTGTTGGTTCCGTCGCCGTTGTTGTTGGTTATGGTGACGACGGTCCTGGCTCCTTCGGGAATCAGCGATTTGAATTGCTGCCAGATGTTGGTGGTGGCCATATCATCCCTTATGCAACATAGGTTTTGATGTGCCATCACTTGACACATCAAGTTCCCTGATATTTTCATGAAAAGTATTTTATAAGCCTGTTATAGGCTGCATCCAGCGCCTGAAACTTCTCAACGTCACCCCCCTTATCAGGATGATGTTGTAAGGCCAGGCGACGATAAGCTTTTTTCAGTTCGTTACTACCTGGTTCGCTCTCTCTATCCAAGCCAAGCACAACCAAATCATCAGGATCATAGCTATGTACTTTTTCTCCCTCAAGGCCCGCATCCCATCCCCACCATTCAGGTGGATTCTCAATGAGGTACTCAAAAGCTTCACTATAGGAGCGTCGCTTGTGATCAGATTTCACATCATTTTTTTCTTCAAGCATTCTAAGTTTTTCAACATAGGCTTCATTCAATTGATCTCGTGTATATGCTTTATTCTTATAATTCAATCCCAGTACTTTAAGACAGTTCACTAATTTTGAGCCGTCAAATGTTACTTCCGCATATACATCTTGTTTGATGCCCAATAATTCTCTGTATGTATCTCCCAAAACCGTTCCTTGTGCATAATTTTTACTATTTTTGGGGTCATGAAGAAATTCTTCAGCACCAGAGATACCAGTGCTTGATATTATTTCAGCTAACCTTTTCTCAGCGTAAACTTTAATTACCGCTATTCGAGATAAATCATCATTCTGAAAGCCATTTTTTTTAGTTAGCTCACTAAAAGCCAGTTTTTTTACTTCAGAAGAAGACATTAGTTTAATAATATCTAACCAGTTATCACTACTGGTTAAATGGATAACATCTTTGGCTTCGACTATTTTCGAGAAGGCACTTCTAGCCTCAACACCTAACAGCTTATTTGGCTGGTAATTCATGTTTTTATTAATGTATTTTACTGCACCTTCAACACCTTTTGAATCAACAAGCTCTGCCATTCTTTTTTTGGCATAAGCTTTTACACTCATGACTCGAACAGGATCGGTATCCTTAAACCCATTTGTATTAGATATTATATTGAACGCCAGTTTTTTTAACTCACCAATACCGAGTGTATTAATTAAATCTTTCCAGCCTTCTTTATCAATAGGATTCCCTTGTTTATCAAAAAAATCTCCAAACCTGTTCCAAACATCATCAGCAGTTAAAGTATATCGAGGTGGCAGCGGTGGTGGATTCTCATCATCAAGTGAATCAACGTCAGAGGAATCACTAACTATCCCACTGTCTTTGCTTTCCGCACGCTTGATTTTAGTAGACTTGGCATAAATAGGCTCAGGAGCAGACTTACAAGTAACTTGCTCATACTGAGACAGCACAGAAAGAACATCTGTTACAGTAATTTTCTTTCTATCCTTCAGTGATATTGCAGGCTTGACACCATTACTACGTATTTCACTCTCTAAATCATGCAGATACTGTTTTATATCTCCGTTCGGTTTTTTTACATGATGTTGTTTCAATTGTGCTTTTGTTGTGAAAGTGCCCTCGTGTAGTTCCAATTGGTCATCTTTACCAATGGCCCCCAGGTTGACTAATTTTGCTAACCCTTGGGTCAACGATGTCCCTGATGATGAGTTCATTTCCGATGCCTCAATATTTTTCATTTGGTATATTATTATTCGGACAATTTATAATAAAATTCATACATATGTGTAATACACCGATTTACCTCGTTCCCACGGTCCTGAGGCTGTCGCAAAACCCTCGTTCCCACGCTCCGCGTGGGAATGCATACGGATCTGGCAGCATGAGAAAGAGCTACTGCCTGGCAGGGTTTTCGGGGGCTTCATGCGAGTATGGTATTTGTGGCGGGATCGGTATGCATTCCCACGCAGAGCGTGGGAACGAGATGTCCGGAGTGTTCGGAGTGTTCGGAGGGTTTTGCGACACCCTCTCCTCCGTGGGAATGCATAGTGCGCTGGGATAAGCGGCGTATATCTTGCGGGTGAAAGTCCCGTTGCGGAAGGAGAACCAGCTCCACCGTATAGCGAGTCTTGCGTTGCTGAAGGTAACGAAAGTGATGAAGCGTAGACAGCGAAATATCCGAGCCGAAACCAAATGGTGAACGTGACAGCTCCGAAATACCACTTGTTGTGGGTGCCGATGCTCTTATGCAGGCAGCAGGCCCAAGAGTGCTGTGTAAGGTCAATCTGGGAATCCGAACAGCACTACCCTCCGGAGTCGCAGGCGTCGGCGAGTTTATAGAGATATACGACTGAACCCAGGAGATCCATAGGGCTCTCAAAGGATTGAGTATGTTAAGTACAAGTGCAAAACACGAGGCTTTACAGATGGCTCTATGGAAGTCGGAGTCAGTCATAGTAGTGATGAAGCGGGTAACGACCGTGGAGCGAAGGGCTGGCAGATAGATCGAGCGTGAGAGAGAAACAATGACCGTACTCAGCAACGACGGACAATCATGGTTAACGAAACTTGAGCGCATAGGTGAGAAATCGGCATACGACAGACAAATGGTGTTCAATAACCTTGGCCACCTGCTAAATGTTGACATGCTGAAGGAGCAATTCCATTGGTTGAACGGGAATAAAGCCGTAGGTATTGACCGTGAGACAAAGGAGACTTACGGCGTAAAACTGGATGAAAATCTGAAACACCTTCTCCAGCGCATTCGCCGTGGGACTTACAGGCCAAAACCCGCGAGGGTCACTGAAATCCCGAAAGAGGATGGGAGCAAACGGCCACTGGTCATATCCTGCTTTGAAGACAAACTGGTGCAACTTGCAGCCAGTCAAATCCCTGGCAAGATATACGAACCGCTGTTTCTACCGTGCTCATACGGATTCAGGCCCGGCTTGAGTTGTCACGATGCTTTGAGGACTTTGCTGCAGTCCAGTTCCCGAAACCGGGATGGTGCTGTCTACGTGATAGATGAATGGTTTGCCGAGGTAAGCCGTTCTCACATCAAAGGGCGGGCGGAAATGGTGAGGTACGCTGACGATATGGTATTCCTTTTTGGGGATGCCAGTGAAGCAGAGCGCTTTTATAAAGTGTTGCCAAAACGGTTAGAGAAGTTTGGTCTGGAGTTGCATAGAGAGAAATCGCAGATAATTCCTGCAGGATGGATTGCAGCTCAGAGGGCCAATCAATCAGGTAAGCGTCTTTCGACGTTTAACTTCCTGGGGTTCACCTGTTACTGGGGTAAGATGCGAAAAGGTGGTTGGCGACTGAAGTTCACCAGCCGTAAAGATCGTTTTGCATCGAAGCTCAAAGGGTTAAGGGAGTTCCTCTGGAAGCGCCTGAGTTCTGACCGTGTGCAAACGCTGAAGAGAGCGATTCGGGGGATCAAGGGATGGATCAACTATCATGGGATCACAGACAATCAAGGACGGGTCAGGCAGTTCATTCTGCAAGGCAAACGAACGATCCACAGATGGCTTAATCGTCAGGGAGGAAAAGGATACTTGAGCTGGGGAAAGCTGGTGAAAATTCTTAAAGTGTTGGCGTATCCAGAGAGCTGGAAAACGGTGTCAATGTTCCGGTCTCACCGAACATGTGTGGGGACACGGGTCTATCGGGAGCCGGATGCGGTAATTCCGCAAGTCCGGTTCTGAGGAGGGGCTTGCCCGGGTGACCGGGCAGGTCTACTCACCCTCTATCTATCAGCAAACTCCATTACTTTTCATTATCTGAGGCCCTGAAGCGGCCGTCCCTGCGATTTTTCATGTCCTTTGCGGTTTAAAACTCTATTCCGGCCCCGGGGGAAACCCATCCGTCATCATTTGCTCCATGGTCCACGGATTGGTATCCGGAAACTCATCCTCAGGTATTTCCAGTTCCCGCGAAGCATCCCGACAGGCAATGGGGTAACACTCCAGCAAACATTCATCCACTAATCCGTACAAACTGGGATTCTTCATCAACAGTCGTTTAACGATCGCCCGTTCTTTTTCCAGACTGTAATCAATGACCATAAACCAGCTGCGATACCAGCGGTTGAGTGTTCGTAAATCTTCCTTGAAGGCACGCATCTGCCATTTGAGCAGTAGAACCAGTATCCGGGTCAGATGATTTTCCAGAGTATTCACCTTTTCCTGGCCAAGGTCGTCTACTTCCTCAATCAGGTTTTCCAAGTCCAACGCTCGAAACTTGTTTTTTTTCAGTAAATCAATTTGCTCACGGGTCCACTGATAAAAGTCCGTTTTATACAGGTTGCTCATTGTGATGACCTCCCGATGCTACTGATGTTTTTTTAAGAGTGTCAGCATTGTCTCAAGCGCAGAAAATGGTGGTTCCAACTCTCCGAACCCTGCCGTAAAGAATCAATACCAGAAGAAGCTGTCACAAATGGGCTGGAGTATAGGTCATGAATGTCATGCCAGGGGAATTTTGATAATAACCAGGGGAATTTGACCATAAATCGTTAGTGGTTCCGCAATGAAATAACGATGGCTGCGGAACCGGTTTAAAAGTCAGTGAGCGTTAAATAGATAGCTGGACAGTTTCACCGGTTTGTTCGGTAAGGCAACGGTTGAGTACATCGAGCAACGCTTCTCCTTTGCCCTCAAGTAACCAGTCGCCCTGTTCCTCATCATAGTCAAAATGGAATCCACCACGGCGGGCCGCCATCCATAATTGCAAAAGTGGTGTCTGACGGCTGAGGATAATTTTACTGTTGTCTTCACAGGTTAACGTGAGAATGCCTGCTGACGTCTCATAGTCAATGTCCAGCCCGGAATCGTCTATGGCGTCTTCAATGGCCAGCATCAAGCCGTCCAGAAGCTCGTGAAATTGACGCTCTATCATACGTGTCTCGGTGCAATACTGTTCTGAATGGGCAAATGTTAACCTGCTTCCGGTTTTGCTGATAGAGCCTTCCATGAAAGGAAAACGCTTCAGTCAGCTTCAATCAGATAGCAGAGTAACCTCAATCATTAAAAAAGCCCTCAGCCATTTTAACTAGAGCCATCGGTAATTAGCCAGTTATACTGTGGGCTATTCAGAATTAAGGATCGGGTTATGAGCGTGTTCACTGCTGGCCATCAGCTGAAAACTTCCGCATTTGCCGCTGCTGCGTTGCTGGTTCTGCTGCTGACCGGCTGTGGGCAGAAAGGTGACCTGTACCAACCCACATCATCACTGGTCAGTACTGATGCGCAGACTCGCCTTGTTGAAAAGGGCTTCAAATAACGCGGTTTTGGCAAACTGCTGGATTATTACACCAATAAATACATTGGAATGGGGAGCAGTCACCTGATGGAGTGGTTTACTTTTCAGCCCTCGGAAAAACCGGCAGGTAAGGCGTTATTTGCAGAAGCTATTCCGGTTCAACGGCTGGCCAGTCAATACGGTACGCCTTTGTATGTCTACTCCAGAAAAGCTCTGGAGGACAGCTATCTGGCATACCATCAGGCCATGGCGGACTGGCCGCATCTGATTTGTTATGCGGTAAAAGCGAATGGCAACCTGGCGGTGCTGAATGTTCTGGCTCGACTGGGGGCTGGCTTTGATATTGTCTCTGTCGGTGAGCTGGAGCGTGTTCTGGCGGCTGGCGGTGATCCGGGCAAAGTGGTTTTTTCCGGGGTTGCCAAGCAACGCCATGAAATCCGTCGGGCGCTTGAAGTGGGTGTCCACTGCTTCAATATTGAGTCAGAACAGGAGCTGCAACGTATTCAGGAAGAAGCGCAGGCAATGGGTCAAGTGGCCCGCATCTCCCTGCGGGTCAACCCGGATGTTGATGCCCGGACGCACCCATACATCTCCACTGGCCTGAAAGATAATAAGTTCGGCATTGATATTGACCGGGCTCCTGCCGTTTATGCCCGTGCTGCTGAATTGAGTCATATTGAGGTGGTGGGTGTTGACTGTCATATTGGCTCCCAGCTGACCACCACCGAACCGTTCCTGGATGCCCTGGATCGTCTCCTGCTGTTAATGGATCGCTTGAAAGCTCTGGGTATTCATTTGCAACATCTCGATATTGGCGGTGGCCTTGGGGTTCAGTATCAGGATGAAACAATACCATCCCCTTCTGACTACCTGATTTCGGTAAAACAGCGACTGGTTGAACAGGGCTATGGTGATTTGACCCTGGTGGTGGAGCCCGGCCGTTCCATTGCCGCCCGGGCCGGTATCATGCTGACCCGCGTTGAGCTGATCAAAACCACTGAGCAGAAGCACTTTGCCATTGTCGATGGCGCCATGAATGACCTGCTGAGGCCGGCCATCTATAGTGCCTGGCATACCATTGTCAACACTGTGCAACACAGTGATGTCGATCCTCAGGTGTACGACATTGTCGGGCCGGTCTGTGAAAGTGGTGACTTCCTGGGTAAGCAGCGGCATCTGACCATCAGGGAGGGTGATCTGCTGGCGGTGTATTCGGCCGGTGCGTATGGTTTTGTGATGAGTTCCAATTACAACGCCCGAAATCGTGCCGCAGAAGTCATGGTAGATGGTACCGAGGCTTATGTGATCCGTCGTCGGGAAACCATTGCCGAACAGTTTGCTGCAGAAAGCCTGCTGCCGTAGCCCTGCTGCCGAAGCAATGCTCCAGGAATGTTCCAAAAATGTACCAAGAAAGAACCTGATATATGCTGCTACATTTCACCAAGATGCACGGTCTGGGTAACGACTTTATGGTGGTCGATATGGTGTCCCAGAACCTGCGCCTGCCCCCGGAAAAAATCCGTCGACTGGCGGACCGGCGGTTCGGGATCGGCTTTGACCAGTTGCTATTGGTTGAGCCCCCAACCCATCCTGATATCGATTTCCGCTACCGTATCTTCAATGCCGATGGCAGTGAAGTGGAGCAGTGTGGCAATGGGGCCCGCTGTTTCGCCCGTTTTGTACGGGACAAAAGGCTGATTGGCAGTGACCGGATTCGGGTGCAAACCGCCGGGGGGAACATTGAGCTGAGTATACTGAGTAATGGTGAGGTTTGTGTGGATATGGGGGTGCCCGGGCTGGAGCCTGAGCAGGTACCATTTAATGCGCCGCAGCGCTCAGAGACATACCCCCTCCGGGTTGATGGCCAGGTCATTGAGGTTGCTGTCGTTTCCATGGGCAATCCGCACTGCGTTTACCCGGTGGATGACGTTCACAGGGCGCCGGTAGAAACCTGGGGGCCGCTGATTGCAGCGCATCCGGATTTTCCCCGAAAGTGCAACGCCGGCTTCATGCAGGTTCTCAGTGCTGATGAGATTAACCTGCGGGTATTTGAGCGCGGTGTTGGTGAAACACTCGCCTGTGGCACCGGTGCCTGTGCCGCTGTGGTAGCAGGACGTCAGCTAGGCCTGCTCGGCGATACCGTTAAAGTGAATTTACCAGGGGGCAGCCTGTCTATTTATTGGCCGGGAGAGGGTAGTCCGGTTATGATGACAGGTGCAGCAACCCGTGTTTATGAAGGATACACCCGGCTATAAATCAGCTAAGGGCCAAAGATAATGACTGAACCAATCGTCGCAGCCGACAAGGAAAAACAGCAATCCATTGATCAGCCGCAGGCTCTGAAACCGGGACAGGTTGCTGACTACCTGAGAGAGCACTCTGACTTCTTTGTTGGGCGTGACGACTTGTTGCTGGATCTGAAATTGCCCCATCAACGTGGTGATACCATCTCGCTGGTGGAGCGTCAGGTGGCACTGCTGCGTGAACGGGCGCTGGACTACCGGCACCAGCTGGCACGTATGGCTGATAACGCCAGAGAGAATGAAAAACTCTTTGACCGCATGCGTCTTCTGGTACTGTCATTGCTGGAAAGCAAAGACCTGGAACAGCTGGTGGAGGTCATCGGTGACAGCCTTAACCATGAGTTTGGTATCGAATTTCATTCGCTGATTCTGTTCAGTGAAAAACCGATGAGCCTGCCCGTGAGGATTGAGCATACCGACGTTGTTGTCGAAACTCTGGGTTCCATCATGACCAGTGGTAAAGCCATTTGTGGGCAGGTGACTCAGGCAGAACTGGACTTCCTGTTTCAGGAGCAGGCCGGCAATGTTGGCTCGGTGGCCATTGCGCCCCTGAGCTATGTCCTCAGTGAACCGCAGCAACTGGGGATTCTGGCATTGGGTAGTCAGGATAAGCACCATTTCAAGGCCAGCATGGGCACCCTGTTTATCAGTTACCTGGGCGATATATTGAGCCGAATTCTGGCTCGTCAGCTTCATTCATGAGTCCCTCTGCTGCCGATTCCCCGGTCAATAGCGGCCTGCAACAGTCAGTGGCCGCTTTTATGGACTACCTTCGCTATGAAAAGCAGCACTCACCGCATACGCTCTGTGCCTATCAGCGTGATCTCTCCCGTATTATGCAACAGGCGACAGCCGGAGACATTCAGGGCTGGGAACAGATTACCGAGCAGCAGTTAAAGCACTGGCTCGGACTCTGGCATGAAGAGGGTTTATCCAGCCGCAGCCTGCAGCGGCTGATTTCATCGGTTCGTCGTTTTTATCAGTACCTGTTAACTCAGGGTGTGGTAGCCAATAATCCGGCCCGGCTGCTTCGGGCGCCGAAAACCGCTCGGCCTCTGCCGGTGACGCTGGATGCAGATCAGGTCAATCACTTGCTGGATGACCCCTATGGTCAGGCGGATGGTGATCCTCTCAAGTGCCGTGATCTGGCTATTCTGGAACTCTTCTACTCTTCAGGTTTGCGGCTGGCCGAGTTGGCGGCACTGAATATTGACAGTTTTTCCGGTGATTGGTCACAGGTGAGAGTGCTTGGGAAACGCAGTAAAGAGCGCATGGTCCCGGTGGGAAGCAAAGCCCGGCAGGCGATTCAACACTGGCTGAGGTTTCGCCAACAGTTCGTTCGGAGCGAGAGTGGCAGTGCCCTGTTCCTGTCAAAGCCGGGCAAGCGCATCAGTACCCGACAGATTCAGTATCGTATCAAGGCGTTTGCCAGGGAAGCGGGCATGCCGGTGGGGGTTCATCCTCATATGCTGAGACACTCGTTTGCCAGTCACCTGCTGGAATCCAGCGGTGACCTGCGCTCAATTCAGGAACTGCTGGGGCACAGCGATATCTCCACCACCCAGATCTATACCCATCTGGATTTTCAGCATCTGGCGGCGGTGTATGATAAGGCGCACCCAAGAGCGAGGAAGAAAAAAGATAAATAGACAGCAGTACGTTCTCTTATAAACCGTCCGGGAACAGCTAGTACATGGTTTCAATGAGTTTGACGGGTTGACGTGCCTCCGCGCTCCGTTCGTCCTGAGCCTGTCGAAGGGCGGAAACTCCGGACTCTGATAGATTGTGCCAAGCACCCTTCGTCCGTGCATCCTGAGCCAAGCCGAAGGGCGCTCAAGGTGAACGGAGATTGTACACGTCAAACTCATTGAAACCATGTACTGTTCGATCCGATGGTTTTAACAAAAATAAACAAAGAATACCGGCAGGTTATCCGGCAACCATTATTATTTACAGGACAAAAATTATTTGAAACCTGTCAGGGTAAAGCGAATCTCATATGGACACATCTATCAATAGATCTCAATTGGTCGATGCTTCTACGCAAACGCCTGTTCATAATTCTACCCAAACTGAATCTGGTGAAGGAAGCCCCGGTGCCATGGGACCCTACGACGTTCGCCGTATGGATAACGTGGTCATGTTTACTGGTCATTTGCCAGATCAGAGAGAGATTTCCGTACAAAAGCAAAAGGATAGGGTGGTCGTCAAATTTTTCCCTGGTTTGAATTCGGAAACAGGGAACGAAGATTGCCTTAAAAAATCGTTCAGTATCCGGTTCCAAAGTGTACCAGTGGGCCAGGGATCCGTTGACGGGTCAGTAGGAAGTGACGGTGAAGACCTTGTCTGGGACGATTTCAGGGAATCTGCAGAGTTACACAGCAATAATCTGGACATTTCAGAGGAAGCCGTCTTTCTGACTCAACGCGCTCGAGATTCGGGCATTGTCAGAAGTCCAAAAGATTCCGCGCTGATTGGCACTGAACCGTCTGACCTGTCAGAGGCATTGAGAAACCTGTCATCCTCAAGGGTAGACACTGTTTCAGAAACTGGTTCCTATTGTTCCTCGACAGGCGCAATGCCTTCTCTTGACCGACAGTCTAACAGCTCTTTGGACACGGCCAACAGTTCTTCAAATTCTGCCACTGCCAGTGGCAGTCTCTTCAGGAATGGCCGGCAGATTTGCGAAATAGCTGAAATGATAAGTGATTCGCGCCAATGTTTAGAACCCGTTTCCAGGCAGATATTCAGCAGACTGATCACTTATGACCCCCATGTGGTACCCGGCTGGTTCAAGAAATACCAGTCTCCATCTTTGACGATAACGACAGTGGAAAATTTCTTGTTGCAAAGCTTTGCCAAATGGATGGGCTGGCTTGATGCTGACGGTAAAAACATGAATCTTTTTACCGGTACAAGTCATCGGTTGAGTCCAAAATTTATTTTTTGGCTCGAAAATAATACCAGTGCCTTTGAGTGTATTTCTCAAGCTGCACAACTGCATGCAAATGTCCGAAGGGATGTCCACCGATGCTTTTGCGGAGAAATCAGGGTCATTGATCGTGTCCAACTCTATGAAACACTGTCTTTTAAACAAGGTGATAAGGCATCACTCAAAAACAAAAGTGGAAATTTGCAACTTTTATCTGAATGCTCCTCTGCAATTTTCTTCTATTTCCGAAACTTTGTATCGAAAATTGCGGAAGTGATTGAATCAAAAAAATACCGAGCAGAGAAGGCAGCGGTCGCCAGGAAAATAGCGGTCCATACAATTTTGGAAAAACAGAGAGGGAATATTGATTTGTTAAAGGCATGTGTGTCTTACAATCTGGCGGTTATGTTGATCGAGAAAGAGTATGCGTCCACTGGTTTGGCTAAATACGATGCATCGAGGAGGGTCAATGGACAGTTAGACTTTGAGGTTGACTATTCCCGTATTGAACCCAACAACCTGGAGGTTATAAAGAAGTTAATCATCCTGATTGAAGCGCTAGAGGACGAAGGCCGGGTTATCATCGAAAATTACAAAGACACTATAGACGCTCTGCCACGAGTGAGAGATGGTAAGAGCTTTGAGGAGAGGGTGTTGCAGATGTGTAAATACGATACCGGTTATGCCAGCAGTCCGTTACAGGGTATAAAGTCAACGTTGCGGGCAATATTGGAAAATCATCCGGCAAACCTGACAGGCTTACCGGGCTAATTCCTGCTGTTTATGTGGTGTTGAAAATATGCAGTATGCTTATACTTACCGGGCCACATTACCAGCAACGTTCAAGGCATCCCACGTTCGGGCAAAGGGTGGAGCATAACAGAAGTCCATCATCCCCAGATCGTCCGTTGTTAAACCACCTTTAATGGCCGCAACCAAAGCATCAACCCTTAATACCGCGCCTCGTCCACCGGCAATCTGGCCACCCAGCAGTTTTTTGCTGGCGGTTTCATAAACCAGCTTCACCAGAATATCAGACTGTCCCGGGTAGTAGTTGGTATGGTCTTTGTCTTTGATCACCACGGTCTGGTAGTCGATACCCTGTTCCTGTGCTTCCTGTTCACCGAGACCAACACGTCCGGCTTCCAGGCTGAGCACTTTGACGCAGGCAGCGCCATACGCACCAGGGAAGTGTTTATCCAGACCACCCATTACTTCGCCGACAAGGCGTCCCATTTTATTGGCGTATGTGGCGAGGGGAATCCATACCGGTTTTTGCAGCTGTCCATGGATGACCGTTGCACAGTCTCCGGCACTAAAGATATTGGGCAGATTGGTTCTGCCCTGATCATCAGTAACAATGGCGCCATTGTCCAGCATTTCCAGACCGGTGCCACCAACAACAACAAGAGAGTCGCTGACAAAACGGGTATTGGGGCGGACTCCGGTACAAAGCACCACCAGATCCGCCCGGTACTGGCCTTTGTCAGTGGTTAATAGAAGGCGATGGTCTTCATCTTCAGGCTTTTCATACTCAGATAGGTCATACTCAAATAGGTCATACTCAGACAGGGATTTCACTGACTCTTGCCAATGGCACTGAATCCCCTCCTTATCCAGGGTCTTTATCACCCACTCTGCCACCTCCTGGTCAAAGGTCCGGGCCAGGGGATAAGAGGCACTCTCAATGATGCGAACAGTCTTGCCCTGTCGCTCAAGTGCCTCCGCCATTTCCAGACCAATATAGCCGGCACCAATGATGGCAACCTCCCTGATTTCCGGATTGGTGATGGCTTGCTTGAGGTCGATGCCATCCTTCATGGTTTTGACACAGAACACCCGCCCATTGTTAAGGCCTTCTTTCAGGCCGGGAACCGGTGGAATCACTGGTTCAGCACCGGTTGCTATCAGCAGGCGGTCATAAGGCTGTTCAAAGTGCTCGCCAGTGGTCAGGTTATGTACGTGAATCATCTGGTCTTTGGCATTGATCTGGGTGACCTGATGCCGGGTTCGTACAGTAATCCCCCGGGCAGCAAACTGCTCAGGTGAAAATTCTGACATCTCACCCGCATCAGAGAAGAAGTCACCCACATAATAGGGCAGGCCGCAGGCACCGAACGAGATGACATCGGACTGCTCATAAACGGTAATGGTGGCCTCTCTGGCCACCCGGCGGGCTTTGGCTGCAGCACTCATGCCGGCAGCCTCACCACCAATAATGACGATTCTGAGTGACTCGGAAGTCGTAGACTGATTCAGTTCAGGCTCTCGCTTTGCAGAATAAGCAGACATCAGGAAATTGCATCCATATCCAGTTCAAGGGAGTCATTGCTGTTGAAGGTTGCCATATTCACTTCACCCATGGCGCGGCCACCGACAAAGCCGGTAGTAATGGCTCCACTGACATTGATGGCCGTGCGGCCCATATCAATCAGAGGCTCGATGGAAATCAACAGGCCGGCCAGCTCAACGGGAAGGCCAAGGGCTGAGAGAACAATCAGGGCCGCAAAGGTGGCACCACCACCCACACCGGCAACGCCGAATGAACCAATGGCGATGGTGATAATAAGGGTACCAATAAAGCTCAGGCTGGTTGGGTCTATGCCCACGGTGGGGGCAATCATCACGGCCAGCATGGCGGGGTAGATACCGGCGCAACCATTCTGGCCGATGGTGGTGCCAAAAGAAGCGGCAAAGTTGGCAACACCTTCCGACACCCCCAGACGCTGGGTCATGGTCTGGATGGTCAGTGGCAGGGTGCCGGCACTGCTGCGAGAGGTAAAGGCGAAGGTCAGTACCGGCAGTATTTTCCTGATGAACTTTACCGGACTTGCGCCGACCATGGTGACCATCAGCAGGTGAACCACAAAGACGGCAATCAAGGCCGCATAAGACGCAATAACAAACCGGATCAGCTGCAGGATATCGGTGAAATTGCTGCCAGCGACGACTTTGGTCATCAATGCCAGAATGCCGAACGGTGTCAGTCGCAGCACCATGGTCACAATGCGCATCACAATGGCGTGGGCCACTTCAACAGCCCGCTCAAAGGTATCGGCTACTTCCGGTTGCTTGCGGTGCAGGCCAAGTACTGCCACACCGATAAAGGTGGAGAAAATCACCACACCAATAATAGAGGTGCTGCGGGTACCCGTCATATCCAGGAATGGATTGGCAGGAATCAGGCTGACCAGCATATCCGGGATCGACAGGTTTTCTACCCGGGTGACGGTAGAGAGCAGTTGTTCTCCACGAGTCGCTTCACGAACTCCGGAAGTGATGGATTCAGCGCTTAATCCAAAGCCAAGGGCAGAAATAATACCAATAGCGGCAGCGATGGATACGGTCATCATCAGCAGAGCCAGTATCCAGCCGCTGATCTTGCCAAGGGTACCGGCGCCTTTCAGTTTCATAATGGCTGAGATTACAGAGACCATGACCAATGGCACAACGATCATTTTCAACAGGCCGACATAGCCATTGCCAACAATATTGAACCAGCTGATGGACTCGATCAGGGATTCAGAAGAAGAGCCATCAGCCATATAGCCATCAGCCATATAGCCATCAGCCATATAGCCATCAGCCATATAGCCATAAACGAGCTGCAGGCAGGCTCCGTAACCGACCCCCATACCCAGGGCGATAAACACCCGCCGGGTGAAGGGCATGTATTGTTTCTGGAATCGGTAGAGCAGGTAGAGCAACCCCGCCATGATAACGATATTGGCCAATACTGCTAAAGACATGGTTCTTATTCCCTTCCTGCTTTAAAAAGGTATTGTGAGTGAGCCTGTTTGCCGGGAAAATTACGCTTAATCGAAAGCATTAGAATCATTCACGCTGATCATTTCAATTGAGAGTTAAAAATTGTTACTTAAGTTCCATTCAATGCGTGTGATAATGACGAACAGTTTAATCCCGGCGGCCATTATTCATGAAAACAACAGTGCCGACAGCAGGTTAATCAACTGTTTTTTAGACTATTTTATTTGATGCTCTACTGCTTTTGGATATAAACGATGGTGTTAGGCCCGCTGAGATATTGGCTTCGGTTGATGAACTGTCCTTTGGGTTAGTTTTTTTGGTAAACCGCCCTTCTGCAGCCCAATAAAGCTTCTACAATAACTGCGCGTTCTCCACATTGGAGCATATTGAAGTGGTTATTTCAGGGGTTTAGTCATGAGTCTTCCCGCAGCGGGCAATGCTGCTGTGCAATATTCCGGTGTCATATCAGAACCGGGCAAGCGTAAGTTATCAGAGTCAGAATCGGAATCGTGTTCAGAAGAGACAGGCAGCATTCAGGGAACGAAGAAACGCCGGTCATCGGAATCCAGCTCAGATGTGAGTGTTCCGGGCTTTTGGATCAGACATAGCGCTCCAGTGAATATTCCTGATGGAAAAGCGGGGGTGAGCTCGACGGTCTCATCACCCGGCAGTTCCTGGAGCGTGGCCAGTGCGGGCAGTAGCTTTGTTGACGAGGGTAATGCATTTTCTGTTTCCGGACAGGAGCAACAGCTGTATCAATTGACCCTGAGTGAGCGCAAAGTTGGCCTTTATTCGCCATCAGGGGATGCCGATGTCTCCGGTGAAGAGTCCGATTCCCAATCCGACGAGTGTCCGCAGGATTCTGCAGATTGTGAAAATGAGCGTAAGCGGGAGCTGCGCAAGAGCCCTGGTTTGCCGAATTTTGAAAGGACTGACTCACTGTCTTCGGGCTCGACGATCAGGCCGGAAACCCCTTCCTTATTTCCCATCATCAGCACATTAAGAGAGTGGAAAACCCGGGGTTGCCAGATCGAAGCGCTGTCAGTTGGAATGAGTAGCACACCAGAGAATGAGACCGAAAAACACGATATTCCCGATCCAGTGCCGGGGGAGTCTCAGGTATGGCTTGTCAAACCACCGGATGACAGGCGAACTGATTCAGTTTTCTCTGCCCCCGATCCTGAGGATATGCCGGAGAATACGCCAATGGTTGTTAAAGTTGAAGTGATTGCTCTGGGTCGCAAAAACAGGGCTGTCGCCAGTGAGTCTACTATTCTTCGCAATCTGGAACATGACCATATTGTTGCCTATATCAGCTCTGGTGAGCAACGGATTGTGGGTTATCCAAACGACAGTGGTAATAAGACTAATGTGCAGCAGTCTTACCTGCAAATGGAATATGTAGGTGATAATCTGCTCGCCTGGCTCGGTAAGCAGGCATTAAGTCCTGAGGCACTGGTCAATAGGCTGACTGACTTCTCCTGCCAGTGCTTTGAGGCACTGACTTACCTGCAGGAATCGGAGATTGTTCACTGCGATATTAAACCGGAAAACCTGCTGGTTGATGACAACCCGACCGGTAAACCCGTGCTTAAAATTGCTGATTTTGGCTTTGCCTATGACGCAGCCAATGGCTTTAAAATCTGCCGGGATGGTAAAGGCGCTGCTATATCCGGCTCAGAGCAGTTTGCTGCACCGGAAACCAAGCCAAAGCCCGGAGTAGACCAAACCCAGACCTATCAGAGTGATATCTATTCATTGGGCCTGACCATTGCCAGTATTCTTTGTGATTATCAGGTTATTGATTCTGGCTATCGCAGAGTTGGGGACCGGTGTGATCTCAAGCTGACGCTGAACGATCCGACTCTTCCCGGGGCAAGGGAGCTTGTCTCGCTGATTGAAAAAACACTGAAATGGCATCCTGACCAGAGAGTGACTGCCGGCCAGGCAGCTGAAGAGGCCCGGAAATTACTGCCAGTAGACGCACAGTTACTATCAACAGGGACAGAGCCAGAGCCACTGACAGCATTTGTTTATGCCTGACTGTTTTCAGGCTTTTTCGGCATGGCCATGGATTTAAAAGGTGATCATAAAATCAACGGCGTTCACGGTTTCCTCAAGCTCCCCATGTTCTTGCAAATAGTCGGCAAATGCCTGGTAACGGCCAGTATCTTTGGCGGCAGGGCGCAGATCAAAACGTGAAATAGTAGCAAACCAGGCACGACGATTCAGCTCGTTATCCAGTTTCTTTGGACTGTAATCCCTGAAGATCGCCCAGGATTTTTCCGGATTATTCACAATATATTGGGTACCCAGTTCAATCGCCCTGAGAAAACGACGAATAGCGTCTTTATCGTGCTTCTTGCTGTTGGCGATAAAAATCAGTTCATCGTAAGGTGGAATGTTGTTTTCCTCGTAATAAAACATACGGCCCTTATGGCCTTCAATCGCCAGCTGGTTCAGCTCGAAGTTGCGATAGGCGCCCATGATGGCATCCACCCGGCCACTCATCAGGGAAGAGGACAGGTTCCAGCCGACATTGACCAGCTTCACATCCCCGGCTCCAAAACCATAAGGTGCAAAGAGTGTGTTCAGAAACGCATTCTCGATACCGCCTATATTCAAACCGATGGTTTTTCCCTTCATATCGTTCAGGGATTTGATCGGGCCATCTTCCAGAACCAACAGACCGTCCAGCGGGGTGCCCACCAGCGTACCTGCCCAGATAAGGGGAAGGCCATTGGCCACAGCGTGTGTCAGGCTAGGCTGATAATACACGGCGAGATCCACTTGTTCAGCCGCCACCAGTTTGGGGGGAAGGTTGGGGTCTGCTGGTTCCTGAATATTGACCTTGAGGCCCAAGTCTTCGAAGTAGCCATTCTCCCGGGCAATAATGATGGGGCCGTGGTCAGGATTGACAAACCATTCCAGCATCAACGTCAGTTCTTTAAGTGCCTTTGCTGACTCAGTATCGGATGCCCGGCTGCTCGTGCTGGCATGCAGGCTGAAGGACAGCATCAAGGTCATTGCCCACAGGACGGTATATTGGATCAGTTTTTTCATTACTTATTCCTGAGAGGTTTCCGGTTGCCACGGAATGAGCCTGCGCAAAAGACGGTCGGTCGTGTAGTAAAGGGTGACAGAACAGAAGGCCAGCACGGTCAGGGCGGCGAACATCTGATCAACCCAGAGTCGTGCATTGGCCTGCAGCATGAGGTAGCCAAGGCCAGCGCTGGAGCCAACCCACTCCCCGACAACGGCACCGATCGGCGCAACCACAACGGCTACCCGCAACCCTGATGCCAGGGCTGGCAGTGCTGCAGGCCAGCGAATATGGCGAAGAATGGCAAACCGGTTTCCGCCCATGGTCTGGGCCATATCCAGCCAGCCCTGATGAGTGTGACGCAGTCCGTCATAACAGCAGGTGGCGACGGGAAAGAAGATGACCAGAATCGTCATCACCACTTTGGAGGTCAGGCCGTAACCAAACCAGAGCATCAATATCGGTGCGAGGGCAAATACCGGAATGGCCTGGGTAATCAGCAGTGGCGGCAAGAGCCAGGGTCGTAACGCGGTAAAATAGACGAGAATCAGCGCCAGAATAATGCCCAGCAGAACGCCGAGCAACAGGCCCAGTAGCATTTCACTGAGGGTCACCAGCGTGTGTTCCCACAGCAGGCTGGCATGCTCAACCATGCTGTTGGCCACTTCCAACGGACCGGGAAGGATGTAGGCAGGCATAGCAAAGGCAACCACCAATGCATGCCATAGAATCAGGAGACCAGAAAGGACAATGAAGGGTTTGATGGAATCTTTCATCCCTGACTGTGCTCCTGAAAAGAAAGTTCTCCTGATTGATCATCAAACGACTCATGACGTAAACGATCCAGCAGTTTGCCCTGTAATGTCATCAGGCCGTGGCTGTCCAGTGACCGGGGTGTCTTGCCCGGTGGGGTAATGGCATCCGTCAGTCGGGCTGGATGCCCCTGCAGGTGATAAACCGCGTGACCGAGGCGCAGGGCTTCCAGTGGATCATGGGTGATCAATAACACGGTACGGTGCTGCAGCAGCTCACAGGCAAGATCCTGCAGGTTGAGTCGGGTGATGGCATCCAGTGCGCCGAAGGGTTCATCCATCAACACCAGTGGCCGGTTTTCCATCAGCGTCCGGGCCAGGGCCACCCGCTGCCGCTGACCACCGGACAGGTGCTGGGGCAGAGCATGCGCTTTTTCTGACAGGCCGACCTTCTCCAGGATCGACATGGCCCGGTCCTGAACCTCTGCTGATAAGCCCGGGCGGCGTTTGAACACATCGGCCAGATGGCGACGCAGGCGCTGCCCCAGGGTGATATTGTCGAGTACTGAAAACCAGGGCAACAGCAGGTCCTGTTGCGCCATCCAGGCTATTCGGTGATTCACCGGCAGGCCGTCCTGACAAGTGACCTCTGCCGTTGTCTCGCCCGCCGGCAAGCCGGCAATCAAACGCAGGAGGCTGGTTTTTCCCACACCGCTGCCACCGAGCAGGCAGGTCCACTGGCCGCCCTTAAGGGTCAGGTTAAGGTCTTCAAAAACACAGAGGTTGCCAAATTTCAGGGTGGCGTTGTGAATCATCACATCAAACATGCGTTTGTGTATTCCTTATGATGCGCGTTATGACCAGCTGCGGTAAAAGTGATGAACCGGACCGTGGCCAGAACCGATGTTCAGATCATCGGCGTGGGCAATGGCTCCGGAAATATACTCTTTGGCAGACCTGACGGCGTCCGTCAAAGGGTAATCCCTGGCCAGCAAAGCGGTTACAGCAGACGACAATGTACAGCCTGTGCCGTGGGTATTCCGGGTTACTACCCATGATGATTCGAGCTGGTGCAGGGTCTTACCGTCATGGAACAGATCAACAGCCTTGTTGTTGCCACCGTCTGAGGAAAGGTGACCACCTTTGAGCAATACGGCACTGGCTCCCAGATCCATCAACGGATCAACCATGGCGATCATGGTGGCCAGTGACTCCGGGCGCGGACAATTCAAAAGAACCGCCGCTTCCGGCAGGTTGGGCGTGATCAGTGTGGCTTTGGGAATCAGCTTGCGACGCAGGTTATCAATGGCCGCTTCCTGAAGCAGAACATCACCGCTGGTGGCCACCATGACCGGGTCAACCACCAGATATTTCAGCGGGTAATCACTGACAGCGCGGGCAACCGTATCAATCACTTCTGGCTGGCTCAGCATGCCCACCTTGGCGGCAGAGACCGTCAGGTCGGCAAAGACAGAGTCCAGCTGCTCACGGACAAAGGCGGGTGAGATGTCAAAAATACCCTGAACACCCAGCGTGTTCTGTGCGGTCAGCGCAGTGATCACACTGCAGCCGTAGGCACCAAGGGCTGAGAAGGTTTTCAGGTCTGCCTGAATGCCGGCACCACCACCACTGTCAGAACCGGCAATGGTCAATGCGATTGGTGTCGAAGACATAAGCTCGCGCCTCTCCACAAGAGAAACTCCATCGGTCATCATTGGGACTGGCGGGAAAAGAGGGTGAGGCGTTGGGTTAAACTCTGGTTCCTGTCGAGAATATTGCGCCATGCCGGGGCAATCAAAGGCATTGCATAACAGGCTTGCACGGAGGTCAGTACATCAGCGTTTTATCAGCTCTCAGGCCCGTCGGTTTCCTACGCCAGCATTATCTGGTTCAGGTTCTATGGGTCTATCTCAGTTCTGCCTTGCATTGCAGGATGGCAGAACACCCCAACCAACTCCGGTCGAGTCTATGGGGTTTGCTATAAACTGTCCAGTGAGTTGAGTCAATTGACGCTTATCCGGCCTTGCGGATTAACCAGAAATACAGAGGGTAAGGCAGGCTTCTCAGAAGCCCGAGGATGGCGGCGAAAATACGGGGGAATCGAATTTCGAACTGGCGCCCCTTCATCCCTTTGACAATCAATTCCGCAGCCTTATCCACCTCCATCAGAAAGGGCATGGGGAATCGGTTCTTGCTGGTGAGTGGGGTTTTCACAAACCCCGGGTTGATCACTTTGATATCAATGCCCACGTCAGACAGCTCAGTATTCAGGGATTCTGCCATATTGATCAGGGCCGCCTTGCTCGCGCCATAGCCCGCTGCTCTGGGCAGCCCACGATAACCTGCCAGAGATGCATTCATGGCAATGGTTCCTTTGCCTCGCCCGGTCATATAGGTGATCAATGGCTCAAGGCAGTGGCAAACGCCCATCAGGTTCAGTTCCACCTGTTGACGCACGGCATCACTGGTAAACCCGGTTGCCGGACTGGGGATATAGGTTCCAGCATTGAGAATGGCCTGATCAATACCACCGTGCTGCGCAATAATCTTGTCTACCGTCATCTTTACCGCAGCTTGATCCGTAACATCCAGGGGGTAGGGAGCAATACTGCCGGTCAAGTCAGTTGATTGATTGGCCAGTGCTGCCAACCGTTCCACGTTTCGGGCACTGGCTGCGACCACCATTCCTGCCCGGGCCATGGCGATGGCAACCGCCTCACCAATGCCCTGACTGGCGCCGGTGATCCAGATGACCGGAGGGTTGGCAGGCGGCGTTAAATCGTGGTGAGAATTCATGTCTGCACAGCCTCTATTGCTTTTCGTCAGCGGCTTTTTCTGGGGTTGCTTTTGCAAAAGCAACGGTCAGGGTGCCGAGCTTAATACCCCATTTGCTCATGGTCGCAATATTCAGTAACACGCCATCTTCCTGCAGGAACATCCAGTCATCAAAGGTAACCACCCACTCCCGGCCACGGATGGGCAGCCGCATCTGGTATTTGAAATTAAAGGCATTACCGGCACTTTGCCCAATGGCATGACCAACGATATCTCCGGCGGTTCCCTGGTAGTGTCCGTCACTGAGCATTTTGACCTTCCAGATACGTTTTGATTCGGTACCGTCTGAATAGATGAAATCCTCATTCAAAGTCAGCACATCGTCTTTTACTTCACCGATCATCAGTACTTTAAAGCGCTGTTGTACATTGCCAAACCGGTCCTGAAACATGCCCCAGGCAACGGTTTCTCCGGCAAAGTATTGTTCAATTTTCAGGCTTGGTTCGCTGCCTGCATAATCTTCAATATTCATGGTCGAGCACCCCGTCAGCATAATCGTCATCATAAATAGCAGGGTCAGGAGTCGCTCTCGTCCTGACTTCCGATCTTTAATTGTTGTTAACGTGACTGACATGACATTGCCTCCACGGGCTCTACAGACACCGGTTTGCTCAGCTTGTAGAGACAAACATCAATACTCTTGAATTGAAAACCGGTAGCGCAGTAATCCAGGTAGAACTGCCACATCCGTTTAAATCGTTGATCAAATCCGAGTTTTTCAATGGTGGGCCAGGCGGTAAGGAAATGCCGTTTCCACTCACCCAGGGTTTTTGCATAGTCAAGCCCGAAGGAAAGCCTGTTGGTGATGGCTAACCCGGCTTTGCTGGTTTGCTCTTTCATTACCCTGTCACTGGGCAGCATACCTCCCGGGAAGATGTAACGCTGGATAAAATCGACACCACGGCGATACGCCTCAAAGCGGGCGTTATCAATCAGGATGGCCTGGATAACCGCAGAACCTCCGGGTTTCAAACTGTTGTAGATTTTTTCAAAATACGTTGGCCAGAGCTCTTCACCGACCGCCTCAATCATTTCGATGGAGACGATGTGGTCAAACTGCCCATGGATATCCCGGTAATCCGTGAGACTGAATTGGTGGGACCGGTTGTCAGGCAGCGGTTCTGTGCGAGTGTCTTTGTCAACGTCTTGGTAAACGTCTTGGTGAGCGCGCTGTGCATAAGCCAGCTGTTCTTTTGACAGTGTGATCCCATGGTAAGCGCCATTATGTCTCTGGCTCAGTGTGCGGGCAAAGCCTCCCCAGCCACAGCCTATTTCAAGAACGGAACTTCCCGGACGCAGCTCAAGCCAATCGACAATGGTGTTGTATTTATTACTCTGCGCCGTTTCCAGGTCCTCATGCTCCTCAAGATAAAGGGCACTTGAATAGGTCATGGACGCATCAAGCCATTGCCGATAAAAGTCATTGCCCAGGTCATAATGGGCGGCAATATTGCGACGGCTGCCAGAGCAGCTGTTACGACGCAACCTGTGCAACAACCGGTTGAACGTATTGCTGAGCCAGTTGGATGCCATCACGCCCTGCAGGTTGTCCTCATTGACCATTGCCCAGTCGGTCAGTGCTCTCAGATCCGGGGTGCTCCAGTCACCGTTGATGTAGGACTCTGACCAGCCCAGTAATCCCTGGCTGCTTTGCTGGATTAAACCCACTGGATTATGGATCTGCAGGCAGGGAATGGGGGTGCCTGACTTGAACTGCCCAACCATCACGCCTTCATTGCCATCAATACGCAGCTCTATTCTGCTCACCCCGGCCTTGATCAGACGTTTTTCCAGCCAGGAAAGGACTTTTCTCAGGGCAGGGAACAGCGGCTTGGCGGTTATTTCCGTGGAGCTGGTTGAGTTCATCTGTTTTTCCCCCTGTTCGCTGCATTTTTTTCTTTTGCTATGGGCATTTCTGCCCGGCTGTGACTGAAAAAGAAATTTCTGGGCGTATGCGTGTGAATGGCTATGCCCTTGAGCCATAGCCGCAGGGCTTCCCAATGGATAGCAGCTATAACTTTCAGGGTTTGCAGTGGCAGCAGCATGGTCTGTTTTACGATAAAGCCATCGCTGATGGGTTGGCGAAGACCTTTGAAGACGGCAGTGAACAGCTTGCCATGGTTGTTATTCAGATTGATGCCAAGGGTGACATACTCTTCTGGCGGCCGTGTACGAAAATGGTAATAGCAATCCATGGGAAAGAAGGGGGACACATGCAGTGCTTTGTCAGCCTGCTGTTGAACCACATGCTGCTTAACCATTTGCTTTTTATGATCTATCGTCTGGTGATCGTCTGGCTGGTCTTCCGGTCCGACAGCTGCCACATAGGCGTGTCTTTCCCCGAAGGTATTACTGACTTCATAGACGATCGCTGTCAACCGCTGGTCCCGATAGCAAAAGTACACCGCCAATGGATTAAAGGTGTAGCCAAACATCCGTGGGTAACAAAGCAGACTGATGTTGTCCGGTGTTTCAATGCTGTGGTCTTGCAGCAACTGGTTAATCTGTTCCTGCAATGGTGTATCTGAACCATCGCCATGGTCACGGGGGTAAAACGACACCACATTAAAACGGTTGATGGAAAACAGGGTCAGCCGTTTATCCAGCGCATCCATGTCATCCAGATCCAGTAACCAGGAGGCAACACGATAAGAGAAGCGATGCTTTTTCGGTTTGAACCGGTGGTGCATCAATTGGCCCACATAGATAGAACAACCAGGGTAAGACTCCATTCTCAGGATTCCTGCTTTTGAGGTTCAGACGATGCCAGTTGGGTGTTGGAGAAGTCGGGGCCAAAAAAACTGTGTCCAAAAAGATCCGGACGGTGAAGTCGGTCATTTTCTCCCTTAACCTGCCAGGGTCGGCGAATGCCACCAAGGCTTTCCGCAACAGCAAGGCCGGATTGTAGCCCATCTTCATGGAAGCCATAGCCCATCCAGGCACCACAATACCAGGTCCGGTTTCTGCCTTGGAGCTCCCAGAGTCTTTGTTGCGCTTCAATAGCGTCACGATTGAATACCGGATGGTCATAAAGATAGCAGCCATGAATCAGATCAGTGGCAGGCTCTTGTTCAGGATTCAAAGTGACAAACAGTGGGGGACCGTCGAGGTGCTGCAGGTTATTCATCCAGTAAGTGATCGCAGGACCATGCTCCTGGTCTTTTTCTTTTTTAGTGGAACCAAGATAGTTCCAGCTGGCCCAGGCCTTTTTGTTCTCAGGCATCAACTGCTCATCACTGTGCAACAGCGCTTTATTCCGTTGGAAAGTGAAGGCTCCCAGCAAGTGCTGTTCAAATTCATCGGGCTCGGACAGTAAATTCAACGATGTGTCCGCATGACAGGCCATAACCACATGGTCAAAGTTCCAGTCTTTACCCTGGAAATCGGTCAATTGAACCCGGTCAGGGAAGCGCTTGACCTTCCTGATGCAACGGTTAGTGAGTGCAGATGCGCCCAGCTCATCAATAATACGCTGGACATATTCACGACTGCCGCCTTTTACCGTCTGCCACTGTGGACGATCCGACAACTGAAGCAGGCCATGATTTGAGCAGAAGCGCAGAAAGGCCAGGGCAGGGTAGTCGAGCATTTTGTCCGCAGGTGTTGACCAGATGGCGGCGCCCATGGGAATAAGATGGTCATGGATAAACCGTTGGCTGAAACGTTCACGATGCAACAGCTGGCCAAGGGTCAACGAGGCATCAATGCCTTTTTCATGCCCAAGGCTGCTTTTATGCTCAAGGCTGCCTTTATGCTCAAGGCTGCCCAGCCATTTATCACTGTTGCGATAAAAACGCAGAATATCAGCCAGCATCAACCAGAACCCCGGACGTAACAGGTTTTTCTTCTGTGCGAATAATCCCGATAAATCAGTGCCGGCATACTCTGTAGCCCCATTATTAAGCGATACAGAAAATGACATATCCGTAGGGACAAAAGGCACCTGCAGGTGTTTGAAAAAAGCAATCAGATTGGGATAAGTTTTTTCATTAAACACAATAAATCCGGTGTCTACAGGAGTTGGCTCCTTATCACCAACAGAGACGGTATGACTATGTCCTCCAAAGCGGTCGTCCTTCTCAAATAGGGTAACGTTGTGCTGCCTGGACAGTAACCAGGCACAGGATAGACCGCTAATACCGGAACCAACGACAGCTATATTCATTCCTTTAGTAGACACAAGTGAGGCTCCCTGTTGCTTTTATTAGCTATTGAAAGACCTGAAAAAGACATTTTGAGGAAGATGCCCTACGAACACAAAGGTCTTTATTAAAGCAGTTAAGTACTGTTAAGAGCAATTACGCACAGAGTGGCATAATGGTTCACCAATGAACCTTACCCATCAAAGATCAGGATGGCAGCGCTTCTGAAACATTACCTGTTTTCTGGCCAGTCATGTTGGATACCTGCCAGGCTGCATAGCTTTTTGGCCTGCTCATATTTGCCCATAACCTCCCAGAGCCTTACCAATGCCAGATCGATAATGTGCTTGCCGGAGGGTTTGCACAGCTCAGCCTCTGGCATGCCCGGTGTCTTCTGGCTCATGGCCAGCAGCAGCTGTTCGGCCAGTCCATTTTTGCCGATGACCTGCCAGTACCTTGCCAGATCGATATCGTACTTGCCGGAGGGTTTGCACAGCTCAGCCTCGGGCATGTCGGGTGTCTTCTTGCCCATGGCCAGCAGCAACTTTTCAGCAGGCCCGGTTTTGCCCATGATCTCCCAGTGCCTTACCAGATCGATATCGTACTTGCCGGAGGGTTTGCACAGCTCGGCCTCGGGCATGTCCGGTGTCTTTTTGCCCATGGCCAGCAGCAACTTTTCGGCCGGTTCATCTTTACCCATGATCTCCCAGAGTCTTACCAGTGCCAGATCGATATCCTGTTGGCCAGAGGGTTTGCACAGCCCGGCCTCGGGCATGTCGGGTGTCTTGCTGGTCATGGCCAGTAACAGCTTTTCGGCCGGCCCGGTTTTGCCCATGTCCTCCCAGAGCACGGCCAGTGCCAGATCGATATCCTGTTGGCCGGAGGGTTTGCACAGCCCGGCCTCGGGCATGTCGGGTGTCTTGCTGGTCATGGCCAGTAACAGCTTTTCGGCCGGCCCGGTTTTGCCCATGTCCTCCCAGAGCATGGCCAGTGCCAGATCGATATAGTGCTGGCCGGAGGGTTTGCACAGTGCGGCCACGGGCATGTCTGGCGTCTTTCTGCTCATGGCCAGCAACAGCTTTTCGGCCAGCTCATTTTTGCCTATGGTCTGCCAGTGCCTTGCCAGTGCCAGATCGATATCGTGCTTACCGAAGGGTTTGCACAGCCCGGCCTCGGGCATGTCGGGTGTCTTCCTGCTCATGGCCAGCAGCAACTTTTCGGCCTGCTCGTTTTTACCCCTGGCCTGCCAGAACCTTGCCAGATCGAGATCAAGCCTGCCGGATGGCTTGCACAGTTCGGCCCCGGGCATGTCGGGTGTCTTCCTGCTCATGGCCAGCAGCAGTTTTTCGGCCGGGTCATTTTTGCCCATGCCCCCCCAGAGTCTGACCAGTGCCAGATCGGTATCGGGTTTTCCGGAAGGAGTGCACAGCCTGGCTTCAGGCATGCCCGGTGTCTTCCTGCTCATGGCCAGCAGCAGCTTTTCGGCCAACTCATTTTTACCCATGGCCTGCCAGAGTCTGACCAGTGCCATATCCATTTTGTGCTTGCCACAGGGTTTGCACAGTTCGACCTCGGGCATGTCGGGTGTCTTCCTGATCATGGCCAGCAGCAATTTTTCGGCTGACTCATTTTTTCCCAGTAACTGCCAGTGCTTTGCCAGATCAATATCGTGCTTGCCAGTAGGTTTACACAGCTCAGCTTCGGGCATGTCGGGTGTCTTCTTGCTCATCGCCAGCAACAGCTTTTCGGTCGGCCTGTTTTGACCCATAACCTCCCAGATTCTTGCCAGTGCCAGATCGATATCGTCCTGCCCGGAGGGTTTGCACAGCTCGGCCTCGGGCATGTCTGCTGTCTTCTTGCTGATGGCCAGCAGCAGCTTTTCGGCTGCCTGATTGTTGCCCATCGTCTTCCAGAGTATTGCCAGGGTCAAATCGATATCGTGCTTGCCAGAGGGTCTGCACAGCACGGCACCAGGCATGTTGGGTGTCTTTCCGATCATGGCCAGTAGGAGTTTTTCGGCCGCCTTGTTTTTGGTCATGACCTGCCAGAGTCTGGCTAACGTGATGTCAAGGTTGTGATGCCCTGAAGGTATTGCCGGATCAACAGGATTTCCTCTAAAGGACAATATGATGACTTCTGCATCCATATACTTACGAGCATCGTGTTGATCTTTAATTGCTCTGGCCAACCCCGTGACAACGTTTACCTGTATATTCTCAGGCAGATGTTCAAGGCAACTTTCATATATTTTTCTGAACTCCATCTCAGCCCGGTGCGGAAATGTTCTAAGTAAGTCATACGCTCTGCGTATTACCCCACCCGATTCAGTAAATTCAGCAGGAGTTGCCGTTTGACTTGAGACACTATGAAATCGGTGTGGGTCTTGAATGGAAAAATGCTGAGGCTGAACCGGAACACAGTCCGGTAGTGGTTGGTAAGCAGCAAAATAATATGGATCAGCAAATGCACCTTGCGCCACTGACAGCGTTTGTTGTGGATAGTAATACGCTGTTGGATCCCGGGACTGACTGTATAAATAAACCGGCATACTGCTCCCTGGTTGGGGTTGGTACAAAGCAACGCGGTGTCCCGCAAATACGTTTTGCCCCAATGGAACGGCATAGGAAAAATGGTGATCCTCCGTTGGTATCGGGGACGGATTGGATAAATACACCAGCGTACTGCAGATTGGTTGGAGTTGGTACCAGGCGATACTATATCCAGCGAATAAGATTTGCCCTGCAGGCACAGCCTGAGAAGAATAGAAATCTTGCGCTTGAACCTGAGTCTGATGGTTGCAATACACTGGTGCAATGGCTGAGTTATGATGGCTGTTAGCAGAGTTGTCTGTGGGAAGCATAGAATGATTGCTACTCTGGCTGACAATGGGAAGATCCCCGGATATATCGGTGTTTTGGTACCTCTGAGAGGGCTATCGCAATGGGTATTCCTGTTATTCCCCAGACTGGCCATGCAACACCTTGTTAATAGATGAGATAAAAAAATATAAGTTCCGTTATTATTTTTCGAAAAATTATTGGTAAATATGTGAAATATCAAGACAAGAAAAACATCTCCAACAGAAGAAAAATTTTAGGACACAACCTTCATTAATGGGGGTATTATGATGGGCAGTGACTGTACTTACAGTGAAGAGATCCCTATTGGCACTTTTTACGTATAGGCAGACATGTATAAGAAAATTAAAGAATTATGGTGCATCTTCGGCTTATTGAAACCTCTATGGAATCCAAACCTGATCAGGCGGTGCAAAAGCAGGACTTCAGGCAGGTTCTGGTTGATCTGGCGAAAAGTCGCGATAAAAAGCTGTTTATACAGCTTTATGACTACTTTGCTCCGCGGCTGAAAAGCTTTCTGGTCAGAAAAGGTGCAAACGAAGAACTGGCAAAAGAGCTGGTTCAGGAAACCCTGCTGTCGGTCTGGCGCAAGACATCCAGTTATGACCCCGGAAAAGCAACGGCATCCACCTGGATTTTTCGAATTGCCAGGAATCTGTGGATTGACCGACTTCGTAAAGAAAAGCCCGACATGCTCTCACCGCTGAACAGCTATCCCGAGGCAGGTTACTCACCCAGTATGGCGGTCTGTGATTCAGGGCGTTTGCAAGATGCCTTGGGCGCTCTGCCTCAGCAACAGGCTCAATTGGTTTACAAAGTGTATTACGAAGGAAAATCCCATCGCGAAATCGCTGAAGATATGGATATGCCTATTGGCAGCGTAAAATCCGGCCTCAGACTGGCTTTTGATAAATTACGGGTGCGCATTGGAGGTGAGTCATGAGCTGCAATCACCACCCCGATGACAGTACCCTGCTGTGCTATGGCGCTGGCAGCTTGCCGGATGCGCTTGCCATGGTAGTCGCCTGCCATCTGGCTGTCTGTGACCAGTGTTATGACAAGGTTGTGGAAGCAGAACAGATCGGCCTCGGTCTGATGGAGCAGGAACCCGTGGAGTCCATATCCCAAAGCTCCCGGGACTGGATGCTGGCCATGTTGGATGAGTCTGTCGATGATGCCGGTTCTGAAGTCGGTAAAACATCGGATGTTAACTCAGATATACCAGAGCCACTGTGCCCGCTGATTGGCCATTCGTTCAGTGATCTTCACTGGCGTACCATGGCCCCCGGTATGAAGCAATTTATCCTGCCTGCCTCCCGGGGCAAGCTGCGGCTGCTGAAAATTGCTCCGGGCACATTCATGCCCTCCCATGGTCACAGCGGTTCTGAACTGACCCTGGTGCTCAAGGGTTCCTACAGTGATGAGCTGGGGCGCTTCTCCGTCGGAGATGTGGCCGATGTGGACCCGGATATGACCCATCAACCGGTTGCCGATACCCATGAAGGCTGTATCTGCCTGATTGCAACGGACGGCCCTCTCCGCTTTAAAGGGTTGGTTCCACGACTCTTGCAACCATTTTTTCAGCTATAAATGCTGCAAGTCAGGTCTTTGGCAAGATTTATTGCTATTGACCTGAACTTTTTTCTCGTCGAACCTGTCAAAAAGTTTTCAGAGTAAATCCAGAGAGATCGTTCCATGACGCTTACTGCCCTCGTCGTAGTTGCTGTTGCATCACTGCTGTCTTTTGCAATGGCGTGGTTTGTTTGCCGACAGACCCACCAAAGCCTGAAATTGCAAACGGAGCGGGAAGTGGATGCCCAGCATCTGCAGATTGCCCAGCTGACCGAGCAGAACGCCGACCTGCAGGACGAGCTGATCGAACAGAAAGTGGTCATGCAGGAACAGCTGGATGCAGGTAAAGCCCTGCTTCAGAAAGAGACTTCACACCTTAACGAGCAGATCAGTCAACATCAGATCAAGGCTGGACGTCTTGAGGCCATGCTGATTTCTGAGCGCAAACGTGAAGCGGAGAAAAGCAGGGATCTTCAGGCGCTGGTTAAAGAGCTTACGGCTGAGCGTGCTGGCAGAGGCCAGGCTGAGCAGCGGGTAAAAGAACTGGAAACCCGTCTTGAAGAGCAGCAGGCACAGAACCAGAAAGCGCTGCTGCAGTTGCAGGAAAACAAGGAAGCCCTCAAGCAGGAATTCAAACACCTGGCTCATGAAATCTTTGAGGCCAGGGGTAAAGTGCTCTCTGATCAGCACCATGAACAACTGCATTCACTGCTGGCACCGTTCAAGGAGCAACTGGGTGAATTCCGCAGCAAGGTTGAAGAGGCCCACCGGGAAGACAGTGTCAGCCGTGCGGCACTGAAGCAGCAGTTGGAAACCATGCATCAGCTCAACCGTAAGATGACGGATGATGCAGAGAGCCTGGCCAAGGCATTGAAGGGGGATAAAAAGCTCCAGGGCAACTGGGGTGAAATGCAGGTTGAGACCATTCTTGACAGCAGTGGCCTGATTAAAGGGCAGGAATACCAACGGGAACCGAATTTCAGGGATGAAGATGGCCAGAATAAACGGCCTGACTTTATTGTCCATCTGCCGGAAGGCAAACACCTGATTATTGACTCCAAGGTATCGCTGGTGGATTACATGGCCTTTGTTAATGCTGAAACGGATGCCGACCGTGATGCTGCCATGGCCCGCCATATCCAGAGTATTCGCAATCACATCAACAGCCTGAATCAAAAAGATTATCCCAGCCTGCCAGAAATCAAGGCGCCTGACTTTGTCTTTATGTTCATGCCCATAGAGCCGGCATTTATCTCGGCATTCCAGTATGACCAGAAGCTGTTCAATGATGCTTTTGAAAAGCGCATCGTTGTGGTAAACCCGACGACCCTCCTGGCAACCCTGAGAACCGTGGCCAACCTGTGGACCATTGAGCGGCAGAATGCCAACACCCGTAAGCTGGCTGACAAAGGTCGCCAGGTATACGATAAACTTCGTATTTTTGTTGAAAAGATGGAGAAACTGGATATTCAGCTGGGTAATACCCGCACCACTTACGATGATGCCATGAGCACACTGAAGCACGGTCGCGGAAACCTGATTGCGCAGGCAGATCAGTTCCTGGCACTGGGTGTTCGGGTCAAGAAGGAGTTGCCTGCCAAGACTCTGGAAACCGCTGATTTGGAGCCACTTGAGGCAGAAGAGTTATTAGCGCTTGAGGCTGAAATACAACCTGCTGAATATCATCAGAACCCTGGCTCGCCTGAACCGGCTCAGACTCATGCAGATGACATTGATGACATTGATGACATTAGAGATGAGCCTGCTGCAGAGACAACTCATCAACCGTTAACGGTGGCAGAGAGTTCGATGCCTGATTTCGCTTCACTGGAGACGGAGCCTGGCCCGGAGTTTGCGGAAGCGACCACTGACAACTTATACCACACAGCCCCTCCATCGGAGGACAATACCTTGTCAGGTAAAAGTGATCTTCCGGGTACGCCAGACTTTTCTGCGCTGGAGTCCAGGCTTTCAGAACTGGGCAGTGATTTGCCATCTCCTGAAGGGGGGCTGCCTTCTCTTGAAGCTGAACTGGCGAGGTTGGAGCAGGAGCATACGGAATATTCCTGGTCTGACTTTGAACAGCAGTTCCGGCCAGAAGATCCCCCCTCAAAGTAACGTCCTCTAATAGCGTATTTATCCCCACTGTGCCTCACATGAGATTTCAGTAAGCTAGCATAACTCTGGCATACCTGAAATCTCAATCCCGGCACACTCCAATGAACACCACGATAAAGGCAGACCTGGTACTTCTGCTGGTAACTCTGTTGGCCGCGTCTGGCTGGCTGTTCTCCAAATTTGCCATCGGGGGAATGCCTCCGCTGGGTTACATCGGCATCCGTTATATGGCGGCTGCCCTGTTGTTACTGCCCTTTGCCGCAAGACAACTCTTCCGGCTGAACAAAAAACAGCTGTTCATCTGTGTGATGGTGGGATTGATTCAGACCATGGCCATGTATCTCTGGATTCAGGCGGTGGACAGTTCTGATCGCCTGGGTGAAGGGGCATTCATCATGAGTCTGTCCATGATTATGGTGCCCTTTATGAGAAGGGTGCTCTATGGCAGCCGGATTGACCGCTTCACGCTGCTTGCCCTGCCATTTGCCATTGCCGGTATTGCCTTGCTGGCATTGAAAGGACACTGGGAATTTGAGCCAGCCCAGGGGCTTTATCTGATAGCGACCCTGTTTGTTGCCCTGCATTTTGTGTATACCAATCATAATGCGCCAGGTATCCCGTCCATGGCCCTAACCTTTATGCTGTTGCTGGTGCCAGGCGTAGTGGGCATGATCATCTCCTTCACTACGGAAAGCTGGCCGGCACAGATTGCAGCAGACACCTGGGGTTGGGTGGCCGCAGCGGTACTGATGGCCACCAGCCTGCGCTATTTCCTGTATACCTGGGCTCTGAAACAGTCAGAAGCAGGCCATGCTGCGCTGATCATGGTGATTGAGCCGGTATGGACTGCGGTAATGAGTGCGATCTGGATGGGGGAATCCATGACTGCCCGGAAGCTTTTCGGTTGTGGGTTGATCTTTATGGCCCTGCTGGTTGCCAGATGGCGTTATATCTTTAAGCCTGCTATTTCCAAATCACAGCGGGTTCCGGAATAGTGCATTCAGAATAAACTGGTAGCGGCTTGCCACCGGGCGATGCCGCTTATGAGTCAGGTAGATGGTTTCATAAATTATCAACACCATCAAAAATGATAATTTTTTGTTCTGGAAATAAGCTTCTAAACTGATGTCATTGATCCTGAGGTAGAAGACAATGACAGACCAAGTATACCCAAGAACCTTTTCTCATATCGGTATTTCTGTTCCAGACTTGGAAAAGGCCGTTAAGTTTTACACCGAAGTACTGGGCTGGTACCTGATTATGGAACCCACCACGATTGTCGAAGACGACAGTGCCATTGGTGAGATGTGTACCGATGTATTTGGGGCCGGTTGGGAGCACTTCCGCATTGCTCACTTATCCACAGGCGACAAGATCGGTGTTGAGATCTTTGAGTTCAAAAACCAGGAAAACCCTGAAAATAACTTCGAATACTGGAAAACCGGCATTTTCCACTTCTGCGTACAGGATCCGGATGTCGAAGGGCTGGCAGAAAAAATTGTTGCCGCCGGTGGTAAGCGCCGTATGGCAAAACCACGGTTCTACTACCCGGGCGAAAAGCCTTACCGCATGATCTACATGGAAGATCCGTTTGGCAACATCCTGGAGATCTACAGCCACAGCTATGAGTTAACCTACTCAGCGGGTGCCTATAGCTGATTTTCAGGCCAATTGCAGAGATTACAGAGTGCACAAAGAAAAGTTTTTCTTGTGCACTTTTTGCTGTTGGCATCTCGCTCCCATCGCCCTGAGGGTGTGCGTTGTATGGCAATCAGCACTTTTTTACACTAGCGTGGAGCTGAAAATTATATACAGACCCGCAAAGGGATAAACCATGCCCGCAAACACTAAAAATGTACTGATTACCGGATGTTCCAGTGGCATCGGCCGGGAACTGGCCCTGGAGTTTCAGCGAAGAGGCTATCGGGTCTGGGCAACCGCCCGTAACCTGCAGAACATTCAGACGCTGACAGATCAGAATATCCGGGTACTGGAGCTGGACGTGACCAGTGAGCCCCGGGTGCATGAGGTGGTGCAGCATATTCTCAGCAGCGATGGTCATCTGGATATACTGGTGAATAATGCGGGCTATGGCAGCATGGGACCATTGATGGATATGCCCGGCGAAGAGCTGGAACAGCAGTTCTCCACCAATGTGTTTGCGCCCATGACCCTTATCCGTAAGGTGGCTCCTGGCATGTGTGCCCGCAAACAGGGGACTATCGTCAATATTGGCAGTATCTCCGGTGTGTTGTTTACCCCGTTTTCAGGCAGTTACTGTGCCTCAAAAGCCGCCTTCAATGCACTGTCTGATGTGCTGAGAATGGAATTAAAGCCTTTTGGTGTGCAGGTGGTAACGGTTCAACCCGGGGCCGTCCAGTCCCGGTTTGCGGATAATGCCAGCCGGGTGTTGCAACACGTGTTCAACCCGGACAGCCTCTATAGACCCATTGACGCAAAGGTCAGGGCGCGAGCCAATGCTTCACAGGATAACCCCACACCGACAGATCGTTTCTGTCGTGACCTGGTGGATAAACTGGAGTCCGGACGCAGGCTCAACATCATCCGCCTGGCCAATGGCAGCCGGGCCTTTCCAGTACTGAAAGCACTGTTGCCAACCGCTGTTCTTGAGACCGTTCTGGGTAGAATATTTGGTCTGCATCGCCTTCGGTGACTTTTTTTACCCGTAGGTATATATTCTTTGGCTCTTGTAGGATTTCAGACTGCTACTGGGTTGAACATTGCTGAAGCCCTTTATCTACAAAGGTTGTCAGCATATTGTCCGGTAATGTTGCTCAATCCTTGTTTTTCGTGACCTACAGTCAGTTTTCACTGTAGAGCAGTTCGTAATCAAAATAGAGCCTATTCTTTTTGCCTTTGTGACACAGGTGATATAAAGTACGCCACCTGTTCAGGGCGGCAAACGTTTTGAACAAACGGTGAGGTGTCCGAGTGGCTGAAGGAGCACGCCTGGAAAGTGTGTGTACGTTAATCGCGTACCGAGGGTTCGAATCCCTCCCTCACCGCCATTATCTCTTCTGTAATCTCTTGATTTCCTTTTCTAAACATTGTCTTTTTCTGTCAACGAAGTGTCGACGGCGAAACATACCCTGTATTTTTCGACTTAAATCGTTATTTCTTCCATTCCTTCTGTTGCTCTTCCGTACCATCCTCCATATCGGATAACGTGCTCAAACTGATTGCCTCCTGAAAATGAAGTGGTTTAATGTCTTTGGACACCTCGTTAAGCACAATAGTGCAGTTGATGACAAGGTAGAAAGTGACAAACTCAGGAAAGCAGCTTAATCAGGTGCCCATTTTAACTTGACCACTAAAGACTCTGTCAGCACGTAAGCCCAAGGATCGTTGAATATGCCTTACAGCAACAGCCCCGATACTGTTGACAGCTGCACTAATGACCCAGGGCTCGTTTTGTAATGAACGTCCAACATACCGCAGGACATTGCCATCAAGTTGCAAAGCCATGCCGACCAGCTCTGGATCATTGCGACAGGCATCACTGGCAAACTGTAGCGCCAGCGGATTTTGTTGCAGGGCAAGTTCGACCACTTCCCGACAGCCCTTAAGCCGTTCACTGGCAAACCTCAGCGCCAAACCGCAATCTTGCACTGCCAGCCTGACCAGTTCTTCATTATCCCGCAATTCCGGGCTGGCATACTCAAGTGCCATACAATTATGCCGAACGGCAAGCCAGACAACGTCCTTGTGATTACACAGCCTGCTACTGGCATACACCAGCATTGCGCCGTTATTTTGCACAGCCAGTCGCGCCAACGCTTCATCATCTCTCAGCTCCTGAGTAGCGAATTGAAAGTTATTGGAGGCTTTTGAGACGGCAATGGTTAATAATTTCTTATTGCCACGCAGAACCGCATCAAAAAAAACGATAGCATTGGAAATCATACGATGGTTGACCGCCAATTGAAGGTAATCCTGAAGATGTTTAAATTGTTCATTGACATGCTTTAGTGCCCGGCCTGTATTTGTCAACGCTGCGGTAACAATTTCCGGATCAGCCCTTAATCGTTCACTGGCGTATTTCAGGGCAGTGCCATCGTTGCTGACGGCTGCCAACACGATGTGCTTATCATCCTTGAGTTCTGCACTGGCAAATTCCAGAACGTGTCCCTCTTTCTCGACTGCTTCTTTGACTAATTGTTTATCCGCTTGAAGTTCAAGTCCGGCATATCGCAATGCAATGGGGTCAGAGCGAACTGCCGCGTATACTACGTCCCGATCGTTATTCAAATCCTTAAAATATTCCAACAGATGGCCCATTTTTTTTTGGGCCAATATCGTTAAGGCCAGTTTTCGATAAAGGGGATCGCCGTTAAGCAGGTTTTTTTTGCAAGCGCTGAGATATATTCGATAGGCATCGTCTTTTGCTCGCTCCATGGCCAGCAGAAGAAGCTCTCTATAGAACTCGGGATTTTGTTGCAGATACGCCGTCATAGCGCCAGAGGAAAGAGCAGATGCCCGATTTTCAACCGCTGTGGTTAACAACTGACGGAAAAGCACGGGATTTGACCACAGCTCTGCTCCGGTAAAGGCAATTAAGTCTGCAGGGTTTACCGCATTTGCCAGAGCACAAGTCATCATTTCAACATCGTTTCTAAAGGGTTCTGGCACATCAGCAATGACCTCAGGATGGCTTTTGATGGCGGCAAAAACAATGGCCCGCTGGTTGCGGATTTCAGGATCAAGGTACTTGAGGATATGGCCATTTTGGGACACCAGACGCAGGGCCGTTGTCTCGTCAGCAAGCCAGTTAACGTATTGGTTTACCACGGGCATGGCTTTGTCTGGATCAGAAAGTAACCAATGCCAAAGTAATGTATTCCTGTCTTCTGCTGATTGATCGTGTAGTAAGGCTTCAATCTCACTGGAGGTCGCCTTGGAAAAAATCAGTCCCGCTTCAACCAGATGACGAATCTTCCTATCGTGGGTGCAGCGGCTCATCAGTGATTTTCTCTTCATGTAAGCAAAGCACCAGTAGATATGCTCCAGGGCAAATTGATTAGTTGAAAAGAAAGCAGGATTAATCAGCCGTTCCCTGATCGCAGCCATATTCCATTGCGTCTGACTTCCATCGAGATTCAATGACTCCAAAAGAAGGTCCATATTGCCCAACTCTTCTAATACACTCAAAATGTCGACAAAGATCCGCTGCAGATCTTTTTTGGCAGGAAGATGGGTGAGTTCAAAAAGGGCCTGACCGGTCTGTTCATTAAAATGGATTTCCGGGGCATTGAAACCGTTATTTTTCTGGTACTGCAGCAGTGTGAACATCAAAAACCACACTCGCTGCAACTTTCCACGCCGACGTTCTTTTGATGCCCCGGCTAATGCCTCTGAATAACACAACCGAAAGGTTCGTTGTTTGCCACCGTCGGCTTGTTCTAACAGATCGATGGTACAAGCATGCTCATAGAGCTGGATCGATAATCGGGTGCAATCTGGCATATTGAGAACGGTCAAGCTTTTGGCAGAAAATTGCCTGAGTGCGTCACGACATGTGTTGTCGAATAATGGCTCTTTCCGGGACGTCGAAAAATCAACAATATCGACATATAGAGGCGTTGCTACATAATTCTTGATGGCAAATATTCTGCTCACTTTGCCCTGTCCGGAAGCGGTGGCCACAGGCCAGAGCCTGGTAAGAAAACATTTGTGCAACCATAGAATCAGTTCATGGACACTCTCGATGCGCTGTACAGAATTGACCGACTCAAGCCGTTGCAGGTGGTCTTTTAATAACTGACAACTGGCTCGCCATTGTTGAAAATCCGAACCCGGGGCAGGTAACTCCCCTTCAGACAGGAACGGCCTGGTGACATCGGCCAGTGTTTGTTCAACCTTTGCCTGCAGCAACGCCAGTTGCTGATCAAGCGCTGTTATCTCCTCACGATATGACTGCTCCAGTTTCGGATCTGCGGCTGCGCCCAGCATTAAAAACTGTTCATAGCCGGAGAGAAAAGCCCGGGTCTCTTGCATAAAGTTGCCGATCTCCCGGACACAGCCTTGCAAAATCGCCCGTCGTTCGGGGTGCATGCTCAGTTGGACTGCGCCGTTTTTCGACAAACAGAGATTGACCAGTCGTTCCGCTCCGAGAAAGTTCAGCAGCCTGGAATTTTGCTCGCTCAGCCACGAGAACCAGCGTGCGACACAGGGTTCTTTTTCCGGCAGCGCAGGTTGCCATGCCTGCAGGGTCGCCAACGCAGTTTGATAATCGGGGCTGGCAGAGCCGCCACTCAGACCCAGCAATTCCTGCTCCCGATCACCCGACAACAAAAAACCACCGGACTGCTGCTGAAACTGGCCACACACCAGTGTGACCTGCTCAGGGGAATCACCATCAGGCCACCATTGGGGCTGGTCCACCAACAGGCAGGGTATGGCTGCCTGTCGCAAGCTGATGGATATATGGTCGTTACGAGCGCCTTTTTTCAGCACCACCCCTTGGATTTTCGCCAGCACCTCAGGCGCCAGCAGCCAGTCACCGCCATGATCACAAAACAGGACGACGTTGTCAGGCAGACAGCTGTCGTCGATCGGACGATCAGTGGCCAGCGCCAACCCTGAGCCACAACCGTCACTGACCGGGGTTCCCTGATCCAGATAGCGGGAAGGAGAGGCGATGGAAAACTGGCTGCCGCCGGGCAGACGGGTAATCGGGCGCACCTGCAGAAACCAGACCCGGTTATCCTGATCAATGGCAAATTCAAAATCCACCGGCGACATCAGCGCATCTTCCAGTTTTTTCCCTCCCTGAACCAGACTGTCCAGAGTGTCTTTGCCAAGGGAGGCAGCTGCTTCAGTGTTACCGTCAAAGGTGGTCCACTCTTCGACATAGCCACCCTGTTCATTGGCGCGCAACACGAATCCACCATCAGGACTTCCGGGGTTGAAGACCGCCTCCCACTGCTTGCCGTTACGCTTGATCTCATAACAGTGGGGAGTGATACCGTGCTGGCCGGACACCACCGCCTTGGGTTGCCCCGGTCCATACTCAATCACTAATGTGCTGTCCTCAATGCCACGATAACTCATGGCCACCCCACCTACACGGCATGGAATGCACTGTTGCAGAATGATTGACATGCCTTGAGTGGCCTGTTGGGAAAACACAGCAGGACGGTAGGCCGAAGCGAGTACCTGAAGACAGGTGGCTACAATATCTGCCTGGCCATGCACCACTGATTCGTACTTGCCGGCCTGGGCGTTACCAAACGAGTCCTCAGCCACGCCGGAGCTGCGCACGATAACCGGGCTATCGGGTTGTGTCAGGCCGGTGCGCAAATCCTCATAAACCGTGCGCAGGGTGTCGGCAATGGGAAGTGTCCGTATTTGCTGATAACAATCCGGCCCGGCAACAAACGAAGAGAGTGCTTCAAGCCAGCGCTGCTGTTGTTCCGATGGGTCTATTCTGGCTATCCACCGTTTCATGGCCGCCAGACTGGTCGTTTTGGCCATTTCATCGGGAAACTCATGGCCATCCTCCAGCGTCGCCAGTAATGGGCGGACATCAAGCTGAACATTTTCAAGCGCCTGCACGGTGTCCGTCTTAATGCAGCGAAACGGCGGAACGGATAATCCTGCATTCTGCATCAGGGCCAGGAACATCCCTTTCCCACCCAACCCTTCCCGGCTTGGGATATTTTGGGAATGGACGTCCAACTGCGATTCGCTACAGTGTCTGATTTTTAATGGTATTGCATTGATTTTGCGGTCGGCACAGCCAAGCTTTATCGTCGTATCGCTTCTGGTAGTCTGGTACTTTATTGGCGAAGAGAAGGCAGCGTGAGTATCTGAAATGACGGATGCTGGAGTTTCACGGTTAGGGGTGCCAGCAGTTCCGGTATCAGGCAAAACTGTAAAGCCAGACCCTGTGTCAGAGTATCTACTAAAATCAGAGGGTGCATTTAACATCATTAAAATCCCTTTATATTGTTTAATATTTATTGGGTCATGACATTTGCCAGCCAGATATTATCAAATGCGTTTCATGCTGGCTGGCATGTCATCAATTATTCAAGTGTTGTCCTCGTCCCAAGCGTTCATAGGTTGTCGCAAAACCCTCCGAACACTCCGGACATCTCGTTCCCACGCTCTGCGTGGGAATGCATACTGATCCCGCCACAAAGACCATACTCGCATGAAGCCCCCGAAAACCCTGCCAGGCAGTAGCTCTTTCTCATGCTGCCAGATCCGTATGCATTCCCACGCGAAGCGTGGGAACGAGGGTTTTGCGACAGCCTCGTCACCCTGGAGTTAGACAATTACGGTCGCAAAATGTTCACTGATTATGTGTTTTATTTTTCCAGCGACTCCAGGCAATCCGGGCCTATACCACTAGAAAGAACGGTAAGGTCATTCGGATGATGAGGCTACGTTCCATTAAGAAGTTGATAGCCTGTTTCTGTTGACACAAAAACAAGGAATGGGGCTTTTATGAAAAATAAATACACGAAAGGAACTATGGAATGGGTGAAAGTCTCATATTGATCACACCCACAGGCCTTGAGCTACAGCAAACAGACGTAACACCAAATTTTTCAAACTGAATGGAGAGCAGCCAAACACAGCTATGATTCTAACAGCAAACAAAGAGTCAACTGTGAGAGGCCGCTCCGATGGAAGTATGTCAGCCACTAACCAAAGTCGCCAATGATTCCTGTCCTGCTATTGACCAACTGCAGCAAAAACTGACCCTACTTCGTCAGTCCAATAATCCAATCCAGCATTTTGAGGATCATGAAAACGAGATTCACTCCCTCTTTATTCAGGCGGAGCGAGAAATACTGGCAGAAGAACTGCAAAAATTAGACATCAATAAAGCTTCTATCGAAGTGAATGGGGTCGTGTATCACCAGGCATTACGCAGCTATCAAACCTACCAGTCAGCAGCAGGACCTGTCCGGGTATTGCGCAGCCTCTACCGCAATGCCGGGGATAAGTGCATTGTCCCTTTAGAGCTCAAGGCTGGCGTTGTAGAAGGCTACTGGTTACCAAAGGCTGCGAAGCAAGCAGCATGGATGGTTGCCCAGTTGCCGCCCGCGGACGTAAAAAGCTTACTCGATCTAATGGGGAATATGTCACCCTCAACCAGCTCTCTGGCACGTCTTCCCAAAAAACTCAACGAACAATGGGAGCAGCACCTTGACCCTTTCGAGACCCTTCTCGCGGAGAATCTCACAGTACCGCCTGACGCGGTGACGGTAGCTGCTTCCCTTGACGGTGTGATGCTACCAATGAAAGACGGCAAGCGTCAGGAGAAACGTGAAAAGAGTGTTGCTGATGGCAAACGTACCCGAGGGCCAGCAGGTTGTCAGGAGGCCAGTTGTGGAACACTGTCGTTTTACGATGACCAGGGAGATCGCCTCTCTACGATCAGGATGGGACGAATGCCTGAAAGCAAGAAAGCGACATTGAAAAAATCCCTTTCAAACCTTCTGGATAAGGTGCTTCAGCAAAAGCCAAATCTGACTCTGGTCAAAGTGGCAGATGGAGCCCGGGACAATTGGACATACTTCACCAAAGAGCTACCGGAGGGAGAAGAAATTGTTGATTATTACCATGCGGCAGAACACCTGAAGAAGGCATTTGACCTGGCTTACGGTGAAAATAGCGCGAAGTCCAAAGAGAAATTCAGCACCTACCGACATATCCTGAAGGAGGAGCCGGGTGGGGTTGAAAAAATAATCAAGGCACTGGCTTACCAGCATAGCAAGCATCCCCGCCGATCGAAATTAAAGACAGAGTTAAAGTACTTCAGAAAAAACCGGTTACGGATGAATTATGCAGAACACCTGTCGCGCAACCTGCCCATAGGCTCAGGGGTCATTGAGGCGTCCTGTAAAACGCTGGTTACACAGCGAATGAAGTGTTCGGGAATGCGTTGGCGGTGTCCCGGGGGGCAAGGCATTCTGACACTCAGGTCACTAATTCAAAGTGGTTGGTTCGACTGTGGCTGGATGCTGCTGTCGGTAACGTACCGGGCCAAGGTAAATATGGTCAGTGATAATGTGATTCCATTTTCATCAGGGAAGGGTAATATTGAACGTTAGTACTCATCAATATGAGACTTTCACCCTATGGAATAAGTCACTGGTCTGAGTGCAAGAAGAGAGTAATTAACCCTCTTTAATGCCCTAAATGTAAAGCATATCAGGGGTAACTTCAGAGTCTGTCATAAAGTGCTGCTCTGCAACCTTTTATGATACCTCTGAATGTTTCATCAATTTTCCTGAATACAACCTGGGATCTAAACGATGTTAGCCAGTCCAACCGGAACGTCCCCGGCAACCAGCGTGCCTTCAGTTGCCATCGAAATAAACCCTCCCTGTCAATCCGAAAGAGAGAATCCGGGTGCGGGTCGCTTCGCAAACCACTCGGTAGGTAACCTGCCATTACCCGATTTTCCTCCTCCGAGCTATTCATCTTTGTCCCCGACTAGCGCTGACGCATCAGCAACGCCCGTCAGTGATCGGGAAATTAATGACGCCACAGCTCAATCTTCAGCACTGCATTTTGCAAATGACAGGACCAAGGCGACATCCGGCTCACAACCTGCACCACTGTATGAACTGGGAATATGCGACAATGAGTTTGATAGCCGAATGGCAGCAGCTTGCTTATCGGGGGATATAAAAGAAGTGGATGCACTGCTGGATATTCGCCCTACGGGGATACACCGTGTTCAAAAGTATCCTGGCGAGCCATTTGCAATGCACCCACTGCATTTGGCAGCCAAAGAGAACAATACGGACCTTATAGCATCCCTTTGCGAAAAGTCTGAGATCCCGATTAATGTAATTACTCATGATGGACAGACTCCCCTTATGATGGCAGCCGCTAAAAATCTGGAGGCGATGAAGTTATTATTGAAGCATCCCAGGATTGACATCAATGCCCAAAATAATGCTAAACAGACTGCCCTTTTGATTGGCATCATTCATAAAAACGCAGAAGCAGTAAGCCTGCTATTGGACCATGGAGCCAATATTAAAACACGTACTGACAAACTTCATAATACTTTGCTATATGCTGCCATTGCTGGTGATAAAGCGCTTAATGAGAATATTGACGAACAGCATAACACCGCAGTACTGGAGCTGCTATTAAACAGGGGCTGCGACCCAAATAAAAAACTCTGTTCTATAGGGGGTATAACTCCACTTCATGTAGCGGCACATTTTGAAGACATTGGTAGCATAGACCTGTTAATTGCACATGGCGCAGATGTTAGGAAAAAAAGTAACAGAGGCGCTGCTCCAATGCACTTTGCTGCTCTCACTAAAAATATCGAAGTGGTTAAGAGATTATTACAACATGGTGCAACATTGGAAGATCAGGCTGGGGGGATTGACCGCCGATTTTACTTAAAACGCGTAGGTTTAGGGATGAAACAAATTCAAGATCCTAAAACCAGAGACGAGTTACGCGCTAATTTAGACTATCAGGATGCATGGGAGAGAGCAGGAAACGGCTGTTATGGTACACCATTATCATTTCTGAAAAATGAAGATCATGGAATTTTAAGAGCAATGGAGAATGAACAAATAATGTTGAGAAAAAATCCATTGCCTGAGAAACAGCAATAGCAATTATCTCCGTTCAGTTTGTCGATTACCTTAAACAGCCCGGATAGCTGCCGGATCATACATTCATTGGAAGATAAGATCCGGTATGCTTGCTCATCGGAATATCCGATCTATGGAAGAGAGCTTGCTGATAATCAAAATTGGCTCTTGTAGGATTTCAGACTGCTACTGGGTTGAACATTGCTGAAGCCCTTTATCTACAAAGGTTGTCAGCATATTGTCCGGTAATGTTGCTCAATCCTTGTTTTTCGTGACCTACAGTCAGTTTTCACTGTAGAGCAGTTCGTAATCAAAATAGAGCCTCAAAATTTTATTCAAATAATTACCTCATCTCTCTTTTTCATAAGAAGTAAATCTTATTGAACCATTTTATTCAATTGCCAGGGACTTCCGGGCAATGGATTGTTGAATATGCCTTACAGCAACAGACCCGATACTGTTTACGGCTGCAGTCAAGACCCAGCGCTGGTTTTGCAAAAAACGTCCAACATACCGCAGGACATTGCCATCAAGCTCCAAGGCCATGCCGACCAGTTCTGGATCATTGCGACAGGCATCACTGGCAAACTGTAGTGCCAGCGGATTTTGTTGCAGGGCAAGTCTGACCACTTCCGGATTATTCCTGAGCCGTTCACTGGCAAACTCCAGTACCAAACCGCAATCTTGCACTGCCAGCTTGACCAGTTCTTCATTGTCCTGCAAGTCCGGGCTGGCATACTCAAGTGCCATACCATTTTTTTGAACGGCCAGCCGGACAGTAGGCTCATGACCACGCAGCCTGCAACTGGCAAACTTGAGCAGTATACCGTTACCTTGCACCGCCTGCTGCGCCAATGCTTCATCATCTCTTAGTCCATGACTGGCGTATTCAAAGCTATTGGGGTCTATTGACACGGCAATGGTTAATAATTCCTTATTGCCACGCTGAACCACATCAAGATAACGACGAATAGTGTGTTGAGAATCATGATGACGAACAGCCAATCGAAGGTAATAGGGGTCCTGTTTGAATGGCTTAGCGGCAAACTCCAGGGCATGGGCCGCATGTTCCAGTGCTGCTTTAATAATTTTCGGATCTGCTCTTAATCGTTCACTGGCGAATGCCAAGGCAATGCCATTATTTCTGACGGCTGCCAGTACAATCTCTTCATCATCCCTGAGTTCTTCACTGGCAAATTGCAGAACTAACCCCATTTTTTCGACAGCTTCTTTGACTAATGCTTTATCTGCTTGAAATTGAGCTCCGGCATATTCTAACGCGAAGGGGTGAGAGCGAACTGCAGCATACACTACCTCCTGATCGTTCATTAAATCCGAAAAATATTTCAGATGCCGACCGAAAGTTTTTTGCGCTAATATCGTTAAGGCCAGTTTTCGATCAAGAGGATCGTCCTTAAGCAGGTTTTCCCTGTAAGCGCTGAGAGGTATTTTGTACGAATTATCTTTTGCTTGCTCAATGGCTAACAGAACAAGTTCTTTATAGAATTCAGAATTTTGTTCCAGATACGCAGTTATAGCGTCAGAGGAAAGAGCAGATGCTTTGTTTTCAACCGCTGTGGTTAACAACTGACGGAAAAGCACAGGATTTGCCCACAGTTCTGCCCCTATTAGAGTAATCAAGCCTTCAGGATCTACTGCATTTGCCAACGCATAATTCATCATTTCCAAATCGTTTCTAAAGGATTCCGGCCCTTCGGCAATGATTTCAGGATGGCTTTTGATAGCTGCAAAAACAATGGTCCGCTGGTTGCGGATTTCAGGGGCAAGGTGTTTAAGGATGCGGCCATTTTGGGACACCAGACGCAGGGCCATTGTCTCGTCAGCTAACCAGTTAACAGATTGCTCAACCAGAGGCCTGGCTTTGGCTGGATCAGAAAGTAACCAATGCCAAAGTAATGTATTTCTGCCTGTTTCTGGTTGATCTTCCAGCAAGGATTCAATCTCACTGATGGAAGTGGAAGGTTGGGAAAAGATCAGTGCCGCTTCCACCAGGTGGCGGATTGCCCTATCTTGGGTGCAGCGGCTCATCAGTGATTTTCCCTCCATGTAAGCGGAGCACCAGTAAAGATGCTCCAGGGCAAATCGATTGGTTGCAGAGAAAGCTGGATTATTCAGCCGTTCCCTGATCGCAGCCATATTCCATTGCGTCTGACTTTCATCCAGATTCAATGACCGCAAAAGAATGTCCAGATTGTCCAGGTTATCCAATACACTCAGAATGTCCACAAACATCTGCTGCAGGTCTTTTCTGGCAGGAAGGTGAGTGAATTCAAAAAGGACCTGGCCTGTCTGTTCATTGAAATGGACTTCCCGGGCATTGAAACCGCAATTTTTCTGATATTGAGACAGTGTTTGTGCCAAAAACCACACTCGCTGTAACTTTCCACGTCGGCGTTCTTTCGATTCCCCGGACAATGGCTCTGAATAACACAATCGCAAGGTCCGCTGTTTGCCACTGTCGGCCTGTTCTAACAGGTCGATAGTACAGGCATGATGCTGGAGCTGGATCGATAACCGGGTACAATCTGGCAGATTGAGAACGGTCAAGCTTTTGGCAGAAAATTGCCTGAGTGCGTCACGACATGTGTTGTCGAATAATGGCTGCTTCTGAGATACTGAAAAGTCAACAATATCAAAACATTTGGGCTTTACTCCATGATACGCGTTGGTAAACATTCTGCTCAGTTTACCCTGCCCTGAAGCAGCGGCCACGGGCCAGAGCCTGGCAAGAAAACATTTGTGCAACCATAGAATCAGTTCATGGACACTCTCGATGCGCTGTACAGAATTGACCGACTCAAGCCGTTGCAGGCGGTCTTTCAATAACTGGCAGCTGGCCCGCCATTGTTGAAAATCTGAACCCGGAGCAGGTAACTCCCCTTCAGACAGGAACGGCCTGGTGACATCGGCCAGTGTTTGTTCAACCTTTGCCTGCAGCAACGCCAGTTGCTGATCAAGCGCTGTTATCTCCTCACGATATGGTTGCTCGAGTTTTGGATCTGCGGCTGCGCCCAGCATTAAAAACTGTGCGTAGCCGGAGAGAAAAGCCCGGGTCTCTTGCATAAAGTTGCCGATCTCCCGGACACAGCCTTGCAAAATCGCCCGTCGTTCGGGGTGCATGCTCAGTTGGACTGTGCCACTTTTCGACAAACAGAGATTGACCAGTCGCTCCGCTCCGAGAAAGTTCAGCAGCCTGGAATTTTGCTCGCCCAGCCAAGAGAACCGGCGTGCGACACAGGGTTCTTTTTCTGGCAGCGCAGGTTGCCATGCCTGCAGGGTCGCCAACGCAGTTTGATAATCGGGGCTGGCAGAGCCGCCACTCAGACCCAACAATTCCTGCTCCCGATCACCCGACAACAAAAAACCACCGGACTGCTGCTGAAACTGGCCACACACCAGTGTGACCTGCTCAGGGGAATCACCATCAGGCCACCATTGGGGCTGGTCCACCAACAGGCAGGGTATGGCTGCCTGTCGCAAACTGATGGATATATGGTCGTTACGGGCACCTTTCTTCAGCACCACCCCTTGGGTTTTCGCCAGCACCTCAGGTGCCAGCAGCCAGTCACCGCCATGATCACAAAACAGGACGACGTTGTCAGGCAGACAACTGTCGTTGATTGGACGATCGGTGGCCAGCGCCAACCCTGAGCCACAACCGTCACTGACCGGGGTTCCCTGATCCAGATAGCAGGAAGGAGAGGCGGTGGAAAACTGGCTGCCGCCGGGCAGGCGGGTAATCGGGCGCACCTGCAGAAACCAGACCCGGTTATCCTGATCAATGGCAAATTCAAAATCCACCGGCGACATCAGCGCATCTTCCAGTTTTTTCCCTCCCTGAACCAGACTGTCCAGAGCGTCTTTGCCAAGGGGTTCAGCCGCTTTAGTGTTACCGTCAAAAGTGGTCCACTCTTCAACATAGCCACCCTGTTCATTGGCGCGCAACACGAATCCACCATCAGGACTTCCCGGATTGAAGACCGCCTCCCACTGCTTGCCGTTACGCTTGATCTCATAACAATGGGGGGTGATACCGTGTTGACCGGACACCACCGCCTTGGGCTGCCCCGGTCCATACTCAATCACTAACGTGCTGTCCTCAATGCCACGATAACTCATGGCCACTCCGCCCACACGGCATGGAATGCACTGTTGCAGGATGATTGACATGCCTTGAGTGGCCTGTTGGGAAAACACAGCGGGACGGTAGGCCGAAGCGAGTACCTGAAGACAGGTGGCCACAATATCTGCCTGGCCATGCACCACTGATTCGTACTTGCCGGCCTGGGCGTTACCAAACGAGTCCTCAGCCACGCCGGAGCTGCGCACGATAACCGGGCTATCGGGTGGTGTCAGGCCGGTGCGCAAATCGTCATAAACCGTGCGCAGGGTGTCGGCAATGGGAAGTGCCCGTATTTGCTGATAACAATCCGGCCCGGCAACAAATGAATAGAGTGCTTCAAGCCAACGCTGCTGTTGTTCCGATGGGTCCATTCTGGCTATCCACCGTTTTATGGCCGCCAGACTGGTCGTTTTGGCCATTTCATCGGGAAACTCATGGCCATCCTCCAGCGTCGCCAGTAATGGGCGGACATCAAGCTGAACATTTTCAATCGCCTGCACGGTGTCCGTCTTAATGCAGCGAAACGGCGGAACGGATAATCCTGCATTCTGCATCAGGGTCAGGAACATCCCTTTCCCACCCAGCCCTTCCCGGCTTGGGATATTTTGGGAATGGACGTCCAACTGCGATTCGCTACAGCGTCTGATTTTTAATGGTATTGCATTGATTTTTCGGTCGGCACAGCCAGGCTTTATCGTCGTATCGCTTCTGGTAGTCTGGTACTTTATTGGCGAAGAGAAGGCAACATGAGTATCTGCAATGCCGGATGTTGGGGTTTCACGGTTAGGGGTGCCAGCGGTTCCGATATCAGGCAAAACTGTAAAGCCAGACCCTGCGTCAGAGTACCTACTAAAGTCATAGGGTGCATTTAACATCATGAAAATCCCTTTATGTTGTTTAATATTTATTGAGTCATGACATTTGCCAGCCAGATATTATCGAATGCGTTTCATGCTGGCTGGCATGCCATCAATTATTCAAGTGTTGTCCTCGTCCCAAGCGTTCATAGGTTGTCGCAAAACCCTCCGAACACTCCGGACATCTCGTTCCCACGCTCCGCGTGGGAATGCATACCGATCCCGCCACAAATACCATACTCGCATGAAGCCCCCGAAAACCCTGCCAGGCAGTAGCTCTTTCTCATGCTGCCAGATCCGTATGCATTCCCACGCGGAGCGTGGGAACGAGGGTTTTGCGACAGCCTCTTCATCTTCACCCTGGAATTGGACAATTACGGTCGCAAAATGTTCACTGATTATGTGTTTTATTTTTCCAGCGACTCCGGGCAATCCGGGCCTATAAGTAGTCCATAGTTTGCTTTTGAGGAGCATTTCCCGTTAGTTCTGACGCAGTGGCTGAGAAATATCCGTTTTCAATTTTTACCCTACTTACCACTAGAAAGAACGGTAAGGTTATTTGGATGATAGGGTTCCGTTCCATTAAGTTGATAGCCTGTTTCTGTTGACACAAAAACAAGGAATGGGGCTTTTATGAAAAATAAATACACGAAAGGAACTATGGAATAAGTCACTGGTCTGAGTGCAAGAAGAGAGTAATTAACCCTCTTTAATGCCCTAAATGTAAAGCATATCAACCGGGGTAACTTCAGAGTCTGTCATACAGTGCTGCTCTGCAACCTTTTATGATACCTCTGAATGTTTATCAATTTTCCTGAATACAACCTGGGATCTAAACGATGTTAGCCAGTCCAACCGGAACTTCCCCGGCAACCAGCGTGCCTTCAGTTGCCATCGAAATAAACCCTCCCTGTCAATCCAACAGAGCGAATCCAGATACAAGTCAATTCGCAAACTACTCGGTTGATAACCGTTCAACCCAAGATTTCCCCCCGCCAAGCTATTCCTCTTTGTACCCGACTAACCCATCGGCAACTCCCGTCGGCCGTCGGGTAATTAATGATAGCAATGCTCAATCTTCAGCGCGGTCTTTCGCAAAGGAGGGGACTAAGGCAATATCAGGCTCAAATCCTGCATCGTCGTCCGAAGTGAAAATAGATGACAATGAATTCGATAACCGAATGGCAACAGCTTGCTTATCGGGTAATATAAAAAAGGTTAATGAGCTGCTGAGCATTCGCCCTGCAGGGATACACCGTTTTCAAAAGTATTCAGGCATGTCAACCGCTTTGCACCCACTACACTTGGCGGCCATAAAGAATAATAGTGAGCTTATTAACAAACTGTGCAAATATCCTGAGATTGATATCAATGTCCGTAACCATGCTGGACAGACTCCCCTTATGCTGGCAACCGCTAATAATAATCTCGAGGCTATGAAAGTATTATTGAATCATCCCGGGACTGATATCAATGTTCGCAATAATGCTGGACAGACTCCCCTTTGGATTAGCATTGCCAAGAATAATGTACAAGCAGTGGAAATATTGTTGAATCATGGAGCTGAAATTAAAAAACATCCTAAGAAACTCTATGAATCCTTACTTTATGCTGCCATTGCTGGCGATAAAGAACTTTATGAAAAAATTGACGAGCAGCGAAATCCTGCAATACTTGAGCTGTTATTGAACAGGGGCGCTAACGCAAATAAAACACTCGGTTCCGAAGGCATAACTCCACTTCAAGTGGCTGCTCATTTTGGAGACATTAAGAGCATTGATATCTTAGTTAAACATGGCGCAGATGTAAGAAAAAAAAATGACGATGGTGCTACTCCAATGCATCTTGCAGCTTTCGCTAATAACATCGAAGTTGTTAAGAGATTATTACAACATGGTGCAACACTGGAAGAGGACAGAGGGACTATTGACGGCGCATTTATCTTCAAACGCCAAGATCCATGGAAAAAATTTGAAATAAGTGATCTGGGTTGTTTAAAAGATCGAAGTGACGAAGGTTTTAAACGTACCGCAGCCTTACGATTTTATGAAGCTGGACTTGGCCGTCTAGGTCGACCATTATCTTTTCTGAAAAATGAAGATCATGGGGCGTTAAGGGCAATAGAGCAGGAACAAATAATGCTGAGAAAACAGCAATTGTCAAAACAACACAATAATCAATCCGGCCCGACCAGCTGTCGGCTATTTTAAACGGTCTGCGTACCTGCCGGATCTTGTTTACATGGGATAATCAGATTCGGCAACAGCCTAAGAGGCTGTCCGAGAATAGCCCGTAGCGAGGATTACAGAGAATCCGGGATAAAAATTCCTTTAACTGAAGTTAATAGCGGTTCTATTGGCCGAATAAAACGGAATTTAGAACAACACAGTCTTCAGTGTCTGCTTTTTCCAAGGGTAATGTGACAAATTCAACCGCCAGGGACTCCCGGCAATCCGAGCCCATACCAATATGAGCGCAAACCCACTCCTCGTTTATAAAAATACTCAATAGCCAAGCCAGCAACGTTTTGAGTAGGGCGAATAGTATTTTTCAATACCATCGTACACTTTCTGGCTGTAATACAGTATCTCTTTACAAGTCACCAGGTGACTCAATGCACTATGGGTTAACTGCTCTGCAATGGAGGACAGTTCACCCGATTTAATGTTATTGAGATGAAAACAAGGAGAAGAATCAAGAACATCTTCAATACCTTGGTAATAACGTGAGATTTTGGCAATGGGTGATCTTAAAAAAATCATTTGATCTTCTGTGATGTCAGTAAAAATCTTGCCAGATGTGTTTTGATAAATATACTCACTCATTACTTGCTTTAAATTAGCGATAATCATCGGTGCTATTTTGTCAGTGAGCATTTTTGCTGAAGAGATCGCCTCTCCGGTCAAAAAACCTCCCCTGGGATTTTCAATAACATTTCGTGTATAAACGACACTCTTCCCTTGATTCATAAGAATTAACTCTTGTTGAATTATATTATTCAAACCATCTGACGATTTTTGGCTGATATCAAAGGACCAATTCATATATTCACTGGTAATGCCTTTTGATTTTAACCAATCAGCATGATCAGAATACCCGGCTTTGAGACACTTGTTACCTTGAGAAAAAGCCATACTCAGTTCATCTTCATCGTATGGTAACCCTAAACGGTCAGCCTCATCCCGAATGATATCCTCATGGAGTGGGAATATTCTTGCCAAATATGGCAGGGTTTGGCCACTGCTTTCTTCATGAAAGAAAGCTTCAAGATCAATCAGCCCTATCCTGCCTTGTTTTAAGCCATTCTCTTTTACTGAATAAAGAGGTAGATTTTCATATTTTGGATAATACCTGACACCGTCTAAATATCTAAATTTGAGGGAAAAGGGAATGCCAGTCAGTATATTTTGCATAAAAAATTTAGATGAAAGTCTCACCATTTCCCGGACTGGCTCATCAAATAATTCCGGTTCTGATAAGTAACAACGTAAATTATGATAGATGTCAATATTTATTGGTAATCTCTCTTCTACCAGAAAGTCATTGCAGGCAATCGCTTTTGGAACCACCAGGTGTGAACATTCCAATTGACTAAGCACCTCCCTGACTTTCTGCTTTTGATCTAACCTGGCTTGTGCATTTATTTTATTAATGTGTTTTAACACTATTTGCGGACAGGATTCAGGAAGATAAACAGGTTTAGTGCCACCTTCAGCTTTCGGTATATCTTTCACAGTACTCTTGTCACACAATATTTTTATTTCTGCCAGAAAAGATTCAGAGAAAAGATCTTCATAACAAATGTCGTTTTGTGTGCATGTTTGAACAATGTCGTCGGGAGTATCAACGGATGGGTTATCTTCAGTGGCCGTATCTGTTGAAGAAACACTACCACAGTCTTCAGTGTCTGCTGTTTCCGAGGGGGATGCGACAAATTCAACCGCCAGGGACTCCCGGGCAATGGATTGTTGAATATGCCTTACAGCAACAGCCCCGATACTATTAACAGCTGCAGTAATGACCCAGGGCTCGTTTTGTAATGAACGTCCAACGTACCGCAGGACATTGCCATCAAGCTCCAAAGCCATGCCGACCAGTTCTGGATCATTGCGACAGGCATCACTGGCAAACTGGAGCGCCGACGGATTTTGTTGCAGGGCAAGTTTGACTACTTCCGGATTATTTCTGAGCCGTTCACTGGCAAACTCCAGCGCCATACCGTAATTTTGTACTGCCAGCCTGACCAGATCTTCATTGTCCCGTAAGTCCCAGCTGGCATACTCAAGTGCCAAACCATTATGTTGCACGGCTAGCCGGACAGTAGGCTTATGACCACGCAGCGTGCAACTGGCAAACTCGAGCAGTATACCGTTACCTTGCACCGCCAGCTGCGCCAATGCTTCATCATCTCTTAGTCCATGACTGGCGTATTCAAAGCTATTGGGGTCTATTGACACGGCAATGGTTAATAATTCCTTATTGCCACGCTGTACCTCATCAAGATAAGCGCGAATAGTTTGTTTAGAATCATGATGATGAACAGCCAGTCGAAGGTAATAGGGGGCCTGTTTAAATGGCTCAGCAGCAAACTTCAAGGCATAGGCCGTATTTTTCAGCGCTGCGGAAACAATGATCGGATCAGCCCTTAATCGTTCACTGGCGTATTTCAGGGCAGAGCCATTATTTCTGACGGCTGCCAGTACAATCTCTTTATCATCCCTGAGTTCTTCACTGGCAAATTCCAGAACTCTCCCCATCTTCCCGACAGCTTCTTTGACTAATGCTTTATCCGCTTGAAATTCAGGTCCGGCAAATTTCAATGCCAAGGGTTCATAGCCAACCGCCGTATACACGACCTCCTGATCGTGCTTCCAATCCGACAAATATTTCAGATTATCCTCACAAGATTCTTGTGACACCATCGCTAAGGCCAGTTTTCGATAAAGAGGATCGTTCTTAAGCAGGTTTATCCTGCAAGCGTTGCGGTATATTGGGTAGAAAACGTCTTTTGCTCGCTCTATGGCCAACAGAACAAGCTCTTTATAAAATTCGGGATTCTGTTCCAGATATGCGGTGATAGCGTCAGAGGAAAGAGCAGATGCTTTGTTTTCAACCGCTGTGGTTAACAACTGACGGAAAAGCACAGGATTTGACCTCAGTTCTGCCCCGATTAGAGCAATCAAGCCTTCAGGATCTACTGCATTTGCCAACGCATAATTCATCATTTCCAAATCGTTTCTAAAGGATTCCGGCGCTTTGGCAATGACTTCGGGATGGCTTTTGATGGCAGCAAAAACAACGGCTCGCCGGTTGCGGATTTCAGGAGCAAGGTGTTCGAGGATGTGGCCATTTTGGGACACCAGACGCAGGGCCATTGTCTCGTCAGCTAACCAGTTAACAGATTGCTCAACCAGAGGCTTGGCTTTGCCTGGATCAGAAAGTAACCAATGCCAAAGTAATGTATTTCTGTCTGTTTCCGGTTGATCTTCCAGCAAGGCTTCAATTTCACTGGTGCAAGTGGAAGGGTGGGAAAAGATCAGTGCCGCTTCAACCAGGTGGCGGATTGTCCTATCGTGGGTGCAGCGGCTAATCAGTGATTCTCTCTCCTTGTAAGCAAAGCACCAGTAAATATGCTCCAGGGCGAATTGATTGGTCGCAGAGAAAGCAGGATTATTCAGCCGTTCCCTGATCGCGGCCATATTCCATTGTGTCTGACTTTCATCCAGATTTAATGACTCCAAAAAAAAGTCCACATTGGCCAACTTTTTTAATACACTCAGAATGTCCACAAACATCCGCTGCAGATCTTTTCTGGCAGGAAGGTGAGTGAATTCAAAAAGGACCTGACCTGTCTGTTCATTGAAATGGACTTCCGGGGCATCAAAACCGTTATTTTTCTGATATTGAGACAGTGTTTGCGTCAAAAAACACACTCGCTGCAACTTTGCACGTCGGAGTTCTTTCGATGGCCCGGTCAATGGCTCCGAATAACACAACCGAAAGGTCCGTTGTTTGCCACTGTCGGCCTGTTCCAACAGATCGATGGTACAGGCATGAGCCTGGAGCTGGATCGATAACCGGGTACACTCTGGCATGTTGAGAACGGTCGCGCTGTCGGCAGAAAATTGTCTGAGTGCGTCATAGCAGGTGCTGTCGAATAATGGCGCTTCCTGAGACGTTGAAAAGTCAATAATATGAAAACAGTCATAATGTGCTCCAGAAAACTTGGTGGTAAACAGTCTGCTCACGGTACCCTGCCCGGAAGCGGTGGCCACGGGCCAGAGCCTGGCAATAAAACATTTGTGCAACCATAGAATCAGTTCATGGACACTCTCGATGCGCTGTACAGAATTGACCGACTCAAGCCGTTGCAGGAGGTCTTTCAGTAACTGACAACTGGCCCGCCATTGTTGAAAATCCGAACCCGAGGCAGGTAACTCCCCTTCAGACAGGAATGGCCTGGTGACATCGGCCAGTGTTTGTTCAACCTTTGCCTGCAGCAACGCCAGTTGCTGATCAAGCGCTGTTATCTCCTCACGATATGACTGCTCCAGTTTCGGATCTGCGGCTGCGCCCAGCATTAAAAACTTCGTAGCCGGAGAGAAAAGCCCGGGTCTCTTGCATAAAGTTGCCGATCTCCCGGACACAGCCTTGCAAAATCGCCCGTCGTTCGGGGTGCATGCTCAGTTGGACTGCGCCGTTTTTCGACAAACAGAGATTGACCAGTCGTTCCGCTCCGAGAAAGTTCAGCAGCCTGGAATTTTGCTCGCTCAGCCACGAGAACCAGCGTGCGACACAGGGTTCTTTTTCCGGCAGCGCAGGTTGCCATGCCTGCAGGGTCGCCAACGCAGTTTGATAATCGGGGCTGGCAGAGCCGCCACTCAGACCCAGCAATTCCTGCTCCCGATCACCCGACAACAAAAAACCACCGGACTGCTGCTGAAACTGGCCACACACCAGTGTGACCTGCTCAGGGGAATCACCATCAGGCCACCATTGGGGCTGGTCCACCAACAGGCAGGGTATGGCTGCCTGTCGCAAGCTGATGGATATATGGTCGTTACGAGCGCCTTTTTTCAGCACCACCCCTTGGATTTTCAGCACCACCCCTTGGATTTTCGCCAGCACCTCAGGCGCCAGCAGCCAGTCACCGCCATGATCACAAAACAGGACGACGTTGTCAGGCAGACAGCTGTCGTGATGGACGATCGGTGGCCAGCGCCAACCCTGAGCCACAACCGTCACTGACCGGGGTTCCCTGATCCAGATAGCGGGAAGGAGAGGCGATGGAAAACTGGCTGCCGCCGGGCAGACGGGTAATCGGGCGCACCTGCAGAAACCAGACCCGGTTATCCTGATCAATGGCAAATTCAAAATCCACCGGCGACATCAGCGCATCTTCCAGTTTTTTCCCTCCCTGAACCAGACTGTCCAGAGTGTCTTTGCCAAGGGGCAGCGCTTCAGTGTTACCGTCAAAGGTGGTCCACTCTTCAACATAGCCACCCTGTTCATTGGCGCGCAACACGAATCCACCATCAGGACTTCCGGGGTTGAAGACCGCCTCCCACTGCTTGCCGTTACGCTTGATCTCATAACATGGGGGTGATACCGTGTTGCCGGACACCACCGCCTTGGGTTGCCCCGGTCCATACTCAATCACTAACGTGCTGTCCTCAATGCCACGATAACTCATGGCCACCCACCACACGGCATGGAATGCACTGTTGCAGAATGATTGACATGCCTTGAGTGGCCTGTTGGGAAAACACAGCAGGACGGTAGGCCGAAGCGAGTACCTGAAGACAGGTGGCTACAATATCTGCCTGGCCATGCACCACTGATTCGTACTTGCCGGCCTGGGCGTTACCAAACGAGTCCTCAGCCACGCCGGAGCTGCGCACGATAACCGGGCTATCGGGTGGTGTCAGGCCGGTGCGCAAATCCTCATAAACCGTGCGCAGGGTGTCGGCAATGGGAAGTGCCCGTATTTGCTGATAACAATCCGGCCCGGCAACAAATGAATAGAGTGCTTCAAGCCAACGCTGCTGTTGTTCCGATGGGTCCATTCTGGCTATCCACCGTTTCATGGCCGCCAGACTGGCTGTTTCATCGGGAAACTCATGGCCATCCTTCAGCGTCGCCAGTAATGGGCGGACATCAAGCTGAACATTTTCAAGCGCCTGCACGGTGTCCGTCTTAATGCAGCGAAACGGCGGAACGGGTAATCCTGCGTTCTGCATCAGGGTCAGGAACATCCCTTTCCCACCCAACCCTTCCCGGCTTGGGATATTTTGGGAATGGACGTCCAACTGCGATTCGCTACAGCGTCTGATTTTTAATGGTATTGCATTGATTTTTCGGTCGGCACAGCCAAGCGTTACCGTCGCATTGCTCTCGGTAGCCTGGCACTTTCTTTTTAAAGAAAAAGCTTGGATATCTGGAACGCCGGATACCGGAGTGTCAGGATTGGCGATGCCAGCAGCTCCGGTGTCAGGCAAACGGGTGGAACAAGAGCCTGGGTCGCAGAGGCTATTAACATCTGGCTGTGTACTCAACATGATTGCAATCCCTGTATTTAGTTCTTTATCCCAACGGCTAAACCTCTGGAAGATAGTTTTTCGATAAATCTTGCACCTCACCCTCAGATTCGAAAGAATGAAACGCATCCCTTGCATCGGGGGCCGATTGCTTCAGGTAACTGATACAATCAGTGATGGGGTGATATTACCGAGTGGGTTGGTAAGTGCGGTATTCGCTAATACCTGGCAGACAAAATGACCATTGGGCTGTGAATAGTCATTGGAAACATAACCTGCAGCGCCTGGCTGAATAGTACACATGTAAACAATCCCTTTTATCTGGTAATTCCGTTTCATCTCTAATATTTGATGGTGTAATCCGGGAAAAGTTCCTCCCGGCATTGTTGTAGTCAGTCACCTGTGCAGATAGCCATAGGTCTGTGCACGCTTATTGGACTTGGTAATTGACCATGAAACCCATTCGTCTCCTTGATAATCGACTGGCTAACCAGATTGCCGCCGGCGAGGTGGTGGAACGCCCTGCGTCTGTAGTGAAGGAACTGCTGGAAAACAGCATTGATGCCGGGGCCGGGCGCCTGACGGTTGAGGTGGAAAACGGAGGTGTTAAATTGATCCGTATCCGCGATGATGGCCACGGTATACCTCAGGAGGAGTTAGCCCTGGCGCTCTCCCGTCACGCGACCAGTAAGATATCCGAACTGGAAGATTTGGAAGGTGTCGCCACCCTTGGATTTCGTGGCGAGGCCCTTGCCTCCATCAGCTCGGTTTCCAGACTGACCCTGACGTCGAATGTTGCAGAGCAGGAGTCCGGCTGGCAAGCCAGGGTGGAAGGCCGGGATATGGAAGCGCAGGTGATGCCCGCACCGCACCCGGTGGGGACCACCATCGAAGTCAAAGACCTGTTCTTTAATACACCGGCCCGGCGCAAATTTCTCCGTACCGAAAAAACCGAGTTTTCTCACCTTGAAGAGGTGGTTAAGCGCCTGGCCCTGTCCCGCTTTGATGTGGGCTTTACCCTGCGCCATAACCAGCGCAGTGTCCATCAGCTTCGTCCAGCGGTGACACAGGCGGAAAAAGATCGCCGGGTCGCTGCACTTTGCAGCCCTAAATTTATTGAACATGCGGTCATTATTGATGTTGCGGCCTCTGGCCTGAAACTGTATGGCTGGGTGGGGCTGCCCACTTTCTCCAGGGCCAGTGCTGACCTGCAATATTTCTTTGTGAACGGCCGGGTTATTCGGGATAAACTGGTGGCTCACGCCGTTCGTCAGGCTTACCGTGATGTACTCTACAGTGGGCGTCATCCGACATTTGTTCTCTACCTTGAATTAGATCCGGCCATGGTGGATGTCAATGTTCATCCCACCAAGCATGAAGTCCGTTTCCGTGATGGCCGAACGGTCCATAACTTTCTGTTCAGCACATTAAATCGTGCCCTGGGCGAAGTTCGCCCGGAAGATCAGTTGCCTCCCACGGTATTGACCAGTCCGCCTCAACCCCGGGCATCGGGTGTTGATGCCGGTGAGTTTCAGGGGCAGGAAACCATTCACCTCTCTGCGGCTCCTGCATCTTCCGGTACCGGTTACTCTGCCAGTGAACGCTCAGGCGGTGGTGGCAGCTATGATTGTCGTCCTGCTTTATCAGAAGTACCTTCTTCCGGGCAGGTTAAGCGACAGATAGAAGCCTATAGTCAGTTATATGCCACCGCTGCTGAGCCATTGAATGCAAGCCAGGCCAGGGCGGTGGGTGATGATGCTGTACAGGAATCCGGTGTAGCATTTTTAGCGACGGTGCCTGCTCAGCCGTTGCCGGAAAACGATGCTCTGGCACCGCCTTTGGGCTATGCCATTGCCCAGCTGAAAGGGATCTATATTCTTGCTGAAAATGACCAGGGGATGATTCTGGTGGACATGCACGCGGCTCATGAGCGGATTACCTATGAGCGCATGAAGCAGTCCTATCAGGAGCAGGGGATTCGAGCTCAACCACTATTGGTACCTAAATCCGTATCGGTCAGTGAGCGTGAGGCAGACTGCGCAGAGGAAAACAGTGAGTACTTTTCCCGTTTGGGCCTGACGCTGGAACGGATGGGGCCGGAAACCCTGCTGGTACGCCAGATACCCGTAATGCTGCAAAATGCCGATGTTGATAAATTGTTGAGGGATGTACTGTCCGATTTGATGCAACACGGTACCAGCGACCGGATTGAAGCTCATATCAATGAAATCCTGGCCACCATGGCTTGTCATGGCTCGGTGCGAGCGAACCGAAAGCTATCCATTGAAGAGATGAATGCCCTGCTCCGGGATATGGAACAGACGGAGCGCAGTGGACAATGCAACCATGGTCGTCCAACCTGGACCATGCTCACCATGGACCAATTGGATAAGTTGTTTTTGCGAGGGCGTTAGATGGGGTGGGGGTATCAATCTCCATAGTCTGAACATAGTCTCAAGATGTTTGATCATGTGATTCAACTGATCCTGTGCGGGCGGAAAAAAAGTCTGCAGAGGATGACGATTTCAGGGTATTGGCGTATGATGCGTGCACAAGAGGCTGGTTCATGGCGTTATTGGTTTGGTCGCTTTATATCACCATAAATCAGCATTCTTTTCTCGTATTTGTATATTGAAACTCTCATACAACCATTTATTCATCAACACTTGATAACATTTCTTTCCGCGCTTGCAGAATACTCTTTTATTGATATACATTGAAGGTTTAAGTGCTTAAACGTTGTAACGCTGTAACTTTACTAACCTTGAAACATTGCCCTTCAGGCCATTCCCAACCATAACGCCATCAGTCGGGTGACTTCTGTCAGTTCTTGTTGACTCAGTGAGCCGATGGTTTTGCCGATGTTGTCGGCTTTTATCGTGGTGATTTTATCGATCATCACCTGGGAGGTTTTGTTGAGTCCGTTGTCTTTACTTTCAAACAGGGTGTAGCGGAATAGGGGTACATCCCTCAACTCTCCTGTGATTGGCAGGATAGTTATCGAAGGGTGATCCGGAAACAGGTTGGACTGGATGATTAAGGCAGGCCTTGGTTTGCCATAGTCTCCCTTGATTGAGACGGTAACGATGTCGCCCCGCTTCATGCCCAGCCCTCATCGTCGCTGGTTTGTTCAATCCAGTCCATGGTGTCACGTTCCAGTTTATCAGATTTGAGCATGGCTGATTGTCGCTGACACTCCAGATCGAAGCCCTTGACCCGCGTATCTGGAACCCAAATCTGCAAAGGGCGCAAACCGGCCTGACGCAGTGCTTCTCTGTGGCTTTCTACACGTTCCCTTGTGGTTTTTGGTTGGCTGGCATTGGTAGACATAACGCCTCCTTGGCTAAGTTTTCAATAATGTTGATTGCGTTACATGTAACGTAGCAAGCGGGGTATTAATGTCAAGTTGATGCGAAAATCACGGGAGATTTTGTTCAAGCGTTGAAGATTAAAGCGTTTCAACGCTGTAACACTTTAAGGCTCAAGGCTTTCCAGAAACTGCTGCGGTGTCATTACCGGCAGGTTTTGTGTTTTATAGTCTTTTATGTTGCGGGTAATGAGCAGGCTGGCGCCACTACTTTGTGCGGTGAAGTATTGAATACCGTCTTTAAAGTCTGTGAACGTGGAGTGCAGGGCGGTTTCCAGACTTGGCTTCAGAGGTGGACATTACCCTGAGCAGGCTTTTGAGTGTTTGCAGTGCTTCCCGTGCCGCCTTCTGGCCTTTGATTTTTCGGAGAATATAAAAGACATTGGCAAACACCAGCACCGATGTTGCACCATAATATTCACCAATATTCACCGGCCTGGATTTGGGAAAAAATAGCGGCACTTTGTTGAAACCAGGGCTCCCGCCTAGCCCCGCCTGGCCAGTAAGTCCAGCACAATATCGGTATCCAGAAACAGGGTTGGGGTCATTGGTATGTGTCCTGCAGAAAATCGCTATAGCCTTTGGCATCTTCCAGCTCTTTTTCGCTAATAATTCCTGCCAGCTCGGCGACTGCACCCGTGAGTGGTGGTGCCTGAGAAGTTTCTGTACGGGGTAAGCTTTTCAAATAATTCTCCACCAGCTTTGACAAGCTTTTCTGCTGCTTTGCGGCGTAGGCTTTAGCTTGCCTTACCACTTCAGGATCAACCGTCAGGGTTAATTTGTTCATTTTGTCACCCTCACTACAATACGTATCATTTTTTCAAATTAGTACGTATTAAAACCATTGGTAAGGTGAAAATCACTACGTGATTTTGTTTAAACACTCAATGTTGCAACGCTTAAACGCTGTAACGCTGTAACGCTGTAACGCTGTAACGCTGTAACGCTGTAACGCTGTAACGCTGTAACGCTGTAACGCTGTAACTTTCTTACAGAGATTTTATGTTAAGAAGTGGTGTTACGCTGGCGCCTCTTGATCTTCGCACCGGTATTGTCGGCTCAGCTACCCCCAAGTTTGCTAAAACACTCGCTTGGAAATACAGCCAGATGCCCGCTCCTGCTGTTAAAGAAGACTCTGCAACCAACCATCAAAGGACTCTGTCTAACTCGTATATCAAGCATTTATCCGACAGGGTAGGTGCATTAATTGAAGACCAGAAAGACATCTAATATGACTTGCCGTTCCTGCCAGAACCTGTCGAAATCATTGCCATAGGTCTGGATGGCACCTGCATGTTGCTCTGTGAACACGGCTGGAGAGAAGCGATGTGTGGAACCCTGAGTTTTTACTCGGCCAATGGTGATCGATTGCACACCATTTATACCGCCAGCTCACCTGAATATGGCAAGCAAAGCTTTATGAGCAAACTGGACGAGGAGATTGCAAAACTAAAACGCCTTTACCCACAAACGACTTATGTGGGTGCGCTGATGGGGCTAAAGAAAACTGGCGCTATCTGACGAAGCATACCTCTGCTCAGATACTCGATTTTTATTTGAGTATAATCGGGTTAGCAGCGGGATCGAGAAATAATATTTGATAACTATGTGAAAATCACCGGTGATTTTGGCAATGTTTAATCATCAATGCCAGCAACATGCCAGCATTGGTGCTGGCAGTTATTACATATCGATATGCAGCCCGGCGGTGAGTCCTTTAATGGTGTCTGAATGCCCGCCAGCGTTATCGGTCTCCATTTCATAATGGCGATAACCGGCCTGAAGATAGATGGCAGAGAGCAACTGGAAACGGGCACCGGCACTGATGTCTGTTACAGTGGCATCGGCGTTTTTGGCATAGTTCAGTTTGCTGTAGTAAGAAATCTGGCTGCCCGGGAACCATTCGGCATCGGCAACCGCCATGGGCAGGGTTTCGTTGTAATGACGACTGCCACTGATATTGTGCAGGCCTGCGCCCAGGTCCATGGAGACCAGGTCGTTATCCAGGATTTCGTAGTAGCCATAGGCATCGACATTGTTCAGGCTGTCGGCTTCACCCTCGCCTTCAACAGTGATGGCTCGCAGGGCAACGTTGGGCACCAGAGGGACCGGGTGTTCGATTTGCACATAGGCAGAGCCCGCTTTTCCGTGGTCTTTGGTGTGCCAGTAATCGACTCCGGCCTTTGCGCCAATAATATCTGCCTGGGTGAGTGTACTGGAGAGTAAGAGCAAGGATAAACTGATTGTTTTTTTCATTAGGGTGAGATTCGCTTTGTGTCGGTAAAATAGAAGTCAACATGCACTGTACAGCGCATTCTCCGGTGTGTATTTAGGGTTTTACCGAAGCGGTGCTGGTTGAAAGTCAGCGTATGTGTTGCGGGTGATCATCGCTCAGGCAATTGAACCGGATTTTGTCAGGTTCATCAGTGATGAAACTCATTGCCCTGAGAATTTCCTGATTGGGTGATTCGGTCCGATCTGTTACCGTCTCTTACTTTCATTTTTAAAGGTTGGCAGTATAAATCTTGAAGCACTTTCTTTGCTTTTCTTCCGGTGTTGCCCGGTCTCTGCGGCTGATATCGTTACTTTGTGCGCTGGGACTGGAATAAATCCTGGCTGGAAGATTCTGACACCTGGCGTTTAACCGGTTATTCCGATCTGGCCATCACCAGATGCAGTATGAGGTGTCTGCCGGGTGGTTCCACTACTTGAGACACTATGAATGTATTGCAAGGCAGTTTGAATGTATTCAATAAGGTCGGCTCTTTCACTCCTTGGTGGTAAATGTCTGGTCCCACTGAAGTTGTTTTCAGACTCCAGAATATTAGCAGCTGTTTTAAGAATCCTGCTATAAGAAGCATTTTTCTTAAATGTTAATTTACCACTATTTTTTCTGTAACTATTGATGGTTTTTAACAGTTCGAAGTACTCAGCTTCTATTTTGTCTTCTTCGCTTTGCTCATACCAATTGCTGACTACCTTGGCCACCTCCGGATTGACATGTTCCAATGGGTTATCTGGCTCATATGGCAGGCTTCTTAAATAGCCTAACCGCAATATGTGCATCGTTATTTCTGATATGGAGCCGTCAATGGCATCTGCAGCAATGATGAAAACATGTGCGGGAGTAATCCAGGGTAGATTCAAATTATATATCCCCAAAATATTCTGTGTCTTACGGATTAACGTCATCATCACTTTAGAGTGCCGATCAAACTCAGGAGCTTGCCAATTAAAATCAACCTGGTCGTTCGCGCCTGAAACTTTAATTGCTGGTGCGGTGATTCTCAGCTGTGATTCTTCGCTGGTTTTTCTGTTCCCTGGGCAATCCATGCCTTGTTGCAACGTGTCTGAACTGACCGACGGTGGTTGGCTTATGGAAGTATTCATGGGTAATGGGTTGGGTCGATTACCCGAACTTGACCAGACGGTAGTCGTATGAGTGGTTGCAGATTGCTTTGGTATTGGTGACTGCAAGGGGTATAAAGGGGTTGTCGCAAGATGTTGTTCAAGCTGATTTATATGGCTTGCAGGGTATAAGTTTTTATCGGTAAAGGTAGCTTGATCGCTGATATTAGTCATGGTGTATGGGGAATGTTTTGTGCGCTGAAATGCCCCAAATTCTGCGTGTCGGTTCCAATCCGGGTGGTGTGGACGCTTCCGTGGGGGAGCATGGGGAGCACTCTGTACAAAGCTTTCTGATTTTACCAGTGCAGGTGCCCCGGATTGGCTGTCACACAACTTACTCAGAAATTCAGTGATTTCTTCATCTTGCCGATCTGCCATGGATTTTAACAGCGGTTGATGCCATTGCATCGGTTCCGGATAACGGCTTCCATCGGTGCTGGAAAAAGGATTTGTGGATGGATTGCCGTTGACCTGATGGGCTTGTACGGGGATGTAAGGCATGCTGGCTGGCGTCAGGGGGATGTACCTGCCCTGGTGGATTGTTTGATACTGGGAGGCCTGCCAATTGGCACCGGAAAAATCCCAATTCAACATGGGCGTCGTGGGGAACGTTGGCTGTTGTTGTGGCTGCTTATTAAAGTACGGCTGGTGTGTATAGTTGGTACTGATTCTGGCGAGCGGTAACGGGGTGGTTGCTGGTTGGTCTGAATGAAAATGATGCTGATTGGATTTCAGCCCCTGTGTACCCATGGTTCTGGTGATGTTAATCCGTTTATGTTTAAAGACCTCATCCGGATTGGGGTCGTTGATAGCAGATTGACCGTAAGCGGTCTGTTGTGGTGTGGCGCCTGTTGGATAATAAACATTACCTGTATGGTGAAAAGAGCCTGGAGTCATAAAGTAAACCAACTTTAATGATTTAAGGAACGGTAAGGAAAATTACTGGACAATCACTCAGAGCTGATTTAGTTCATCCTGTGAAGTAAAAGTTCCCGATTTATATTTTTTTTCTAACGTCAGTAGCAAAAGCCCTCAACAAACACTGGCTACCGCATTGTTTGAGGGCTAGCCCGGATATATGAAATATCCGGGCTAGAGTTTAATTTGGAATCACCAACACCTGACCAACACGAATATTATTGGCACTGGATAACCGGTTAGCACGCTTCAGATCATTCATACTGATATCAAACTGGTCAGCAATCTCTGACAGCGTATCCCCGGGCTTGATCACGTACCGTGATGGCCGGGTGTTAAGGGTGCCATCCTGCTTCCACTTGGCAATCAGCGTGTCCGGTGGCGGCTTGTTATAAAACCAGCTTTTCGCACCATTGAAAATGGCTGTCGCCATCGCTTTCTGGTGGCTGTGGCTCTTCAGTTTTCTGGCCTCTTCCGGATTGGTGATAAATCCAGTTTCTACCAGGATGGATGGAATGTCCGGAGATTTGAGTACCACAAAACCTGCCTGCTCCACCTGTTTTTTATGAAGCCGGTTAATTCCCCCCATATTGGCCAGAACTTTATTACCCACTTCCAGACTGGACGATAACGTTGAGGTCATGGACAGATCCAGCAGAACGCCCGCCAGAATATCATCCTTATCTCCCAGGGAAATACCATCTTCACCGCCAATCTGATCCGATGCGTTCTCTTTCTGGGCCAGCCAGCGAGCAGTTTCCGATGTGGCACCACTGCGTGACAGGGCATAGACAGACGCCCCTTTGGCACGACGATCTTTAAAGCCATCCGCATGAATGGAGATAAACAGATCGGCGTTATTATCCCGGGCTATCTTGGTACGACGACGCAGATCAATATAATAATCACCTGTGCGAACCAGAACGGGCCGAAACCCCTTTTCTCTACCCAACAGGGCTGCCAGCTCTTTCGCTATCGCCAGGGTTACATGTTTCTCATAGCCGCCACCGTAGGCAATGGCCCCGGGATCCTCCCCACCGTGACCGGCATCTATCGCCACCACAATATCCCGATGACCAGCGGGCTTGGGTTTTATCACTGGCTTTGGTTTTCTGCTCTCATCATCAAACAGGTCAACGACCAGACGGTGGCCATACGTCGCATTGGGTTTAAGCAGAAAACTGTCGCTGGACACTTTTTCACTCAGGTCCAGCACGATACGCAGGTCATTCTGATTACGAGCACCATGGCGGATATTTTGAATTGGCGTATCCTTCAGCTGCAGGCTACTGAATGAGCCGCTGAGCCGGGCACCATCAACATCAATAACCAGTCGACTGGGGTTATTCAGATGGAATTTGTTGTGCTCAACCGCATCGGAAACATCAAACACCAGCCGTGTTTTATCCGGTGACCGCCAGAGCCTGACATTTTTAATCAGCTTATAGACCGCTTCGGCAACCTGGGCTTTCAGGGCTGAAAGGCCCACTGCCAGGATACCCAGCTGCTTTATGAAACGACGTCTACCATTCGAAAATACCGGGGCAGCCTCATTTGCAGAGGGGGCTTTTTTACGGGTAAGTGTTGCTGCCCATGGTTTTATGTCAAGCATGTTCAGACCCCGGCGAACAATCCCTGTTCTCTGACTCATCCGCCCCCCTTAAGCACTTTCAAGGTGTCCAGCGCTCTCATCCCTGTTTCAGTACCTGCGACAATCGTCGCTTTCCTTCCGGGCAAATCACTCTTGTCAGCACTCTTTTCGGCACTTTTGTCAGCATTCCTGTCAAAAAAATGATAGGCAAAGGTAATGTCCAGATCAGCTTCTGGCAGTTCCCCCTGTCCGCGAGATGGCCACTCAACCAGACAAAGCGCTGCTTCACTGAAATAGTCGCGGCCACCAATAAACTCTAACTCTTCAGGGTCGGCCAGGCGATAAAGGTCAAAGTGGTAAACCCTGTGGTGATTGACTTCGTAAGGCTCTACCAGAGTATAGGTTGGGCTTTTTACAGCACCCTGATGACCAAGATGCCGCAGGACGCCCCGGCAGAACGTGGTCTTACCCGCGCCAAGATCACCATGCAGAAAAACAATTCCCCGGTCACCCAGGGCTTCTGCCAGATGACCCCCCAGCGCCACCATGGCGTCTTCATTTTCTATCAGCAGTTCGTATCTGCCTTGCATAAGCCTTTCCACACAGTCAGTTACCAATGTCTGACCCTTAATGACCAATGATAAAATTCAGTCGTTGTCGAATAACCGGCAGCAATTCTGTTGCCCGCAGGCCGGTTTCACCCTGACCGGCAACTACCTCATCCGCTGCAGATGCATGCAGCCAGGCGGCCATTTGAGCAGCCTTGAAAGGTGACAGCCCCTGTGCCAGCAGGGCGCCAATAACGCCACTGAGGACATCACCCATGCCCGCCACAGCCATACCGGGGTTGCCGTCAGAGCACAGCGCTGTGTTTTGGCCATCAAAAATCAGTGTCCCCGCCCCTTTTAACAGCAGGACTGTATCTTGTTGCCTTGCCACTCCATGCTCTGCAGTAAGCGCGGTTAATTGTCGATGACTGTCTACCACTGCTGTAAATCGATTTTTCTGAATCGTTGGCACATCCAAACCCGATAAACGGGCCAGCTCACCCGGATGAGGGGTGAAAATCATCGGTGACTTTCGTCCCTTTAGCAATTGTGGATGATCCGATAAAAGGTTAAGGGCATCAGCATCAAGTACCAGTGGGCACTTTGCCGCCAGCGCATCTTTCAGCAGTTTCAGACCCCAGTCATCGCTACCCAGACCGGGGCCAATAACGATGACCTGCTTGCCGTTGGCAAGCGTACCCAGACCGGAGCGACTCCTGACCGCTGTCCCCATCACCTCCGGGCAGCGAGCAGCCAGCGCACAAAGGTGTTGTTTGCGAGTAACCACCGTAACACGGCCAGCACCGCAATGGATGGCAGACTCTGCAGCCATGATGATCGCTCCCGGCATCCCTTTGTTACCGCCGATGAGCAGCACATGCCCAAAATCACCTTTGTGGGCTGCACGGCTCCTGGGTGAAAGCCAACCGCGCAGCTGGCCCGGAGAAATTCGGTGACAACCAGAGGGAACGGATTGATAAACCGATTCAGGAACGCTCAGGCTATTAAATACCAGCTCACCACAGTACTCAGGCCCCTGTCCTGTCATTAGACCCTGCTTCAGACCGATAAAAGAGACAGTAAGTTTGGCCTTGACTGCTACTCCCAGGGGGACTCCGGTATCAGCGCACAGGCCGGACGGGATATCCACAGCACACACCGGCTTTTCAAGATGATTCAGGCGTGTTATGGCCTCTTTATAGTCGCCTCGCACATGACCGGAAAGCCCGGTGCCGAGCATGGCATCCACAACCACATCCAAATCCACATCCACATCCACATCCACATCCACATCCGCAGCCGCAGCCACATTCCCACAGAGGGACTGTCCACTGTCGTAAGGTCGAATAACTACGCCGGCATCAGTGCAGGCCTGCCAGGCGGTCAGGGCATCGCCGGTCAGTTCTGCCGGATTTTTAAAGGCCAGCACTGAAACGTTCAGCCCTTGCTCTTTTGCCTGTTTGGCCACCAGATAACCATCGCCGCCATTGTTTCCTGCCCCGCACAATACCAGCAGGGTTCTGGCTTCTGGCCAGAAGCGGACAATGGTAGACAGAACCGTGCTGGCTGCTCTGGCCATTAGCTGAAAACCCGGGATGCCTGCCTGATGAATGGCCACATGATCCAGCTGTCGAACCTGATCCGCTGTGTAGAGAGACTCTGGTAAGCTCTTATTCATAAGCATGCCCGCGATGATAGAATACCGATTATATTCTGCATTGAAACGATGCTGTACGTCCCGGCCAAAAGAGTTAATCAATTCTGTGTCTGAACCGTTATCTTTACCATCCACTTTAACCACATTGACGGACTCATCGCCAGCACCGGATATGGAACAACTCGTTGAGAATATTCGCACCTGGGCCAGAGAGCTTGGCTTTCAGGAGATCGGCATCACTGAAGCGAAAATACCTGACCATGATGTTAAGCATCTGGAAGCGTGGCTGGATAAAGGCTATCACGGCGATATGGCCTATATGGCCCGGCACCGGGAACTGCGGGCACAACCGGAGCAACTGCACCCCGGGTCATTGCGGGTTATTTCTGCACGCATGGATTACCTGCCTGCCGACACGGAAACCGTCAAACTGCTCAATGAGCCGGAAAAAGCGTACGTTTCCCGCTATGCATTGGGCCGGGACTACCATAAGTTAATCCGCAAACGGCTCACCCAATTGGGTCAGCAGATCGAGACAGCGGTTGGTGAACATGGCTATCGCGCTTTTGTGGACAGTGCCCCGGTCATGGAACGTCCGTTGGCGCAACAGGCGGGACTGGGCTGGATGGGCAAGCACTCCCTGATACTGAACCGTCAGGCAGGCTCATTTTTCTTTCTGGGGGAACTGTTCACCAATCTCCCTCTGCCTGTGGATAAACCCTACGAAAAGAATCACTGCGGCCGCTGTACTTCCTGCATGGATAAATGCCCCACCCAAGCCATTGTTGCCCCCTATCAGGTGGATGCCCGGCGCTGTATCTCTTATCTGACCATCGAAAACAAGGGCCCCATTCCTGAAGCGCTGCGTCCTCTGATGGGAAACCGCATCTATGGCTGTGATGACTGCCAGCTGGCCTGCCCCTGGAATCGTTTTGCCAAACCAACCCTGGAACAAGACTTCCAACCTCGCCATCACCTGGATAGCAGTGACCTGGTGGAACTGTTCAACTGGAGTGAAGCTCAGTTTCTGGAACGAACGGCTGGTTCACCGATCCGCAGGGCGGGTTATGAGAGCTGGCTGCGGAATATTGCCGTTGCCCTGGGTAATGCCCCGGGCAGTGATAGCATCATCATTGCCGCCCTGAAAAGCCGTCTGGATTATCCTTCAGAGCTGGTTCAGGAACATATCCAATGGGCATTGGAGCAACACGTCGCAGGAACTAATTAAGCACCGACCAGTCTAAACATAAGTACCACAATAATTTTGAGCTTCACTGACATTTCTTTCTCTGGCAGGAAGCCCTCAATATTACAATAATGAGAGGACTGATCATTATGCATTTAAAAATCTCCCTAACGTTTGTTGTTATTATGTTATTGACCACTGTGGCAAAAGCGGATGACGATTACGCTTTTATTTTCGGTTATGGCAGCCTTATGCAGACACCTGCCAGAACGGCTACAGCACCGGACCCGGAAGATGCCGTGTATATACCGGTGAAAATCCGGGGAGTAGAACGGCTATGGAACTTATGGATCGAGCGCAGTCAGCAGAGAACCCTCGGTGTTGAACCGGGTTCGGCTCCAGACGCCTACGTTAACGGTCTGATCTTTGCGGTAAAAAAAGACCAGCTTGGCGCTTTCGATGAGCGTGAAGGCCCCGCTTACCAGAGAATCAGGATCCCCATTGAAAACGTTTCTTTTTATCTGGATGCTCATCGGGATCTGGTTACTCAGGGCGGACAGAGTACTGAAGTTTTTATTTATTCTCCTCGTACAGCATCAAAGTTCTATTTTGATAAAGGACACGATCACAAGAAAATTGTCATGTCCTACCTTGATGTGGTTCGTACCGGCTGCGTAGAAATTGACAGAAAACATCAGTTGGACAATCAGTTTATTAACGATTGTGTTCAAACCATGGGACTGGACGGGTATGTTATTGAGGATGACCGGAGTGACCCCAGATACCCAAGGTATCCATCGGTACTACTGAAAAAGGCAATGGCAGCTGGCAATGCGGATAAAGCAGAAGCAATACAAACTTATATCGAACAGGAATGGGAAATCTATCTGAACACCATATATGAAAAGTGGGGATTCTAAATATCTGAGACAAGCTGACCGATTCTGCTTTTTACAGAACCGGTCTTAACATACCAATAATTTATATCGGCAAACTGAAACGTGGCAGTGACAAGTCTTTATAAAGTGCTAACAGCCTCAATACCAACACGGTCAACATGGCAATAACAGTGGTTACGTTACTGTTATGAATCACCGGCTCTAGCAATACAAATGCCGCTCCACCGGCCATGGCGGCTGATGCATAAATTTCCTTTCTCAACACCATGGGAACTTCCCCGGCCAGCATATCCCGGATAGCACCACCACCACAGCCAGTGAGCACACCCATCATAATCGCCACCATTGGCTCCACGCCAAACGACAACGACTTGGTAACACCAATAACGACAAAGACAGCCAGCCCCAGGGCATCAGATACCTGAAGAATCCATTTACTGCGCTCATGCCACTGGCGAACCACGATGGCAAACAGAGTCGTTGCAAGAATAACCAGTAAGTAGAGCGTATCTTTTATCCAGAATACGGGAGTTGAGGAGAGTAGAACGTCCCTTATCGTGCCACCCCCAACGGCAGTCACAAAGGCAAGTACCATGGCACCGAACAAATCCATATCTTTCCGACAGGCCAGCCAGACACCACTAATGGCGAAAACCGCAGTACCAAAGAGGTCAAGAATATAGAGCAGCATTAACGAATCTACGAAAAAGTAATTTAACAGACAATTATAGATTTGTTTTCCACAACGATACATAGCCATATGCCGGTATTCTTTCCGAATACATTCTGGCTGCTAGTCTTCTTACACTTGATGAGGATTAACCGCCATGAAGAGACCCGATATTGACAGCGGCAGGCTGCCAGCGGAAGAATACCGCCGCAACTTTGCGGATATTAAACCGGCACTCAATGATTACCAGGCTCATATTGAAGCCAGCCGCTGCCTGTACTGCGAAGCGGCGCCCTGTATCCCTGCCTGTCCCACCGGCATCAATATTCCCTCCTTTATCAACCGTATCGCCACTGACAATATTGACGGTGCCGCACAGGTTATTCTGGATGCCAATATTCTGGGAGGAAGCTGTGCCCGGGTCTGCCCGACAGAAATCCTCTGCGAGCAGGCCTGCGTCCGACATCATGAGCCAGAGTGCCGTCCAGTCAGGATTGGCCGGCTGCAGCGTTACGCCGTGGATAACCGACAGTCCCGCGACCATCCATTTACCCGCCTGCCTGAAACAGGAAAAACCATTGCCGTGGTGGGTGCCGGTCCGGCAGGGCTGACCTGTGCCCATCACCTGGCCAGGGAAGGACACAACATCACCCTGTATGATGCACAGACACAACCTGGCGGACTGAACGAGTACGGTATTGCTTCCTATAAACTGGTGGATAATTATGCCCGACAGGAAGTGGAGTTCATCATGGAAATTGGTGGTATCCGTCCGGAGTACGGTTGTCGGCTTGGACAGAACCTCAGCCTGGATCAGTTAAGAAAGCAATTTGACGCAGTGTTTCTCGGTCTCGGATTGGGCGGTTGCCATTCACTGGGCCTTCAGGGCGAAGCCGCACAGGGAGTTGAAGATGCCCTCCCCACCATATCCCGCCTTCGCCAGTGTAATGACCTGAACCAACTGCCCGTTGGCAGACGTATCGTGGTTATTGGCGGGGGCAACACCGCGATTGATATTGCCTGCCAATACCGACGACTGGGTGCAGAGGAAGTCACCATTGCCTATCGTCGCGGCCGTGAACAGATGTCAGCCACGGATCATGAACAGGCTTTTGCCCGGGACAATGGTGTGCGCATCCTCACCTGGGTTCAGCCTTCAGCCCTGGAGACCGAAGGTGGCTGCATCACCGCCATCCGGCTGGAAAAGACCACGATGGATGCCTGCGGCCAATTACAGGGTACGGGTGAGCTGATCACCTTACCGGTAGACACACTCTACAAAGCCATTGGCCAGCATTTGCTGGTGGAGTCATTTGCCAATACCCGTGAAAGCCCTGAGGTCAACGGCAACCGTATCGTAACCGATGATAACTTACGCACATCGCTATTTAACGTCTGGGCCGGTGGCGACTGCATTGATAAAGGTAAAGACCTGACCGTCCATGCGGTTGAGCATGGTAAAAGAGCGGCCCATGCCATTCACCAATACTTGCGGGTAATACCGGCAGAGAGATAAAGATAATGGCTGACTTAACCAGTAATTTTCTCGGTATTCGCTCCCCTAACCCGTTCTGGCTGGCCTCTGCGCCACCGACGGATAAGGCTTACAATGTCTATCGGGCGTTTGCGGCAGGCTGGGGCGGTGCTGTCTGGAAAACCCTGGGAGAAGACCCGGCAGCGGTCAATGTATGTTCCCGTTATTCCTGTCACAGGAATACCCGTGGTGACGTGATCGGGTTCAACAATATCGAACTGATCACGGATCGCCCGCTTCAGGTGAATCTGGATGAAATACGCCAGACCAAAAAAGACTGGCCAGACCGGGCGCTACTGGTTTCGCTGATGGTGCCCTGCGAGGAAGAAAGCTGGAAAGCTATCCTCAGCCAGGTAGCGGAAACCGGGTGTGATGGTGTCGAACTGAATTTCGGTTGCCCCCACGGCATGCCAGAACGGGGAATGGGCTCAGCGATCGGTCAGGTACCGGACTATATTGAAATGGTTACCCGCTGGTGCAAACTGCACAGCAATCTGCCCGTTGTCGTTAAACTCACACCCAATATCACCAATATCGTGGTGGCTGCTGAAGCGGCTCAGGCCGGTGGTGCCGATGCCGTATCACTGATCAATACCATCAACTCCATTACCGGTATTGATCTGGACCGGATGGTGGGATACCACGCCGTCAACGATAAGTTCACCAGTGGCGGTTATTGTGGGGCAGCGGTGAAACCCATCGCCCTGAACATGGTCGGACAGATTGCCCGCAGCCCGGACACCGGCGGACTGCCCATCTCGGCTATTGGCGGTATCAGTACCTGGCGGGACGCTGCCGAGTTTATCGCCCTTGGGGCAGGCAACGTTCAGGTGTGTACTGCTGCCATGCTGAACGGCTTCAAGATTGTCCAGGACATGATTGATGGCCTGTCACGGTGGATGGATAGCAAACACTATTCAACTCTGGACAGCTTTCGGGGCGCGGCAGTCCCCAATCTAACGGACTGGAAATACCTGGATCTGAATTACAAGACCATTGCCAGCATTGACCAGGACAGCTGTATCCAGTGCGGTCGATGCTACGCGGCCTGTGAAGATACTGCGCACCAGGCCATAGCCATGACACCGATAAAACATTCAACCCAACACCGGTTTGATGTTATCGAGGAAGCCTGCGTGGGGTGTAACCTCTGCCAGATCACCTGTCCGGTGGATAACTGTATATCCATGGTCAGACAGCAAACCGGCAGGCCTTATCTTAACTGGACACAACACCCGAATAACAAGGCTCAGAAAGATAAAGCATCGATGGATCAAGCCTGACTTATTAGCCCGTAACCAGAAATCCTTGTTCAAACGGCCACTAACGGAATGTCCCGTACGTCGCCCCAAAAACAGCGATAATCCTCCGGGTTCAGTCCTAATTTACTAAGGTAGTCGATGGTTTTTGTCTGAACTTCTCCGGCCGTATAATCCCGGCAGGATTGGATATCTTCAGGAACAAGCTGCAAAGGGATTTTATCCTTTTTGCACTGATGAAGATGATGAAACCAGGCTTGTAAAAACCGGTTAATCAACTTTATTTCCTCTACTGTTTTCGGGCACCGGAAAAAACGAAACTCCAGTGTTGACAACTTAACGACTTCGCTCGCTCCGGTAATGTGCAATAAAGACATGGCCATATACTTTTCCATATTGTCATCATCAATGACACCAAGCCCATTTTGTAGGGTGGTCATATGGACAAACTGGCTATAAAAATGCGCAAATTGTTCAAGCCTGTCTTTTTTTTCCGATTCAGTGCCTCCTATACCGCTTAAATCTTCAGCACAACTTGCTGCTATTTTTTTGTTATATCGGTCAATCATCCAATTTAACCGCTGCACGGCAAATGGTTTGGTGTCTGGGTTATAATCAGCAAATGTTTTGTACCAAAACATTTCATCGTTCCGTACGATACGATCGTTATTCCCAAATGCCCTCAATAAAAAAGGATTTCGCTGGATCTCAGACTCCATTGCCAGAAGCACATCGGTATCACCCTGAGTGGCACTCAGGACATCAATATGTTTATGCCCGGAGCTATAACTGATCAATTCATCGTTGCGCATGGAATCAATAACGTCAATGACCTTCTCAAAACATGATTCCGCACGTCGATCGTCAGCATGATAAGGTGTGCAGTTTATTTCAAACCAACGATCTGTGTCCAAAAAAGGGTTCACGACAAAGCCATCACTAAAGCCATAATATTCACCATGACGATAGCGACCGGAGTTATAAAGACTCATCCCTTTTTCCTGGAGTCGGGATGCAAAATCATTAACAAGCTGATGCTTTCTCTCAAGATACCCATCATCTCGAACAAGATCATATTCAAGCTCTTCACCAAATGTAAGCTTTAATGGGCTTGCCGGTTTTACCGCACTGTCAGTGGGTAAAGAGCAGCTATCAAACGGGGCATTGACAATAGCATCACAGCGACCGGCAAAAATAACATCCATAACGTGTCGGTTAAAATACTCTCTCATACCACTGTTGTTAATGCGCAAACTACTGATTAACAAATTATTACGCCAACGGGTTGCGTTACCATCAATGATTTCATGCCTGAATGTTATGGCAAAATTAAAGATAACCCCCAGCTCAGAAAAAAGACCTTTTCCGGCAAGCAGGGTTTCAAAAAATGGAAATATATCCTTTAGTAGTCGGTCGTATATAGATTTACGCCTGTAATTAAACATAGTGAGTACTTCAGGGATAATATCATTCGGTACGTTCTCTTTTTTGCTGAGATAATCAACCAGCATTTCCCCCAAACTATAACTTAATCTGCTGTTAACCGACTTTGCTGCTTTTCGTTCGGTAAAAATATCTTTCAAGTCAGACTGTATATCTTCAACCCGCGCCTGACTGACGGTGTTACCCGGCACATATTTATCGGGACGGCTTGCAACAGTAAAACACCGATCATTGACCAGACCTTCCTGATACAAGATAAAATCAATAAAAACCCCGATTACCTCATTGCTTTGATCATCTTCTCCATCGAATTCTCTTATGATTTGATCATATTTTAACGAACGAATAAGGTATTCAATGGTTGTTTTAACACGTCCAGCCACCTCCTCAGCGGTAAACGTTTTGCTTGCGCTCCCATTGGTTAAAACTTCAGCCTCACCGCTAACAATGTCCCCGTTGCTACTCATAGTGGACGAGTCTTGTAATACCATTTTTCTTGGTACCGGGCCCATATCCGGACCATCGCTCAAAGACCTCTTAAGATATTCAAACGGATTTCTACTATCAGTTGAAGCAGAGCCAGCAGTTGAAGCAGAGCCAGTTGTAACCAAATGGGAAACTTTTCGCTCAGGGATAGTCAGATTGGCACTCGGATAATGGCAATCTGGCAAAATACAACCAAGCTCTGGTGTTTGCTCTGCGTGTGCAGTGTCTTTATGTTGGACCCATTGCTCTTCTGAAAGACATTTGACTGCTAATTGCGGTGAGTTTTTTTGTCCAAAAGTGCAAATTTTATGAAGTTCACAGCTATTTGCCTGGGGGCCATTTATATTCATTAATCCTCCGTAACTACATATGATTCCATTAAGTTGTATAAGTCTTGGATGATTAAGTTATGGAAAAGTTCCAAAACTATGGTTTATATCGCTAAGTGCTGGCCTGATGCCTGCGCCATATCGATCGGCATGGAATGGTCTGATAGGGGCGATTATCTAAAGGGATAGTAGAAATGTGTGGGAATGTGATTTTATAGTCGTTTCTTTCCGAGTAAGCCTTCCATTATGGGGGGATTGGGCCTGAAGTCAGTGCCGTTGCATAAAAGGCTCCAATTTCCGGGATCGCAGGCATGGAGACTCAAGAAACACCAAGGGAAGTGAGCTTAAGTCAGTGCCATTGCCATGGTATCAAGACCAACTATTGCCCCGGTGGTGGCATCAACCCTTCTGGAAATTCCATATTATTGGGTATCTGCATCTGTTGCATTACTTGATTGATGGACTCTCTGATGCTGTCAATCATTGCCTTATAACCAATATCAAACCCCTGGTAAAAAGCAAGCTCCGTATTGTTCAGCTCTCCTGAAGGCTGAACAATGGCAGGCTGCTTTCCTTCAGGATTTTCCCCGCCGAAGAAAGCTTCCATGGAAGTTGGTACCGTCAAGGCAACACGACCACCTGTCATATAACCATCGATAAATTGTCCCTTAACAAAAGGGTTACTGACACTACCAGCGCCACTGGAGCGGTAGGCATCGGCCGCCTCACACCAGCGATCTTTATACTCACTGGCCAAATCAGTGGAATTGCAGTTGTACTCAATCACACCCATGGCGTCTGTAATGGCAAGATAACCGGCCCGGTAGCCCATATCATACGCAGGCTCAGGCTGGCTATCGACATCAAACAGATTCAACTTGCTATCATCAGCCTGGCTGGCCTGAGAATAACCTTCACGGAAACCCTGAAGATAAGTCAGAAAATCTTCCGAGCCGGAGGACAGGCCCTGCTTTTCGAACAGCTCCTTTGCTTCACACCAAGTTTGTTCCAAAACGCTTGTTTTGCCGGGGTTAGAGCAGGAGTAAGATTCAACGCCTTTTTCTACACCGGACAAGTCTTCATAAACTACCGTTGCCACTTCTGGGCATTCAGGTGCTTTATTACAACCCGGCAACATGACCAGAATTGTCAATACTGGCAAAGCTGACGCCAGACAATACTTCCGCATTTAACTGCTCCTTTCCAGAAACTGATGAACTTGTTATTCAGTACAGTTTTGACGAGACTGAGTAAATATAGTTCAGTTTTTTTTTCAGGTTTGGGCAGGAATCCATGTAAATTAACCAGCAGCGTCGGACTTAAGCGTCCTTGGCGAGGATTGCGAGAAGTTGAGGATAAAAATTTCCGACTCTGAGGAGAATAGCGGGGCTATTTGACGAGGAAGCAGGAATTTTTAGACCCATTTATTGCAACCGCAGTAGGACAGTCTTAAGTCCGACAGCCTCCTGGCGATTCGCTACACTGCCTGAGGGTACATAGGGTTCTGGATAGGGCGTCAGACCACCTCTGCCCCTTGCGCAGAGATAATCCCAGTCATCGGGTAACGATCGCTCAAGCAGGACCAGCCACTGGTTGAGAGAGCAGCGCCCAACACAGCCGGGAATGGCAAAAGGCTCATGATTAAGTGAAAGCACTATTTCTGGTCGCCCATCATTCCAGTTCAGCTGAACACCAAAATGGGTGGCATAATCAACGATTCTATCTGATGGCGCTCCGAGCATGGTCATAATAGCCAGCAAATTAGTGTCACTGGCAGAATACAGTGTCCAGCGCTGGCAGGCGTGGCAACTGCCTTTTTCTTCCAGGCATTGCTGTACCCGTTTAATATCTCTGATCATCGCTTTTGCCAAAGGAGCACCAATCAACTGGGCAATCTCATAATTGGCAACCGTTCGGCTGACCACCCAGTTTAATAACGATTCCAGTTCAATAGCTTCCTGTCGGCTAATCCCTTTAGGCATTGGCAGATTGTGCATCCGATGTATGGCAATCAGGTCAATCAAAGGAAGTAGAGAATACAGATCTCTGTTATCGCTCTTTTCTCCAACCTCACCAACCTGCTTGCCAAACTCAAGCCAGGAAGCCAGCTGGTCACGATATTGTTCTTTCTTCCTTAACCAGTCTGCACTGTTCTCAAGAGCTTGTACCCTGTGCAAATACCCCGGACACAGCCTTTGGGCAGAGAACAAGTCATCACTGGCTAACGGTGATGCGTAAACCGGTGGGACCTGAATGCCACCCGGTATCCCCATGCTTCTGGTCTGCTTGGGGTAAATGCCCTGAAGCAAAGCACTGGCACTTTGAATGGTTCGGTCCAGACCTTTGGCAAAATGCTGACTGATCCTGGGGGACCAGGAATGAGGTAGGGATTCCGAAAAATAATGACTGCGAATTTTCTTTCCCAACAAATATTCCTGCTCAAGGCCTCCTACTGTTAACTGTCCTGCGCCCATTGGCCAGTAGCTGGCCATATCGCCGAGATCTCTTGGCGAGCGATCTCCATGCCTGACCAGGCTGATCAGGTAATCAGCGGGAGCTGCCATTACCGGTTCAGGATCTGCAGCATCAGAAGCAATGGACAGAACACACAAAGCAAATACGGCATAGGAAACCCGATGTATTTTTTTAACACCAGGCCTGATTATCACACGCGTTGACAACCGGGTATTATTTCTATCAGGTATGAAGAGTGACAGCGACTGTTGGTAGTGATTACCAAAGTCAAAAGCCATCACTTTTTTTAGACAGTATCCAAGAAGCGTCTGAAGTTTCATATCCTGCCTGCCTGATCATCAAATTCAGCAGTCAGGATAGAAAAAAATTGCGGGATCGGTTGAGATTTAGCGAATAAATTCAGGTATATCGTTTGATAACCCGGTCGCCTGATCAACAATCATGTCCTTGATCAACGGTAATCGGTTGGTCAGTCTCAGACCCGTGTTCCTCAACCAGCGAATGCCAGGATCATTGGCCCCGAACAGATTCTGAAAACCCGTCATGGCAGCCATCATCAACGTGTTATGCCCTCTGCGACGACGCTGATAACGATCCAGAATATGCGCTGCAAAATAATCATCCCCACGACCGGCGGCTGTGATCAACTCATCAGTCAGCACTGCCACATCCATGAAACCCAAATTCACCCCCTGACCCGCAAGCGGATGAATGGTATGAGCGGCATCTCCTACCAGAACAACACCTTGTCGATGATACTGCCTGGCATGCCGTTGACACAGCGGATGGCGGAATCGCTTTTCTACCTTCAGAATTTTACCCGCTCGATGTTCAAACGCTCTCTCTAGTTCATGGCAGAAAGCTTGGTCACTCAAGGCCTCTATCCGGTCTGCCTCAGCAGGCAAAAGAGACCAGACAATTGAGCAGTAATGTCGCCCATCCTGACTTTCAAGGGGTAGAAATGCCAACGGACCGGAATCCAGAAATACCTGGCGGGCTGTGTGATGGTGAAAGCGTTCGGTTTCAACCGTTGTTACCAGTGCATGATGACGATAATCTTTTCGGTTTGAGGGAATTCCAGACAGCTGTCGTAACCGTGACTCCGCACCATCGGCAGCCACCAGCAGAGGAGCACAAAGCACTTCACCATTGCTCAGAATGATCTCACCGCCTTGACCGGACAGTTGGTATTCAAGTCTTGGCTGGTCACCAAAACATTGAACTGTCGAGCGGGCCAGCTGTTGCAACAGTGCGTTTCGAATCACTTTATTTTCGACAATATAGCCAAGATTTTTTTGTGCCCGGTTTTTGGCGTCAAACGCAACTTCTCCGGTACCCTCACCATCCCAGACGATCATGCGCGTGTAAGGACAAACCCGCTGGGTCAGCATTCCTTGCCACGCATCCAGATAGTTCAGCAGTTTTATCGATGCTTCTGTTAAAGCACTGACTCTTGGCTGCCACGGGTCATGTATTGACAGCGAACAGGGCTGCAATGCCTGCTGTTCAACCAGTGCCGTCTGTATGCCAGATCGATCAAGAGCCAGAGCCAGAGAGGCGCCCACCATTCCTCCCCCGACAATAATGACATCAATTGCCTGCATTTCTGATCCCTGTTTTCCCAGATTCAAGAGCGGTAAAGCCCGCTCATCACGGTTTATAGTCCCATCGCCTTGCGGGTAAATTTTGACTTTACCAAATAACAATAATCAAGCGTCACCAGTCCCAGGTTTCGAGACAAGACAGATGCACTATCGGTACGTGAGAAGAGGTGTATGAGACCATCACAAAAACGGCTGGTCAGGCTCTGGTCGCTCAAACGCTGTTGCCTGTATTCCTGTAACCGCCCAAGCTCTCCTACCGGAACCTTTCTTTCCAGAGAAATCGAAATATTCTCTGCCAAAGCCATGGTATCGCGGATAGAAAGATTATAACCCTGGCCAGCAACCGGATGTATTGCATGGGCAGCGTTACCCAAAACCACCAGCCCCGGCCTTACCTGCTCTTTGGCTATGCGCATGGCCAGTGGATATCGGTCCCGCTTTCCCACAGCCAGAAAACGTCCGGCCCGGTAACCAAACCGCTTCTGCAACAGTGCCAGAAACGCATCGTCCGCAAGATGATCAATACGATCGACTTCCTCATCGGGTACTGTCCACACCAGCCCCACCCGGTGCTCAAAATGGTGATCACCGGTTAACGGGAGCAGCGCCATCGGTCCTTTACCGGCAAAACGCTCCCAGGCCATACCGTTGTGGGGGCGGTCAAGGGCAATATTGGCAATGATTCCATGCTGATGATAGTCCTTTTGCTCCACTCCTATTCCCAGCTGAGCCATCAAACCTGAGCGGCCGCCATCAGCAAGCACAACCAGTGAAACCGAAACGTCTGACTGCTTTAGCTGAACCCTCATACCTCCCTGGACAGGACTCAGTCTTTGCACTTCATCAGGACTGAATATCGTTACCGTCCCCTGTTTTTGGAGAGCCTGCAACCGATGCAAAAGGACATCACCCAACAGATGATTTTTGACCACATACCCCAGTGCCGGAACACCTTCATCAGAGGCCTGCAAACGGGAAACCCCAAAGCTGCCCTGATCGGAAACATGAATATTGGTAATGGCTTCAGCCTGACCAACAAGGTCTGGCCACAGCCCAAGCTGGTCGTAAATACAGCAGGTTCCCCATGATAGCGCAGAGGCACGGGCATCAAAGCCCGGAGGAATATCGCCAGGCTGACTCAGATCGTGGGTCTCCACCATCGCCAGCCTCAAGCCCTGCTTTATCACTGCCTTTTCCAGGGCGCACACCAGACTGGCTCCAACCAACCCGGCACCAACAATCAAAACATCGAAATCCATCTTGTCTGCAGAATTATTCATGTCTCGGCCACCACCATGAACCTGTGGAACTCTGTTTTTTATACTCAGTGCAGGGTTTTGGCGGCGTCCTGATTGCCAGAATATTGCCCAGAATGGTCATCACCACTGGAATCCTCTGGTAACCCACAAACCTCTGCATAGACATTCAGCCAGGCTAAACGAACAAACTCACTCACTTCGACATACAGCTTTTCAGATTCGTCATTCTCCTCTGCGGTTTCTATCAGGCTGATTTCAGCAAAGTCCCTGAGCACTTCTTCCACCATCTCACTGACCTTACGGCTTTCAAGCCCTTGACCAAAGCCGGAAATAAAAGATTGGCACCATAATCCCATTGATTGAGTTCTTAACGCCAGCGATTCATCATCACCGGGCAAAAATAGTGTTACTGATAAGCTACCTGACGAAAGTTCATCCTGAGTATGCCAAAATAACTGACTTAATAACTGTTTCGTATGTTCATCAAACGATTGATCACCTATCTGCTCAGCAAGCTGCTCCAACCACTGCTTAACATCAGGATGAGCCCCCGCTGATAACAGACCACATAAGTAACCATGAACCTCCGATGGATGACTCTGTTCTGCCAGCAGGTCAGCCAGTTCATCAAAAGATACGGGGACGGGTGCATCACCAGGCTGAGAAGAGACGGTCGTCATGATAAAAAGCCATCAACGTTAATAAGCCAAACTTGACAGGGATTCTAACAGACTTCCCGAACAAACTTGTTAATTATACGTCTTAAATGGATGTCTTGGGATGTCTTGGGATGTCTTGGGATGTCTTGGGATGTCTTGGGATGTCTTGGGATGTCTTAGATAGACGTCTTGAATAGACGTCATAAGTAAAAAAGTGTCTATGCTGTTAACTTCATTACATCGGGAGTGTCGGCATGTCAGAAAGTTTGTACGAAAGAAATCAGCAGGGCATTGGTTTTACATTTCATAATCCGGTTATTTATCTGGATAGCTGGTTAAATAGCTGGAAAGAAGATAACCCACTCCTGGACATAGGATGTGGTCACGGAGTCAACACCCGCGAGGCCCTGGTGCATGGAGCACAGGTGGTCGCCACTGACATCGATAAACCGAACTTGTCTAAATGGCTGAATGACTTATCGGTAACTCAGCAAAAAGCGCTCGCATGCAGAGCAACAAAACTGCCAGGAAATATTCCTTTTGAAGACAGTGCCTTCTGCGGAATTCTTTGCGCTGAAGTTTTTCATTTTCTTGCCAATGAAGACGTGATTCCATCTATTAGAGAACTTTACCGAATTCTTGAACCCGGGGGCACTCTGTTGCTTACCTGTTGCTCCTGTGATGTTGCTGTGTTGCAAACGACGGGCTTGAGTAAGGAAGTACGGGAAAGCCTAAGAAAATCGCCATTAACCGTTACCTGTCAACGGGATTTTCTCAGCCTTCTGGCGCAGGCTGCAAAAACATTTAACTGCCCGGAAAAAACCGATCCGGTGTTGGCGGCACATGAACTTAATATTCCCGGAAGAGACTTTTGTTTTTTCTCTTCCGAGCAGCTGGGGTTATTAATCGAAAATGCTGGTTTTATTATCGAAGTATGCGAACAGGGTGAAGCTCCCCATTACCCGGTATGGAGTCATGGGGATCAGGATCAAATAAGAATTATTGGCAAAAAACCTGCATGATAGATGGATTCGAGTGTCAATTTTTTCACCAGTACCCAAGTCAGAAACTGGATCTTTTGTCATCTTTTGCCTGACTGCCTCAGGTATTCTTGTGCCTACTTTATTGGCTCTGTTTTTAGGTATTTTGCTTTATTCCCTCCTTTTGCAAAAGACAGCTTGATCGGTTTGAAACAGCATTACCAGACGAATTAAAAATAAAACATTGTCAAGCATTAAGTCATTGTTCTGAATTTCTCCAGAGGCTATAGTAGCCTTAATAACCGAGCATTCAGGGAAGCTATGAAAGAATCCGATTTCATCGCCCTCGACCAGAAAATCAACTACCTGGTTGCCCTTTGTCAGAAACTGACAACTGAAAACCGGCAACTGCGACAGCAGGAGCAGTCCTGGAGAGCTGAAAAAGCGAAGTTGATGGAAAAAAACGACGTTGCACGCAATAAAGTAGAAGCGATGATTCAGCGTCTCAGGTCTTTGGAGCATGAGTCATGACGGATAAATCATCAGTTACATCCGTTCATATTCTGGATAAAGAGTATCGTGTTGCCTGTCCCAGAGACAATCAGGACTCACTGCACACGGCTGCACGCTACCTGAACGAAAAAATGCATGAAATCCGCTCTACGGGTAAAGTGGTTGGTATTGAACGTATTGCTGTGATGGCGGCTCTGAATATCAGTTACGAGCTGATGCAGAGCCGTCGTCAGAATGAAGATGAAAAGCAGGACACCCGGGAGCATATTGACCAGTTGCTGGGTAAGCTGGATCAGGCACTGTCAGCTGTTGAGCGTTAAAATGATAACCTTTGGTGATTTTCACGAAAACTGATAGCTGAAAAAACTTGCAGACATCTTCTCAATTGTCGATATAATGCCGATGAAATCTCCCTGGCCTGTTCGCCAGTCACCATACGTCCCGAGCCGATAATACTACCCAGGGAGCTCCTGGCAGGTGCTGGAGTGCAGGTCCGCCTCGTAGCGGAAAGCCCGATTCACCTCAGCAGCCCCCACCGTGACCGTTACGGCCACGGGCAAACGTGGCAGCGGCAGGGTGGGGAGGTTTCATACATAGCCTCTCAACGTTTTTATCTTTGCTTCATCGCAGCACAAGACCCCGAACCAAGTGCAAAGCGCATGGTGTGCTTCGTATTAACAACCTTTGCCAGTAGTTTGCAGGCGTTGCTCTACCCCGGGCCGCCATTGCAGGGCAACCAATACAACCACGACTAAAGTGCCCAGCAATGCACCTCCATATGGATTTAATAGCAGCACAGGCAGACTGGCCAGGGACATCAGTCTCTCCCAGGTATTTAACTTCCTTAGCAGATAGCCTTCGATGGTCATCGCCATCGCAACAATGATGGTGGCCGTCTGCAGGGTTGCCAATGCCAGGCCCAAAAAGTCGCCCGTGGTATTGATCAGCCCCGTATAGGCCATCATCATTGGGATGACAAATAAGCCCGCTGCAAGCTTAAATGCCTCAACCGAAGCCTTCATTGGATTGGCATTGGCCACACCCGCACCGGCAAATGCTGCCAGGGCAATGGGCGGAGTTACATTAGAGGTTTGTGACAGCCAGAAAATAATCAGATGGGAGGTTAACAGTGGCAACCCGAAATCACCCAATAAAGGCACGGCAATCACAGCAAGTACGATATACGCAGCAGTGACCGGTAATCCCATACCCAGAATCAGAGCAACAAGGCTAATCAACAACAACGCAGTAAACAGATAACCACCGGAAAGCGCCATAACAAACTGGGTAAACTGCAGGCCAATGCCCGTCTGCCCAACGACACCCACAATAATGCCGGCAGCACCACAGGCTGCAGAGATAGGAAGCGCCAGCAATGCCCCCGCCTTCATCCCTTCAATCACCTTCGCAATACTTACCCGACTGTGTTTGCGTAAAGCGGCGCTAACCAATATGGCTGCACAGCCAGCCACACCCACCAGCAAGGGGGAGTACCCCATCATCAACAATGCAGTAATCAGCACCAGGGGAATCAGGAAGTGAGCCCCCTGCTTCATCACCTTAAGAACAGCTTCTGTACGATTGACCGTCGGTAAATCCAGCTTGCAGGCCATGATATGCACATAAAGCAGTGTACAGAAGAAATAAAGCAGTGCCGGCACAATGGAGGCAATCATAATGTCGCTGTAGGGCACACCCGTAAACTGTGCCATCACAAAAGCACCGGCCCCCATAATAGGCGGCATAATCTGTCCACCGGTTGAAGCTGCTGCTTCAATGCCTGCCGCCTGTTCTGGCTTGTAACCCAGTTTCTTCATCATTGGGATGGTAATGGAACCGGTGGTTACCGTGTTGGCAATGGCCGATCCGGAAATTGAGCCCAATCCAGCAGAAGAGATGACTGCAGCTTTTGCAGGACCTCCCCGATATTTGCCGGCAATGGCAAAGGCCAGGTCAATAAAGAACTTGCCCGCCCCGGTCACTTCCAGAAAAGCACCAAACAATACAAAGATAAAAACGGTTGTGGCGGCAATACCCAGTGCAGAGCCAAAAATTCCGTTACTGGAAAAAATCTGGAACTGTACTATTTCCTGAAGGCTGTATGCCTTGGTTGCCAGTGTTCCCGGAAGCAGGTCACCAAACGCACTGTATACCAGAAATATACTGGCAATAATCACCATGACCCAACCTACAGTACGTCGACAGGCTTCTAATAACAAAAGTGCAAAAACAGCACCAGCGATCAAATCCATTTTGGCCAGGCCAAACAGCAGGTAGTTAATATCGTTATAGTCAAACTGGATGATCTGGTATCCAGCCAGCACGGCCAGAGTACATAAACCACTGTCTACCCATCGGCCAGTCGCCATAAGTGGGCTATTTTTTTGTTCGATTCTGGTGTTTTTAAACAGTGGATAGTGAAGAAAAATAAGCACCATTACCCAGGTCAGGTGAGCAGGCCTAAAGTACGTTGCAGAAATAGTGGAGGTCACACCCTGCCAGATCTGGAAGACTGACAGCATTACTGCCAAGGCCAACAACAAATAGTCCAGTCCTTGCTTAAGCCTGCTCATATCATTCGTCCGACAGATTATAAGAGGGAGGTAGAGATAGCAAAACTGCTATCTCTACTCTTCAGTACTGATCATAATTATTGAATGCTGTTCAGATACTTTTCTGCGCCCGGGTGAAGAGGCACGCCCGCCAGCTGCTTGGCATTAGCAGGAACAGTTGCTTCAGCAACGTTTACCACCTTGCGGACTTCATCCATATTTTCATAGGCAGCCCGGGTTAGCTCATAAGCCATGTCGTCGGCCATATCGGCACGAACCACCAGCACGTTCCAAATACTTAACGTGTCTGTTGCCGGAACATTGTTATAAACGCCCTCAGGAATCGTGTATTCACTGTAAGCGGGATACTCGGCAATAAATGCCTGTCTTTCTTTCTGAGAGACCGGAATGACACGCAGCTTATGTGTTAAAGCAATCTGGGTTACCGCACCAACACCTTGTCCGCCAACAATAAAGCCAGCATCAATCTGACCATTAGCCAACGCATTGGTGGTTTCAGAGTAATTGAGATAGACGGCATTGATATCCTTTTCAGGATTAATCCCCAGAGTTTTCAACAATGCTGCCGAGGTAACGGCAGTCCCGGAACCCGGCGCTCCCAGAGAGACACGCTTACCTTTCAGGTCATCCAGCGTCTGGATATCGGAGTTTTGCAGCGTCATGGGATGCACAAGGTTTGGGTAAAGGGCGAACAACACCTTAACCGGCATTTTGGCAGGAAACTTTCCCTCCCCCTGGTAAGCGTCCATTACCACATTGCCCATGGCGATGCCGGCCAGCATATCACCACGGACGACTTTAATAGTGTTTTCAACGGAAGCCGCAGTTACTTCGGCTTTAACATTGATACTGCCGACTTCGTCCGACCAGACTTTGGCAAGAGCACCACCAAAGGGATAATAAATGCCACTTTGTCCACCAGTACCAATGGAATAGTTTTGTGCGAAAGCAACCATGGGCAACAGCATTGCAAATGCAACAGCTATACGTCTCATGTTGTTCATCCCCCTTTTTGCAGGTCATTTTGTCGTTATTATCGGGCGGTGGATTCCACCCTGTCTTCGTTGTTTGAGCAGAGCTTACTATAGGAAGGGCTGATGGAGAATAGTCTTTGCTAAAGGATATACGAATATCGACGTCTAAAAGGTCGTACAACTCCATAATGAAGCAGTGTTACACCGGGAATGCAGTGTTATTGATTGACCTTGAGGTTTGCACAGAGCAAGTCCATGTACTAGCTTCATTCCAGAGTTTTGCAGAAGGGTTTGGTGCTTGAGAAAAGGCTGAGAAAGCCGTCTGCTCAATCGGCAAATATGCTCTTCGACAGAGACTCAGGCACAACCGTTTCTGGACTCTCCCCCTTCGCCTTTCTGGAATACCTCATGATGAATGACTGGATCTGGTTTGGTTCGCTGGCCTTTCCACCGCTTTTCCGCACAGCCTTTTTCGGCATGATTCTCTGGCTGGTTCTAAGATACATCTATCGTCGTTTTTCCATTGATCGGTGGTTCTGGCACACCGGACTGGTTGAACTGTCTTTCCTGATCATCAGTTGTGCCATTACCAGCCGGATTCTGAGTATTTGACCATGACTGCCTTTTTGCAAAACTGGTTGCGCCCTGTCCTTTTGACCGTGGTAGTGGTCGCTATTGGCGCATACTGTTCCTATTATCTCTGGCAGACCTATCTGGAAGCTCCCTGGACCCGGGACGGACGGCTTCGGGCAGAGATCGCCGAAATCGCTCCGCAGGTGTCCGGCAACATTGTCCACATTGCCGTACCTGACAATGGCTTTGTCAAAAAGGATGACGTCATTCTGGAGATTGATCCCAGTAACTACCGTATTGCCCTGGCTCAGTGTGAGGCAGAGCTTTCCGGAGCGAAATTCCAGGAGGAACAACTGGCCAGTAACGCACGCCGTCTGGATAAGATGCCGCCACATCTGGTGAGTGCTGAGCAGGTCACCGATGCCAATCTGGCCTGGAAAGCCCAGCAGCAGGCGGTCAAGGCTGCTGAAGCGGCACTGAGTCAGGCACAGCTGAATCTGCAACGCACCCGGGTCAGGGCACCTTTTGATGGGTTTGTGGCCAATATGGATCTGCGCATCGGCAGCTGGCTGAGTGCCGGGCAAGCCGTGCTGGCATTTATCAACCGGCGTGACTTTTTTGTGGTCGGCTACTTTCAGGAGAACCGGCTTAAAGGCGTGTGCCCGGGGGCTCCGGCCAGCATCACCTTTCTCGGCGAGGATACGGTCTATCCGGGTAAGGTGACCAGTGTTGGCCGGGGCATTGCCGACAGTAACCAGAACACTAGCAGTCAGCTGCTGGCCAATGTTGACCAGACCTTTCCCTGGATTCGCCTGGCCCAGCGGATACCGGTCCGGGTGGCGTTTGACCAGCCCCTCCCTGAGCCAGCCCTGATTGCCGGACGTACCACCTCGGTGGTGGTTCAGGGTAACTGGCCTTGCCCATGATCATTCCGGTTCGCTATCTTCCCGATCTGGCGGTGGTTGCCCGGATGGTGCTGGCGACACTGATTGTGCTCGTTGTCAGCCTGTATTATGACCTGCCTTACCCGAGCTGGGCATTGATGAGCATTGCCCTGCTCGGCTTCAAGGTGGAGCTGGGCAATATTTATATCAAATCCCTTGCTCGCATTGTCAGTACGGCCGCTGGCGGTATTGTCGGTGCCCTGATCACCATCTGGTTTGGTCAATACCCGCTGGTGGTGGTTATCCTGCTCAGCCTGGTGGTATGGGTATGTGTAGCTATTACCAGCCTTTATAAGGCCATGGCCGGTTATACCAGTTTTCTGACCTGTATTACCTGCCTGGTGGTGGTGCTGCTCAATCTGAACAATAACAGTCAGTCTTCTATTTGTTTCTACACCCTCAACCGGATCACCGAAATCAGCCTCGGGTCCTTGGCCATGCTGATCAGTGCTCTGGCCATCTGGCCAAACAGCGGTATCGATCGGCTGACTGATTCGGTTGTCGCACTGCGTCATCAGGTTGCCCGGCTTGAAGACATGGCCAGTCAGCCAGAGCAGTACCCATACCCGGCGTTTGTCAGTCTGCATACTCAGTTGAGCCGGATGGTGATCGACTGTGACCAGCAACGCTACTACACATTGTTTCTGGATAACCGGATTGGCCATCTTTCCGGTTATCTGCAACGGGTTATCCTCTCTGTGCTGAACCTCATGGCCAGCCTTACCATGCTGCGCCGCCTTCTGCTTCGCCAGGAAACCAGCCCGCATGAACATCAGGCCATCAAGAACGCAGTTGATCACCGTCGTCAGGAGCTGGACAATGAAATGGAGCACCTGACCCACCTGCTCAACCAACCGGAAGAGATCCGCCAGCAGGAAGCAGAACCGGGCCATAATTCACTGCTCAATCTTCAGAACTGGCGCTCTACCTTATACGGCAGCTTAACCGCCGTGGCAGCCCTGGTGATGGGCTATTGGTTCTACGTCATAACCGGGACACCAGAGGGGGGGTTGATGACCATAGGGGGTATCATTCTCACAGGGGTCCGGGTGATGACCGGTGCCCCCAGGATACCACTGTCCAAAGTATTGACTACGGTGCTGGCTTCAACGCTGATCGTCTTTTTCACCCAGTGTGTGCTGGTGGTCTACGCCAATAGTTTCTGGCCGTTGTTTCTGCTCACCAGTACCCCACTGGCCGTGCTGGCCTGGACGCTCTACCGGAAGTTGAGCATCGTCGGACTGTTCAACGTTATTCTGGTCACAGTGCTGATACCGGTGAGCAATGAGCAGACACTTCAGCCGCTGAATCTTGTCAATAATGCCTTTGCATTGCTGCTCGGTTTCCTGATTGGTTATATCTGTATTGAAGTGATCGGCACGCCACCACGGGACAAGTTGTGCAAGGATTATCTCAAAAGCCTTGCCACTGTAATGCAGCGAACCATAAACCGGGGCGCAGGGGGGATTACGCCGCCGCTATTCCGCCGACAGATACTGCCCCTGGGGGCAGCAATGCTGGAACTGTTTCCAGAGCAGCAAACGATGATCCTTAACTGGGTGGACACCTTGGGGTCTATCGGAAGCATGTGCCTGAAACTGCAGGGGCTGGACAGTAATCCGCAGGCCTGTGACCGTGCCAGAGCGCTGTTTGCTGAGGTGCGGCAGCAGCTGGACAACCTGCTCAGCCATTTGCATCTGCCGACTACGGCCATGACTGCGAAGGATCGGGAGTGCCAGCAGCAGATGGACAACCTCTTTGACCAGGCCCTGACGCTCTATAACCGGGATCAGCAGACGCACACGCTCAATCTGCTGATTCTCTGTGGCTGCCTGCGTCGGCACCATGAACTGTCCTTTACCGATGAGCAGGCTTGATTGATTTACCCCACTTTCTTTTCTTTGCTGGCTTTGCTGGATGTCATTCCGGTCAAATAATACTGGCCAGCGCATACCCAATGCAGACGGAGCTCTGCACAGCTTTTTAAACAGCCTCTTCCCATGGGAAATAACCTTCTGGTGCTGGTGATCAGTGCAAACAACACTTATTGAGTTTTTGCCGCTGACACAGGGGGCAAGGATCATTTCTGCCGACACCTGCGGGTGATGAAGTGAATGCAGGTTTTCATTGAACTTTTGAATTGTGGCTAATTTTGACTCAATAGGGGAATCTTTTAATGATTGATCGGTCAAAATAAGTATTGTGGGTAAAAAAATGTGGAAATTCTTGAGTCGGGCAACATTCAGGTATCGATTCAAAAACTCGTAGTACAACATGAAAAGTAAGACTTTTTGAGTATATACAGATTCAGGTCTTCACGTCTAACCTAGTATTTTAAGACTGGCATTTTCACCAAGTAAGTTAAAAAAATTTATCAAACAATTTCGGAGGCTTGTTAACTATGGACTGCAATCATGCTTTAAACACGAATTATACGACCGTTCAATCCAGTATCATGGAAAAAAAACAATCGGATAAAACGGATACAGCGTCAGCTCCTCAGATTCCCCGCAATGATAGCGGGAACATGGAAAAGGCTAAGTTATCGTTTTCTGAATCCACCATAACCGCTGTTGTCGCTCCATCTAAGCACAATCCCCATAAAGCACAGCTTCTTACGCCCAAAGATCCTGCACAACTCAGCACAACAGTTGAGGATATAAACGCACACTTCTTGACATTTTGCAGCTCTGATAATGGCGAGGAGCTTGCCAACTTATTATCGGGTATGGATGAGCCATCACGGCGTGATTGGTTCAGCAGCTCACTGGCATGCAACGACAATAAGGATACCCCCTTGATGTATGCTGCCCGGCATGGTCATGTAGCAGTGGTTAAGGCATTAATCGACTACCAGGCAAATCCCTGTGAGAATAACCCATCGAACCCCGCTCAGAGTAATGCATTGGTTATTGCTGCCCAGGAGAATCATCTGGAGGTTATCCAGGCGATGGCCAACTCCAAAGAATTTCAACCTGACAAGCCCGGGGGTGATGGCCTTACCGCAATGTTTATGGCCATAAAATGTGGTAACGCTGAAGTCACGAAAGTTCTTTTGCAGCATAATGCTGACCCTGATTACAAAATCCGTTGCGCTATTTTTGAAGAGAAGGTGGAGCCCACAGAGATTGGCAGCTTTGAAGAGGGTGAGTCAATTGATAAGAATGTGGATGAGATCAGAGGGATTGGCGACAATGAAGAGGGTGAGTCAACTCATAAGAATATAGTTAAGATCAAACCGATTGGCGGCTATGGAGAGGGAGAGTCAATACCTTCAAGCCAGCTCTGGTTAACTCCTGTAATGCAGGCAGTACAGTCCGGAAACACTATTATCCTGGAACAACTCCTCTCAAAAGGAGGGACTCCAAATAACATTGACCCGTCTAACCCAAAACAACTATCACCATTACAATCGGCCATTATGGATCTTAAAGACTCTTCAGAAGAGATGGTCAGGCTTTTATTGAGTTTCAAAGCGAATATGTACGAAAAAGTAGTTGTTACTGATGATGCTGTTAAAAAACCTGCTGTCCTTGCTACACTGCTTGATGCCGCAGCTTACAGGGCTTATGCTCGACGTAATGATACTGTTGCGAGAGATGTGGCTTGGGCGATGTGCGAGTTTAGCGATGACCCATTAATAAAACAACTCGCTAGTATAGCCAAAGGGAAGGAGATACGTTGAGCGGGGCTTTTGAGAGAGGCATGGTGTTCCCCATGCCTTTTAAGGGTATCAATACAATTTAGATTTCAGCCGAACCCGCCAGATGAACAGGCATATACTGAGTCAGCGCTTGGGTAACAAATTGCTGATAAGACCATGACCCTTGTCTTCTTTAGCAGGGTTCGCAGGCCGTATGGTGTAACCAAATTTTGCTTTTAGAGCAATGTGTAGCTTTTCTTGATAGAGGCTCTGCACTTCCCAGCAGTTTTTACTGGCTGTATAGAGCAAATTGCCATTGGTGATTATAAACACTTGTTGATCAACCAGCGTTTGGCGCTGTTTTCTTACTTCACATTTTTGTGCAGGTGCCGGGTTTTCCGCCAATCAAAGAGTTGTCATTTTCCACAGCAATTACGGTAATTTAGCATTGTTCTGTAACCCTTGTGAGCGAGTATTGCTAAACTGATACTAGCTTTCTTTTAACTTTTATTTTTAATAAGAAACACAAAGGTTTGAGCGATGCATAAGGCCGTGTTCTCCGTAAAACTCAACTCTGAACAAGTGCTTCAGTATTATAAAGGGCAAAAGAGTTCGGTGAAGGTGCGCACCGAATCTGGTCAGACGATGAGTATTCCCTATGACATTATGCTGAAATTTGTCACCAGAGAGGGGATTTATGGACGATTTCAATTAACTTACGGAGATGATGGGAAATTTCTGGATATTACCCGTTTGAGTTAATGCTGATGCACTTTATCACGGCAGCATTCCCTGAGGATTGTTGCTAATTTTCTTGCGGCAGGGCCAACAGCATTCGGGTCAGGAAATATCATGTAAAGCTGTACGCCCCGGCTATTGCCGAGTTTGGTTTCCAGTTGTTTGATGATTCCCTCTTCAAGTTCCTGTTGAATATGGTGTGTGGGTAGCCATGCAAATCCAAGTCCCTGCTTGACCAGCCTTATCGAAGAGCTGATGTGGCTGACTGTCCATCGCTCTTCAGATCCAAGCCAGCCAGCATCAGTGTCCCTTTTTACGCCGGAATCACGAATGTAGTGGTCAAGTAAAAATGGACTGCATATTCTGGTAACTCTTGAACACTCATTCTGGTAACACTTGAACACCCATTCTGGTAACACTTGAACACCTATTCTGGTTTCTTTTGAACACTTTTTGATGATTTCCAGAATCACCGTTCAAGCTTCCAGAAACGCTGTTCAACAGACCATAAACCGGTCTAATACAGCTAACAAATATCTTCTTATGCATTGATTTTCCATAACTTTGGCCGTTCTTATCTGTACCAAGAGAGGGAACCGGCCATGACAGAAAACAGGATTACCATGCGTAAGCTACTAGAAATACTCCGGATGCGGTTTGGCAGCCAACTCAGCTTCCGACAAATTTCCCGCAGTGTACGGGTCAGTGTGGGGACGGTATCCAACTACGTTAAGGCCTTTCAGGAATCGGAATTAAGCTGGCCCCTGGCAGAGGATATATCTGAGCCTGAGCTTATTCAGGCGCTGTTTCCCGATGCCTCGATAGCCAATCGAAAAGGGTTGATTGATCCTGACTGGGCTGAGGTGCATCAGGAACTGAAGCGCAAGGAAGTGACCAAACAACGACTCTGGGAAGAATACTGTCAGGCCCACCCCCTCAATGCCTACAGCTATGCCCAGTACTGTCACCGTTACAATCAGTGGCGTGGTTGTCAAAAGCGATCTATGCGACAGCTGCACAATGCAGGTGAAAAGTTATTTGTTGATTATGCCGGGCCAACCATGCCAATCATCAACCCGGACACCGGCGAAATTGCCCACAATGCCCAGATATTTGTGGCAGTGCTGGGAGCGTCCAACTATACCTACGCTGAAGCGACTCTGTCACAAAAAACAGAGGACTGGCTGGGGTCTCATGAACGGGCCTTTGAGTTCTTTGGTGGGGTGCCAGAAATTGTTGTGCCAGACAACCCAAAGTGCGCAGTTATCAAAGCCTGTCGGTACGAGCCGGATCTCAACCCATCATACCAGCACCTGGCTTGTCACTACCAGGTGGCAGTCATTCCGGCACGCCCCTACAAACCCAAAGACAAGGCCAAAGCAGAAGTCGGTGTACAGGTAGTGGAGCGGTGGATACTGGCCAGGCTTCGTCATGAAATGTTCTTTACCCTGGCAGAGCTGAACCTGCGGATACGTGAGCTGTTAATCGAACTGAACCTGAAGCCCTTTAAGCAGTTGCCAGGAACGCGACGTAGTGCGTTTGAACAACTGGATGAACCAGCCCTCAAGCCACTGCCGAAGCAATCTTTTGTGTTCGCTGAGTTTATCAAGGCCCGGGTGAATGTGGATTATCATATTATCTGCAAGGGGCACGCCTACTCGGTTCCCCATCAGCTTGCCAGGCAGGAAGTAGAAGTACAGGCGACTGAGCACTGCGTCACGATCTACGCTAACGGTAAAGTGGTGGCCAGCCACGCTCGCAAGCACACACGTGGATTTACGACGTTAGCAGTTCATATGCCGGAACGACATCGTCACCATCAGGATTGGACGCCTGAGCGTTTACTTAACTGGGCTAACGACATTGGTCAGGAAGTCTATTGTTTTATTCAATCACTGCTGGATAGCAAGGAGCATCCTGAACAAGCCTATCGAGCTTCATTGGGGCTGCTAAACCTGCAGCGGGAATATGGAACTGAACGACTCAACAACGCCTGCGCCCATGCCAGGAACATCGGGGGTTATCGGTTAAAAAATGTCCGATCAATCCTCCAGTCAGGCAAAGACCTGATGCCATTGGAGCCACAGTTAAAACAAACGACAGGTCCCTTGCATGATGATCACGAAAATATTCGTGGCGCTATTTGCTATCAATAACCGGAGGCGAACATGATCAATGAAACACTGGCTCGCCTTAGGTCACTGCGACTGACCGGAATGGCAGATGCCCTCAATCAACAGCTGGACCAGCCGGGCACCTACAGTAGCCTTAGCTTTGAAGAACGACTGTCGTTGCTTACTGAGCAGGAAGAAACAGAGCGAAACAATAAACGTCTGGCTCGGCTGCTCAGAAGCGCCCGGTTTAAACTGGCTGCCCGGATACACGACATTGACTATGAACACCCCAGAGGTCTCAAACAGAACCAGATGGCCAGCCTGTCTGGAGGAGGCTGGCTTGACCGGTACAGGAACCTGTTGATCACCGGACCTTGTGGTTCCGGTAAGAGCTACCTGGCCTGCGCCCTTGGGCACATGGCTTGTCTGAAAGGCTACAGTGTCCGGTACTATCGGATGTCCAGGCTACTGGATGAACTGATCCTTGCCCACGGTGATGGCAGCTACAGCAGGCAGTTGAAACAACTGGCAAAAGTAGACTTGCTGATTCTGGACGACTGGGGCCTGGAACCACTGACGCAGCAACAAAGGAACGATCTGCTGGAAGTCATGGATGACAGGCACGAGCAAGGTTCCACGTTGGTTACCAGTCAATTGCCCACCCGGAAGTGGCATGCCAGCATTGGTGATGAAACTCTGGCCGACGCCATTCTTGACCGGCTTATGCACAATGCCCACCGGATTGAACTCAAAGGCGAATCCATGCGCAAAAAGCTTGGAAAATTGGACGCAGTTGAACACCTGGTCTAAAAATCACACTGGGCAATGTGTAAGGAGTTCAGGGTGTTCAAATGAAACAGAATAGGTGTTCAAGTTAACCAGAATACGCATCGTCGTCACCTTGAATTTTTTTGCATACTTCACAACCAGTCCCAAGCGCTTCATCAGTGTTGCTGCTTGATAGCGGCCAATATTGTAACCCTTGCCTTGCAGGGCTTTTGCCATTCTCCGGCTGCCATATGAGCGATCGGAGTCGATAAAAATTTGTTGTGCATCAGAATCCAGGCGGAACTGCTTGGCCAGAGAGTCCTTCTGATGTTCCTGTTGATTCTGCCAGCGATAAAAGCCACTGCGCCCAACCTGCATTACTTTACAGAGCACCTGCACCGGATAGACCTCCTTCTCCTGTTGTATAAATGCAAATCTTACAACAGGTCTTTCGCGAAGAAGGCCGTCGCCTTTTTTAATATTTCCTGTTCCATTTTCAACTGGCGGTTTTCAGCTTCCAGCTCTTTTATTCGCTGCTGATCAGGCGTCAAAGCTTGCTGCCCTTTGCCTGGAAAAGACATTTCCTTTTTTTCATCCTGTTCCCGTATCCAGCGTCTCAGGTTGCCATCATTGATACCAAGACTTCTGGCAACCTCTGTTACAGCCTGCTTCTGCTCCACTACCATGGCAATGGCTTTACGCTTGAATTCCGGAGAATAATTTTTACGCTGCTTTGTCACTTTCTACCTCGTCACTAACTGCACTATTGTGCTTAACGAGGTGTCCTAAGTCATTAAACCACTTCACACTGATGATGTCAGGCATTTTACCCCCCATCCTTTGTTCTGTGTTTTCAGAGGCTCTTTGCCACTTAAAGCTTTCCTTTCCCTCGTAAGGTAGCTGACGACGTTGGTTCTTTTTCCCCCGCTGAACGTCCTCTCTAACCCATCGTTCTTGATCAATAAGCCCAATGCTTCGCTCTGTATCCGCATCAACCAAGAAGACAGAGTGGACGTGGAATCCTCTGGTTTTAGAGCCTTCAGGACCTCCAAGATCACCAAGCTCGGATCTGACAGCATGTTTATAACCCAGGGTTGTTGTATCTTCGAGAGCCAGAAGTAGGCGAGACTGTCTCGCTATTTTGGCAGTTGCCTGAAAGCCTGCCTCAGCTATTGCTTCAGGCTTTACGGCCTCATTCTCAATCAGCCGGTAAGCTCCAGTTACCAGTGCGGTATAACCTTCGCATGAAGATGACAAAGAATTACCGGTATGAGCTGAAAGCTCGGCAGCAACTTTGACAAGTCGTTTTGTACGTCGAGTATCGCCCAAATCAGCACATCCAAAAGTTAGTTCTGACCATGGTTTAGGAGAAAGTGGAAGCATGACCTGTTTTATCAGTGAGAAATGATAGAACAAGGTAGCTATTTGTGATCAAGAGACAGGTCTTTGATCCGGGTTTCTCTCCAAACAGCTTCGGCTACCGACCGGGACGGTCAGCACACGACGGAGTCCGTCAGGTTAAGCAGTTGATCAACCGGGGGCTTCATCACGCTGTTGACGTTGATCTGAGTAAATTCTTTGATACGGTTAATCACGACGTTTTGATGTCGAGGGTCTCCCGTAAGGTCCGCGACAAACGCCTTCTGAAACTGATTGGTAGCTACCTGCGCTCCGGTGTCATGATTGAGGGCAATGTCTACCCGACCAGGGTTGGCATGCCACAGGGTGGGCCTTTATCACCCTTGCTGTCTAATGTGGTCCTCGACGAACTCGACAAGGAGCTTGAATATCGGGGTCATTGCTTTGCAAGATACTGTGATGATTTTGTGATTCTCGTCAAAAGTCAGCGTGCAGGGGATCGGGTGATGCACAGCATTACCCAATCATTGAACGCAAATTGAAAAAAGATTAACTCCCGGAAAAGTAAAGTTGTGAAAGCAACAGAAAGCGAATTCCTGAGTTTCACCTTCACAGGGAAGAAAGTTCGCTGGGCCCAGAAGTGTCTGGACCGATTCAAATACCGGATACTCAAGTTGACCAGTCGTCGCTGGGGTGTCTCAATGCAACATCGGTTACGCAAATTGGCACAATATATCCGGGGTTGGATGGGGTATTTCCGGTTATCGGAATATCACCGACCAATTCCCCTGCTGGATCAATGGATACGTCGGCGAATCCGTTGCTGCTTTCTGAAGCAATGGCGCAAGCCGAAAACCCGTTTTAAGAATCTGGTCAGGTTAGGCGTTGATAAAATTGTAACTATTCAGCACTGAGCAAAGGCATATTACAGTAATTCCGAACAGCTCTATGAAGTGATTGATATATGTCCATTCCCTGTTTTCTGGCAGACGACAAATAGCTGCGAATCCGTGCAAACATAGAACCACCGTCTGCACTCCTGAAGCAGCCTGAGATTTTCTGCTTTAACTTGGCCATTCGAACATCCCGCTCACTGCCATTGTTATCGAAGGGAATGGTAAAATCTGACATGAAGCGCAGTGTCTCAGCCTTGAACTCAGTGAGTCGTTTGAAGAGATTGTAAGCTTTAGTATTCTTGACTTTCTTGCGCTTAAGCTCCTCTCGTTGCTTCTCCATATAGACGACTTCTTTCATTAGAGCCCGCTGAAGCAACCGGTCATAAATCTTCTCGATTCGTTCACAGACAACACTTGGCATCTGTAGCATACCTATGGTCTTAAAGCCCTTGCAGTAATGCCAGGAAAGCCTCAGTAGCTTCATCAATCGCAACGCCAGTTGATTGCTGTCCCTATCAACAACACCCAAAAGCTCCCTCAGGTGATGGGCATTGCAAAGTACGTGAGTTGCCGCATATGCAAAATAGGATTTCCAATGATCATGAACCAGAACGCCTGCAAATGTTAGCAGTATGCCCATCGTGTCCATGGCCTCACGACCTCGCTTTTCAGACAAGTAGTAGGGCGTCCATTGTTCATCCCGCATAACGTGTAGCCAGTGCAAAGAGCCCTCGGCCCGCATACCCGTTTCATCGGCTCCGGCAACAGACGATTCCCGCAAGGCGTCACGAATAACCTCTTCAGTAGAAGCCAGATTTTCATAGGTTCTGGCCACAAAATTGGCGACAGTGCCTGCACTTACACTCATTTTATAGAGAGTATTAAAATACTCTGACACGCGCTTAAAAGGCAGGAAATGGTATTGGTTAAGATAGACGGCCATAGCCTGTGTGGCTGAGCCATATTGTGCGGCAGCGGTAACACCTTCCGGGAATTCAGCCTGATTCCGACAACCACAAGTGCAGATTTTTACTTCAGCTCTATGGGCCGTTACTTCAAATTCACCCGGTCTCCCTGGTTCAAACACCTGTCGTTCAATATATTTGACCGGCTCACTATCAAGAAGAGACGCCTGACATTTATTGCATTCTTTAACCGGAAGGTACTCAATATAGTCAGGGATATCGACCTGTTTAAGACAAGTGCCCTGATGCCCTTTCTTTCCACCGGCTTTATTACCAGAAGACTGTCTCAGACTTTTAGGATTGGGTTTTTCATCCGATGGATCGGTACCTTTATCTGCGGAAAGGTCGTCAGAATGATCTGGAGAATTACTGTTTTTACAAGGTTTTTGATAACCATCAGACGATGGCGGCTTGCTGCTGTTTTGACTGTTCTTGCCAACCTTTTCTTCCAATTCTCGACATCGCTCTTCCAGACAGGCAACTCTCATCCGCAGCTCTGCATTCTCTTTCAAGAGAATCTCAGCCGACATAGTTGCGGGTAGTTCTGGAATCATGCTGGCGAATATTGTGGAAAAATGGTGCTTAAGAGGATGGTATAAAAATCGTAACTATTCAGCACTGAGCAAAGGCATATTACAGTAATTCCGAACAGCTCTATGAAGTGATTGATATATGTCCATTCCCTGTTTTCTGGCAGACGACAAATAGCTGCGAATCCGTGCAAACATAGAACCACCGTCTGCACTCCTGAAGCAGCCTGAGATTTTCTGCTTTAACTTGGCCATTCGAACATCCCGCTCACTGCCATTGTTATCGAAGGGAATGGTAAAATCTGACATGAAGCGCAGTGTCTCAGCCTTGAACTCAGTGAGTCGTTTGAAGAGATTGTAAGCTTTAGTATTCTTGACTTTCTTGCGCTTAAGCTCCTCTCGTTGCTTCTCCATATAGACGACTTCTTTCATTAGAGCCCGCTGAAGCAACCGGTCATAAATCTTCTCGATTCGTTCACAGACAACACTTGGCATCTGTAGCATACCTATGGTCTTAAAGCCCTTGCAGTAATGCCAGGAAAGCCTCAGTAGCTTCATCAATCGCAACGCCAGTTGATTGCTGTCCCTATCAACAACACCCAAAAGCTCCCTCAGGTGATGGGCATTGCAAAGTACGTGAGTTGCCGCATATGCAAAATAGGATTTCCAATGATCATGAACCAGAACGCCTGCAAATGTTAGCAGTATGCCCATCGTGTCCATGGCCTCACGACCTCGCTTTTCAGACAAGTAGTAGAGCGTCCATTGTTCATCCCGCATAACGTGTAGCCAGTGCAAAGAGCCCTCGGCCCGCATACCCGTTTCATCGGCTCCGGCAACAGACGATTCCCGCAAGGCGTCACGAATAACCTCTTCAGTAGAAGCCAGATTTTCATAGGTTCTGGCCACAAAATTGGCGACAGTGCCTGCACTTACACTCATTTTATAGAGAGTATTAAAATACTCTGACACGCGCTTAAAAGGCAGGAAATGGTATTGGTTAAGATAGACGGCCATAGCCTGTGTGGCTGAGCCATATTGTGCGGCAGCGGTAACACCTTCCGGGAATTCAGCCTGATTCCGACAACCACAAGTGCAGATTTTTACTTCAGCTCTATGGGCCGTTACTTCAAATTCACCCGGTCTCCCTGGTTCAAACACCTGTCGTTCAATATATTTGACCGGCTCACTATCAAGAAGAGACGCCTGACATTTATTGCATTCTTTAACCGGAAGGTACTCAATATAGTCAGGGATATCGACCTGTTTAAGACAAGTGCCCTGATGCCCTTTCTTTCCACCGGCTTTATTACCAGAAGACTGTCTCAGACTTTTAGGATTGGGTTTTTCATCCGATGGATCGGTACCTTTATCTGCGGAAAGGTCGTCAGAATGATCTGGAGAATTACTGTTTTTACAAGGTTTTTGATAACCATCAGACGATGGCGGCTTGCTGCTGTTTTGACTGTTCTTGCCAACCTTTTCTTCCAATTCTCGACATCGCTCTTCCAGACAGGCAACTCTCATCCGCAGCTCTGCATTCTCTTTCAAGAGAATCTCAGCCGACATAGTTGCGGGTAGTTCTGGAATCATGCTGGCGAATATTGTGGAAAAATGGTGCTTAAGAGGATGGTATAAAAATCAGAAAATTCCAGATTTATGTGGGGGTGCTGAACAGTTACTAAAAATCAGAAAATTCCAGATTTATGTGGGGGTGCTGAACAGTTACATAAAATTAACGCCGCCAAGATCGCAGCCAGCAGCAAAGGGTATTACCGTCTGAGTAAAACCTATGCGGTACAACAGGCACTGAATAACAGTTACCTCGCGAAAATTCTGACTCTTGATCACATCTCTCCAGCGCTGAACTGCCGGGCTATCTGCCAGGTTTTTACCCGATCCTGCAATTTCGCCCAGCCTTCCCATACCACTAACCAGCCGGGCTGCCCTGTATGCTTTGAATCACCCCAACCACCAAGCCGAGCAATCGTTTGAAGCAGCCAAGTGACTGTTGGCGGCTTATCGGGCAACGCTTTTTTTTCATAGGTTAGCCAGAGAACCTGCCATTCATCATCACTGACCACCTCATTCGCGAGTGTTTTTTCACTCCAAAGCTTTCTGTCTTTGTGCTGCCTGTCATTCGGTAACATTAATGCTTCACGGATTTGCATTAGTCTGACAGCGACAAACATTAATATGACCGCAAGTCGTTCAATGTTATCCGGAGATTGCAGACGAAGCCTTTCTACTCCTGCTCCCGATTTCCAAGCCTTATGGAACTCTTCTATTCGCCATCGGAGCTCGTAAAATCGAATGATAGAGCGACAGTCTTCGAATGTTTCAATATCTTCAGTTGTCAATAGTACCCAGTGCAAACGGTCTTCGGAGTCATTGCCAATCTCTTCAGCCGACACAATATTCATAGTTACCGGTTCCGGCCTGCCGCCTGGCCTTTGCGGCGCCTGTATTGTCATCTTCTTTCTTTTGACCTGCAGCGTTGCCTTTCGCTTCTTTCTACCTCCTTTTTGAGGAACCACTATCGTATATTTCCCCAACACTTCAGTCTGAGCTAAGGAATCAAATAATAAGAGTTCGCCATCCACCAGGATTCTGTTTTGTGTAGCTCTTACAACAAACCGCTGTCGGTTATCCAGTTTGTAGTGCATATATTCGTATATATCCGCCTCCCGGTCGCAAACACTGATGATGTCAGGCATTTTACCCCCCATCCTTTGTTCTGTGTTTTCAGAGGCTCTTTGCCACTTAAAGCTTTCCTTTCCCTCGTAAGGTAGCTGACGACGTTGGTTCTTTTTCCCCCGCTGAACGTCCTCTCTAACCCATCGTTCTTGATCAATAAGCCCAATGCTTCGCTCTGTATCCGCATCAACCAAGAAGACAGAGTGGACGTGGAATCCTCTGGTTTTAGAGCCTTCAGGACCTCCAAGATCACCAAGCTCGGATCTGACAGCATGTTTATAACCCAGGGTTGTTGTATCTTCGAGAGCCAGAAGTAGGCGAGACTGTCTCGCTATTTTGGCAGTTGCCTGAAAGCCTGCCTCAGCTATTGCTTCAGGCTTTACGGCCTCATTCTCAATCAGCCGGTAAGCTCCAGTTACCAGTGCGGTATAACCTTCGCATGAAGATGACAAAGAATTACCGGTATGAGCTGAAAGCTCGGCAGCAACTTTGACAAGTCGTTTTGTACGTCGAGTATCGCCCAAATCAGCACATCCAAAAGTTAGTTCTGACCATGGTTTAGGAGAAAGTGGAAGCATGACCTGTTTTATCAGTGAGAAATGATAGAACAAGGTAGCTATTTGTGATCAAGAGACAGCGCGAAAATTGGGCTTGTTTCATTGAAAGACTTATGGATCAGGTTTCACCATCATCGTTGAACCGCCCGGTGCGGACCCGCATGCCGGGTGCTGTGGGGAGGGCTGGAGAAAGACCGGCCCTTACCCGATTTATGTGGCTGGTCGAGGTTCAAAGCTAATTTTTACTTTATAGCCAATTGCCTTAGCATAGTCTTCTATAGTTGACAGCTTTGGGGATGTTGTTGAGTTCACGTTCTCCAACCTGGAAATATTGCTTTTCTGGGTATGCAACATTTCAGCAAGATCTTCTTGAGTCAGGCCAGCTTCTTTACGAAGAGATATTAATTTCTTTCTCAGCTCACAAGCTAATTCTTGCTGCTCGTACTCCTCACGAACCTCAGGATCAGCAAGAGCCTTTTTCTTAAAGTCAGAAAATGATGGTCTAGTCATTTTTTGATCTCCTTCATTCGTTTCTTGGCAAGCTCTAGCTCCTTTTTTGGTGTTTTCTGCGACTTTTTAATGAATGAATTGAGAATGACTATTTCTTTCCCTTTCACCATGCAGTACAGAGAACGACCAATACCTTCCTTGCCTTTTGCCCTGATTTCAAAGAGACCATCACCCATTGGAGCTGTGTAGGGCTTTCCGAGAGCTGGACCAAATTCTTCAATAATTTCCGCAATATGGATAAAATTGGCCAATATGCCCTTTGGAAAAGATAAGGTCTCTTCCTCAACTTTTTGGTTATAAAACGTAATACGCCATTTCATACACAAAGGTTATCATATTTGATAACATATGCAATGAGATTTTCTATCACTTGGTACAGAAATGAAGGAAGCGACATAACGCCTGCATAAGCGGCGGCGCGTCTAGCGCCGACCGCTGGATGCTCTTGTTGTGCGCGAACTCGCCGCTCGTGAGCCTGAAGGCCGGCACCCAACTATGTTTTCTCTGTTCATGGCAGAGGCCATGAAGCCCTGACGAACAGAAAAGCTGCGGTAAACGACAAAGCTGAAATTTACTGCCAAACCACGGGCACAGATTTTGGCTTGGCGTTGCACGAAGGAAAAAGCTCAAAAACTGCTTTGCCAGAAACACTATATTGATTTATGACTATTATAGGTAGTTCTCGTCCAAAAACACAACCAATTGAAAACTGTAGATTTTATCCTGAAAAATTAAGTGGAGCCCTACTGCTATCTGGCGACTAAACTTCCCAAGAGCAAGAAACATAAGGGATTGCCAAAAACAGAGGACTCCAAATGCGCAAAAAACGCAACCCGCAGTGTAGTATGGAACTCCATTACGTACCTCATGAAATCTGCTCCCAGCTTTCCGGTATCTCGCAATGGCTTGACGCCCATCCACAGTTCAATGACTGGATTTATGAGGACTTAAGTTCTGGTGATAAACAGAACACTGGGCGGAACGGACTATCAGCAGAATCCGTTCTTCGTGCGGCACTCCTGAAACAGTATTTGAATTGTGATTATGACTACTTGTCGTTTGTTTTGATGGACTCCATGCTCTTTCGAGACTTTTGTCGCCTCGAACCAAACCAGCGCCCCAGTCGCTCCAGTTTGCATGGGCTCATCAGCCTTCTTACTGCATCTACATGGGAACGGATTAATAACTGTCAGCTAATGACCGCTAAAGATCAGGGTATTGAAAAAGGGCGCACTGTGGCTATTGACAGCACAGTCACCGAATCGGATATCAAACCTCCTTGCGACAGTGATCTTTTAGCCAGTTCCGTTAAAGAAATTTGTCGGCTGCTGGAACGGGGACAAACACTGACAGCGACACCGCTTTATGAATATACCCATCACAACCGAGCCGTAAAAGATGCGGCCAGAAAATGCATCTACGCTGGCAAAGAAGAGCGGCATCAGCATTATAAAAAACTGCTGCAGTTGACCCGAAAATCCCGGAAGGTACTTATCGAAGCTACTGTCACGCTAGCAAACGCCCGTCAGCAGGGGCAGTGTCTCCTGGCTGATGATGCCGACAAGTGGCAGGCCGATGTGGATCACCTGTTACCCCTGGTGGATGCAATAGTCTCCCAGACAGAGCGCAGGGTCTTTAAGGGTGAAAAGGTGCCAGCCCAGGAAAAAGTGGTTAGCCTGTATGAACCCCATACGGATATCATCGTAAAAGACAGGCGGCAAGTACAGTATGGCCATAAACTGAACCTGGTTCAGGGAAAAAGTCGATTGATCCTGGACCTGGTTATTGAGGAAGGTAACCCAGCGGATTCGGACCAATTCATTCCGATGATGGAAAGACAAAAAGAAATTTATGGTCGTGTACCTCGCCAGACAAGCGGTGACGGCGGATACGCGTGTCGCGCTAATTTGGAAAAAGCCAAGGCCATGGGAATCAGCGATGTAGCTTTTAATAAGAAGCGCGGACTTGAAGTCGAAGAGATGACTAAAAGTCAGTATGTGTATAAAACGCTCTTTCGCTTCCGGGCAGGTATTGAAGCGGGAATTTCGTGGCTAAAGAGATGTTTTGGGCTATCACGTTGCCACTGCAAGGGTTCTGAGCGTTTTGATTCTCATTGCTGGTTATCGGTGGTCTGTTACAACCTGGTGATTCTGGCCAGACACCCGGCACCATCCTGATAGCCACCTCCACGCTACATGAAAGTACCTTTCCAGCATGGTGGGAGGATGTTTTCTGCCTGCTTTTCGCGTTTTTCTCCAATATCCGTCCCAGATTAGAGAAAAAAAGGGAAGAGTTTTTGCGGCTCTCTGGAATTTCAGGAAATATCAAAACGCACGTACAATCTAATTATGATTGCCTGATGCGTTTTTGGACGAGAACTAGGTAACACTGCCTGCAGGCATAACCTGTGTTATGCAACCTGAAGAAACCTTTTACCGCTTCTGGCATTTTTTGCAGTGCTCTCATTTTGCTGCGAATGAAATCTATAAAGTCAGCTTTGGTCTTCAAAGCGGTTTTTCCAAGCTTTTCTTTCAGGTGATTCCAGACCTGTTCATCAGGATTCAGCTCCGGGGAATAGCTTGGCAGCAAGTGTAGGCCCAGCAACTTCGGCTCTTGTTCTACGTAATCTTTCGTATACTTCGCTCGGTGTGCAGGATGTCCATCAGTGATTATGATCACTGGCTTATCAACGCTGCGAACCAGTGACTTTAGATATTTAACAAACATAAACCGATCCATTTTCCCGGTGAATGTCTTGTACCTCAGGCAACCTTCTGAACTCACAACTGAAATAAGGTTTAACCGATGCCTGGAGCCTGTTGTTTTTACAACTGGGGTTAGACCTTTTATGCCCCAGGTTCGACCACGGTGACACTCGGATTTTGCTGTAGATTCATCAAGAAAGAAGATGATTGCATCTTGCTCTTCTGCCTGCTGGAGTATCGCCGGGTAACGGACGTTCAGCCATTCTTCTACTTTCTTTTATCCTGTTCCCACGCTCCCCAGCGAGGCTTTTGTGGAGAGAAGCCCAAGCGTTTCAAGAGCCTGGCAACTCCAGAAGGAACGTATTTAACCTGAAAGGTCTTTTCAATCAGAGTGGTGATGATTTGGCTCGTCCACAGTGACGTCTGGTAACCATAATCAATAGGAGTTCGAGTTCTCAGTAATATCTTAAGCTGCTGTTCCTGCTCTTGCGATAGCCTGGGCTTGGGTCCAGTTTTACCTGTCCGGGTTTTCAGGCCATCCCAGCCTTCTTGGTTATAACGATCAATCCATTGATAGACGATTTTTCTTGAGGTGCCATACTTTCGAGCAAGATTTGTAGGATTCATGCCAGAATGCCAGTCTTTTATGGCTTTGAATCGAATTTCTTCCCTGATGGAATCGGAAAGTCTGCGTCCGTCAATGTTGTTCATTACTACCTCATTTATAAGGTAGAGGATAATACCATACGTCAATAGTTACCTATAATTGTCGCAGATTAATACTGCAAATTAACAGTAGCCTGTTTGGTGAGCATGGGCAGTCAACTCAATTGTCACAGAAGTTTGTTCAGCGTTTTCTGACAGTTAATCCTGACACTCAGCATAAAATGAGAGATTTGGCTATCGCTCAAATCCCACACCTGGATGCTGAAATCGTGATGGGTTTTGGGACCCCTGAAGATCAGAAAAATGATCGACAGGTGGAGATGACAGCCCTTTCGGATCTCCTGATAGAGGAAGTGAGGTCTGCTGATGTTCTGGTCATTGGGTTGCCAATGTATAACTTCAGTTTGCCGTCAACGTTGAAGTCCTGGTTTGATTTTATTGCCAGGGCTGGGGTTACATTTAAATATACCGAGCAGGGTCCGGTCGGGCTTCTGGCAGGCAAGAAAGCTTACATCATGGCTGCCCGGGGTGGGCAGTATGCAGGTACTGAACACGATACACAGACGGCCCTTGTGCGACACTTTCTCAGTTTCATTGGTATTCAGGATGTTGAGTTTGTCTATGCAGAGGGGCTTAACATGGGAGATGATATCAAGGGGCAGGCAATCAATGATGCAGAGAAAGTAATAGATAGCCTCGTTGCATGATGGGCTGCGGTGAGTCAAAAAAGGCCCCGGTTGTCGCAAAAGCAATGATACTTTTGCGACTCATCTTATGACTCATCGTCAGGCGGCAGTAATGATCAGGTATTTTTCCATCAGCTCATCCTGAGCCTCTTCGCAGTCCGGGTTCTTCGCAATACAGTCCACCGGGCAAACCTGCTGGCATTGAGGCTCATCATAATGGCCAACACACTCTGTGCACAGTAGAGGGTCAATCTCGTAAATCTCTTCCCCGGGTGAAATAGCACTATTTGGGCATTCCGGTTCGCAGACGTCGCAGTTAATGCAATCGTCAGTAATCATTAAAGCCATAGGTGACCTTTGGAATTCAGCTTCGCTTGCTTCAGGCAGGTGAAAACAAAAACAGACCGGTAGTGTCTCAGTTTTCGTTGAACTTATCTGTCAGTGCTTTCTGAACACATGGCGACACAAACTTGGAAATATCCCCACCCAGGGATGCAATTTCCCGAACCAGTGTGGAGGAAATATAGGAGTATTGCTCAGCAGGTGTCAGAAAAAGGCTTTCTACTTTCGGCGCCAGTACCCGGTTCATATTGGCCATCTGAAATTCATATTCAAAGTCAGAAACGGCTCTTAATCCCCTGAGAATAACCTGGGCCTGCTGCTCTTCCACAAAGCTTGCGAGCAGAGAGCTGAATCCGGTCACCTGGACATTTGGTAAATGAGCCGTTGATTCTTTGGCAAGGTTGACCCGGGATTCCAGATCAAATAATGGCCTTTTCCTGGGGCTTTCAGCAACGGCAATAACGATTGTATCAAATAGCCTGGCCGCTCTTTCAACAAGATCCATATGGCCCTTAGTGATAGGGTCAAACGTACCAGGATAGATTACCTTGATCATTAAAAATGACTCTCCGGCCACAAATCCAGCAACAGGTCAGGGTGACAATAAACAGCAGGAATTCTGCATTTCATCAGAAAACTGTCTTGTAATTTGTTGGACAGACTCCCGGTGAAGCAGTCCGCTGATCTGCGACTATGGTGACCTTTTTCTAGTAAAAGGGCATGTTAACGAAATAGTCAGAAGGGTTCAAATGGCTGGGTAATCAGACGCTTTCTTGCTTTGTGCCCGATACCGGGATAGGAGCGGGATGACTACCTGTCTGATGAAGCTTCTGGCTCCCGGTTTGGCAGCCAGATGTTAATGGTTAGAATTATTTGTTGCCAGAAAGAAACGCCAGCACTTTTTTCTGCAGCCAGCCACCATAGGGAGGAAAGATCAATTTGGCACTATTAAACTTGCCTTTAGTTAGTACTGCCTTTGCTTTGGAAAATGTCTGGAAACCTTCGTAACCATGGTAGTGCCCCATACCTGATGGGCCAATGCCACCAAAAGGCATATCTTCAACAGCGACGTGGAACAGACACTCATTAATGCATACACCGCCAGAGTGGGTTTGTGCCAATACGGTTTCCTGATTTTTCGGATCAGAGCCGAAGTAATAGAGCGCCAGAGGCCTGGGTCGCTGCTGAACAAACTGAATGGCTTGGTCAAGGCTATCGATGCCAATGATGGGTAGCAGAGGACCAAAAATTTCTTCCTGCATAATGCCCATGCCATCGGATGGGTTTTCGATCAGGTGGATCGGTATTCGACGGCTACCGTCGTCAATGTCTTCATTGCCCGGATTATGGATGATTGCGCCCTGAGCTTTGGCATCGTCAAGCAATTTCAGTAAACGCTGGTGGTGGCGGTCATTGATGATGGCGGTGTAATCATGGTTGCCGTTGACCTTTGGGTACATTTTGCGAAAGGCTTTCAGGTAGTGCTCAATAAAGGCTGCCTTTTGGTCATTTTTTACCAGTACATAGTCCGGTGCTACGCAAGTCTGACCAGCGTTCAGGGCTTTTGCATAGCAGATTCTTTCAGCCGCTTCCTGTATCGGAAAATCGTTATCGACAATAACGGGTGATTTACCGCCAAGCTCCAGTGTTACCGGGGTCAGGTTATTTGCTGCGGCTCGCATGACATGATGACCGACAGCAGTAGAACCGGTGAAAATAATATGGTCAAAGGGCAGGCTGGTAAACTCGGTTGCCACTTGTGCATCACCGCAAACGACGGTGACCAGATCCCTGGGGAATGCTTGCTCAATCATTTGGGCAACCCGTTCCGAGGTTTTTGGTGTGAACTCCGACATCTTGATCATCGCCCGGTTGCCTGCGGCAAGAGTGGTCAGCAATGGTCCCAATGAAAGGAACAGTGGGTAATTAAAGGGCACCACAATACCGACCACGCCCAATGGTTGGTAAACCACTTTTGCCGAGGCAGGCAGTAGCTGAGGGCTCAGCTTTCGCTTGCTGGGTTTCATCCACTGTTTGAGTCGCTTGAGCGTGTAATGAATATTGCCCAGGTTCGGCATGAATTCAGTAAGTAAAGACTCGCTGCTGGCCCGGCCACCAAAATCCTCATCTAAAGCTGACAGCAAAGCATCTTTATGATTCAGTAATGCTGTCTCAAGGGATTTCAGTCGGGCTACCCTTTCCTGGTAGCCGGGGTTAGGGTCTTTCAGAAAAGCCTGGCGCTGAAGGGACAGAAGATCCGGCAAGGGGAGTGTGGCTGGACGGACTGCCAGATTTTGTTCTGAGTCGATGGTTTCAATTATTGTCATAATTATTTCCTTGATAAGTCCGCTATTGATCGGGTTATCTTCTCAGAGAGTGTACGTGAATTCATAAAGAAAAAATGACTCCGTAGCTGAAAAAAAACTTGAATGACCAGTAAGTGAACTACATTGGTACAAACAATTTCCAATAACTTCAAGGAGCAGTTTGTGTCGAATGCAGTACGTGATGACTTATTGTTCAGTCAAGCCTGTGGGTTCTCTCCGCTTCAGGCGCAACAACAACCGGTGACAGGGATGGCTGGCGATAGAAGAGTAACAATCGCTCCAGGAGGCTTGCCGCCTGATCAGAAGCAACGGCAAATGGCGAGCGTTAGCGGACATTCCGCTCTTCATACAAAAACCATTACTTCTGCTGTCGGTAGATCGTGTATTGATCCAATGCAGTCTACACCATCAGTTCCTGAGCTGGAGGAGTGGTACACCATTGGTGGTGCCCCCACGGCTGCATATTTCTTATACAGTGACCCTTCGTTTGTTGCTGATGGACCTGGCCAGAGTTGCTCAATTGGGATATGTACTCTGGCAACATTCACGCCATCCTGTGGATGGCCTGAAAACCAGGAATTTCAATCCAACCGTATATTGGCCAGAAATGGTTCAGGAAAAGAGATAAGGGTAAGTGCTGTAGATACTCTAAAAGTAAACCAAGCTGATGTAGAGGCCAAGGTAAGTGGCGTTCCGGTAAAGCAAAGGACGCTGTTGCTGGCAAAGGATCATGTCAGAGAGGTCGAAGCATCAACCGGCAGTGATGCAACAGAGGACATGGAGGCAGAGAGCTGGCAAAACCAGTGTAAAAAGGAACTGGCAAGCGTGTTGGAGAATGCCCGATTAGAAAAGATCAGCCATATAATTTTCACCAGGCAGCTGACGGATTTACACGATAATCAACGTCAGTCGAGCATCTATAAATCGATTATTCGGGAGATACTTTCTGATCAGCGGATAAAAATGCAAGAGGTTGATGGGATCGGGGATTCGAGTAGTGGTTTTGCCAAGATCATCTGGGTCGAACCGGTAATCCATATGGATGCCCGGGAGAAGCCGGTGTTTACAGATTTTGTCACCCATTATCTTCACCCACATTATGATTATTTTCTCCATGAAGACACGAATGAAAAACGAAAAGCAAAGAATAAAAAAGATAAAGAATTCTGTGGATTTTTTCGGGTAAATGAGCAATGGGGCGAGCTCTCAAATTTCTGGTGTTCGACAACAGCACGTTTAACTATTGATGGGCTTGAGTGGCGGTCAGTTGAACATTATTTTCAGGCGTGCAAATTTCATTATCAATCCTCAGGGTGGGAAAAAATCCGGGCAGCAAAAAAACCAGAGTCAGCCAAGCAAGTGGCTCGTGCTGCAGTGCAAAACAGCTCTGCTGACCTTCGATTTGGCAGTGAGGAATGGGATTCAATAAAGGATAAGGTTATGCTCAAAGCTCTGCGGGCAAAGGTTGAGAGCTGCCCTGAGTTTTGTGAAACCCTGGAACGCTCGCAGACTTGTTTCCTCTATGAGAAGAGTCCCTACGACGAATACTGGGGGTTGGGCAGGCGCAGAACCGGAGAGAATCGGCTGGGCAGGCTGTTAATGCAAGTCAGGAGTGAATATTATGCCGGACTACTGCATGGTTCGATAGAGCGAGTGGTGGCTACGGGCGCTATTCCCGGCCAGCTTCCCGGAAATAGAAAAAGGTTCGCAAGCGAACCTTTTTACTAGCAGCATCATCAAGATGCCCTGTGAATTAGCAAATACGATTTGCCTGATAATAAACCTCGTTGATATCAATACCAGCATCAAACTCAGTTTGACCGCTGCGGCCGGACGTTCTCAGCTCTTCGCGGGAGGCAGCAGTTTCTTTAGGCAGCAGGTGATCTACAGCTGCCTTTTCTTCTAACAGCTCCTGTTCGGTTTTCTTCATCATTTGCTGACCGTAGTCGTTAATGTGAAGGTTTTGAACAATCTGGTAGCTACCAAATTCACAAACGACAGGGAAAGAGTAGTAGATGCCCTTGGCAACACCGTAGCTACCATCGGAAATAATACCCATGGACACGATGCGGCCATCACTGCCCAGGGCCCAGTCACGCATATGGTCAAGGGCGGCCTGTGCGGCGGAGGCGGCGCTGGAGAGGCCACGCCACTCGATGATTTCAGCGCCACGCTTCTGGATACGGGGTGTGTATTCTTCCTTGTACCATTGTTCATCGATCATATCGATGGCGGCTTCATCACCCAGTACCTGGGCGTGGTGCAGATCAGGGTACATGGTTGGTGAGTGGTTGCCCCACACGCAGACACCTTCGATATCGGCAGGGTTTACACCCAGCTTGTTGCCCAGAATACCCTGTGCACGGTTGTGGTCCAGACGGGTCATGGCACAGAACTGGGATGGCGCCAGGTCTGGCGCATTGCGGGACAGAATCAGGCAGTTGGTGTTTGCCGGGTTACCCACCACCAGAGCTTTAACATCACGGTTAGCCACGTCGTTCAGAGCCTTGCCCTGTTCGGCAAAGATAACCGCATTGGCTTCCAGCAGGTCGGCGCGCTCCATGCCTTTGGAACGGGGCCGGGCACCGACCAGCATGGCGTAATGAATGCCACGGAAACCATCAAACGGATTGTCGTGCAGGCTGATACTGTGAACCAGTGGGAAGGCGCAGTCTTCCAGCTCCATGGCAACGCCACGAAGTTTGTCCATAGCCTGTGGGATTTCAACCAGTTGCAGGATCACAGGCTGATCAGGCCCCAGCATTTCACCGGCCGCGATTTTGAACAGCAGAGAGTAGCTGATGTTGCCAGCTGCACCTGTGACCGCAATTCGTACGGGTTGTTTCATGGGGAACTGCTCCTTAGAGTTGTCAGATTGGTTCTTGGATTAGCAATACGTCCAAATCGCCATGAGCCATTTTTTGTGGAAGCTTTTTGTACGCTCTTGTACTAAAAATTGTACTGAACAGTCGTAAAAGAGACATCCGGCCCACGGCATCCTGAATGGTAGGCCAGTGGATAATACAGGGTTCAGACGTACTGTTTATTTGATAAAGATCAGCCGTGCACAGATTACTGACATCATTTCGGCAAGTCCATATGTAAGACGTTGGTTATTTTTGTTTTTTAATGCGAGACCAGAGGCTGAAGCTTACTTGCCCGGCAGTCTTGCTTTTCTCCAGCTGCCAGTTTTTGGGGATGGGTAAAGGGTTAAGTTCTTTTTCTACCTCAATATAAATGCGGCTGTGCTCATTCAGGTAGCCATTGCTTTCAAGCAGATGGCATGCAGGTTCCAGCAGATTCATCCGAAAAGGTGGGTCCAGGAAAATCAGGTCAAAACCGGTTTCAGCCGGTTGGTTTAACCAGCTGAGACTATCAGTCTCAACCACCTTGGCACCCTCAGCGTTTAACAGTGCGAGGTTATTCTTCAAGGTGCTTGCCGCAACCGGGCTTTTCTCCAGCAGCGTTGCTGATGAGGCGCCCCGGGAAAGTGCTTCTATCGACAGCGCACCGGTGCCACTGAATACATCCAGAACCCTGGCTCCTGGCGTAAACACGGTCAGCCAGTTAAACACTGTTTCTCGTATCCGGTCAGATGTGGGGCGCAAGCCTGGCACATTGGCCACGGGTAATTTACGGCTTCGCCACTCGCCCGCAATAATCCGCAGCTGACCACCAGGGGTAGGTGTTGAACCATTATGTGGGTGAGGTTTTGAGTGTCTGGCTTTGCCGGGCATCAATCGGCTCCGTTGGTGGAATGAAAAGGTCGGAAATCATACTGACAATTGGTCAATAAATCATGGGGAATTCGGTTGGTTTGTGGGACAAACGCCTGTATGCGTGCCTTGGAGATTATTATTTGAAACTTTTGTACTAATTTTTTGTCTCAATGAGTCTGAACAAAAAAATAATCAACTATTGCAGGTGTATATAATGGACGTTGGATGCGTTAATTCCTCATATCAAAATTTAGTGAATGGCCAAAGACCGGATATTGACTCCGGAAACCAGCGGGAAGCCTCAACAGGTACCCACCTGAACTACGATGTTGGCTGTGTTGAAGGCAGGGTGACGGACGGGTTGAAAAGCGCAGCCGTGCGAATGTTTCTATCAGATATTCGTATGCCGATGAAGTTCAGAAGTATTGCTGGGTTATCGATGAAAGATTTGTAACTATTCAGCACTGAGCAAAGGCATATTACAGTAATTCCGAACAGCTCTATGAAGTGATTGATATATGTCCATTCCCTGTTTTCTGGCAGACGACAAATAGCTGCGAATCCGTGCAAACATAGAACCACCGTCTGCACTCCTGAAGCAGCCTGAGATTTTCTGCTTTAACTTGGCCATTCGAACATCCCGCTCACTGCCATTGTTATCGAAGGGAATGGTAAAATCTGACATGAAGCGCAGTGTCTCAGCCTTGAACTCAGTGAGTCGTTTGAAGAGATTGTAAGCTTTAGTATTCTTGACTTTCTTGCGCTTAAGCTCCTCTCGTTGCTTCTCCATATAGACGACTTCTTTCATTAGAGCCCGCTGAAGCAACCGGTCATAAATCTTCTCGATTCGTTCACAGACAACACTTGGCATCTGTAGCATACCTATGGTCTTAAAGCCCTTGCAGTAATGCCAGGAAAGCCTCAGTAGCTTCATCAATCGCAACGCCAGTTGATTGCTGTCCCTATCAACAACACCCAAAAGCTCCCTCAGGTGATGGGCATTGCAAAGTACGTGAGTTGCCGCATATGCAAAATAGGATTTCCAATGATCATGAACCAGAACGCCTGCAAATGTTAGCAGTATGCCCATCGTGTCCATGGCCTCACGACCTCGCTTTTCAGACAAGTAGTAGAGCGTCCATTGTTCATCCCGCATAACGTGTAGCCAGTGCAAAGAGCCCTCGGCCCGCATACCCGTTTCATCGGCTCCGGCAACAGACGATTCCCGCAAGGCGTCACGAATAACCTCTTCAGTAGAAGCCAGATTTTCATAGGTTCTGGCCACAAAATTGGCGACAGTGCCTGCACTTACACTCATTTTATAGAGAGTATTAAAATACTCTGACACGCGCTTAAAAGGCAGGAAATGGTATTGGTTAAGATAGACGGCCATAGCCTGTGTGGCTGAGCCATATTGTGCGGCAGCGGTAACACCTTCCGGGAATTCAGCCTGATTCCGACAACCACAAGTGCAGATTTTTACTTCAGCTCTATGGGCCGTTACTTCAAATTCACCCGGTCTCCCTGGTTCAAACACCTGTCGTTCAATATATTTGACCGGCTCACTATCAAGAAGAGACGCCTGACATTTATTGCATTCTTTAACCGGAAGGTACTCAATATAGTCAGGGATATCGACCTGTTTAAGACAAGTGCCCTGATGCCCTTTCTTTCCACCGGCTTTATTACCAGAAGACTGTCTCAGACTTTTAGGATTGGGTTTTTCATCCGATGGATCGGTACCTTTATCTGCGGAAAGGTCGTCAGAATGATCTGGAGAATTACTGTTTTTACAAGGTTTTTGATAACCATCAGACGATGGCGGCTTGCTGCTGTTTTGACTGTTCTTGCCAACCTTTTCTTCCAATTCTCGACATCGCTCTTCCAGACAGGCAACTCTCATCCGCAGCTCTGCATTCTCTTTCAAGAGAATCTCAGCCGACATAGTTGCGGGTAGTTCTGGAATCATGCTGGCGAATATTGTGGAAAAATGGTGCTTAAGAGGATGGTATAAAAATCAGAAAATTCCAGATTTATGTGGGGGTGCTGAACAGTTACATTCGGGTTTATGAGATCATGGCTATTTACCCGAAGAAAGTTCGTTTCGTGACAGTCTGAATTAAGATAGGATAAGCGATTATCCATAGCTTGCATGATTGATTGTCATTGCTTTTTTATTGGCTTTTACGGAAACCGCTCCGGACAGGCTTTATATATACGACAATCTGATATTCATCAGGCGCTCCCACCAAGGTTATTGAAGTAGTCTATGTTCGGTTCGCGCAAAGACGATGAGAAAAAAGCCAAACGCCGTTTTTGGCCCTGGGGTCGACACACCCGGAATGAAGTTTCTGAAGAGCAGGTGGTGTCAAAAACGGAGCCTGAAGCAGCAGAAGACGTTGTATCTTCTGTAGAAACCCCCGGTGTTACTCCAGAGTCGGCTGCTGAATCTTCAGCTGGTGTTGTTGACGATTTACCTGAGGTCGTTCAGTGCCCTGAAGATAAGCCTGTCTATCAAGCGTCTCTGGATGAACTCGTCCACAATGCATCTGAAGCATCTGAAAAAGAAGCTCCGTTGGTTGCTGCAGCTGAAATTCCCCGGGCTGCTGAGCCAGATAAAGTGCCTGTTGAGCCAGAGAGCAAGCCTGAAGCCAAAGGTGGCTTCTTTGCCCGGATGCGTCAAGGGTTGAGCAAAACCCGTAACGTTCTGGTCGAAGGCATTGCAGAACTGTTCATTGGTAAAAAGGAGATTGATGATGATCTTCTGGATGAACTGGAAACTCAGTTGCTGGTTGCCGATGTGGGGGTTGAAGCCACCACTGACATTATTGAAAAACTGACCCGGAAAGTTAAGTACCAAGAGCTGGATGATGCGGATGCCCTGATGGTTGCGCTGCAATCCGAGCTTGCTGATATTCTTGAGCCTGCTGATCAACCACTGGTCATCCCGAAGCAGGACACACCTTTTGTGATCCTGGTGGTGGGCGTTAACGGTGTGGGTAAAACCACCACTATAGGCAAACTGGCCCATAAATTTCAGTCTGAAGGGCGTAAGGTTATGCTTGCCGCCGGCGATACCTTCCGTGCTGCGGCGGTTGAGCAGCTGCAGGTTTGGGGTGAACGGAATGAAATTCCGGTGGTTGCCCAGCATACCGGCGCTGACAGCGCTTCTGTTATTTTTGATGCCTTCGAAGCAGCAAGAGCACGCAATATTGACGTCCTGATTGCCGATACCGCCGGTCGTCTCCACAACAAGGATCACTTGATGGAGGAGTTGACAAAGGTGAAGCGGGTTCTGGGTAAATTGGACTTGAATGCTCCTCATGAAGTATTGCTGGTGCTGGATGCCGGAACCGGACAGAATGCCCTGAGTCAGGCCCGCCTGTTCCATGAAGCGGTGCAGCTAACCGGAATGGCCCTGACCAAACTGGATGGTACCGCCAAGGGGGGGGGTGATCTTTGCGCTGTCCAAACAGATGAAACTACCTATTCGCTTCCTGGGCGTGGGTGAACAGATTGATGACCTGAGACCGTTCTCGGCTAAGGAATTTGTTAAAGCACTGTTCTCCCAAGAAGGTTGATATAGCAGGTAATGAGCGGCAAATGGCATTCATTAGACGGTTTGATCCGCTCATACTGTGGACATGAGTAACATCCACGAAAGAATAGAGTAAGGACAGCTGGATGATTCGCTTTGATGGTGTCAGCAAACGTTACCCCCGGAGGTCATGTTGGCCTTGAGCAGATCAGTTTTCACCTGGAAAGGGGTGAAATAGCGTTTCTGACAGGCCACTCTGGTGCAGGAAAAAGCACTCTGATGAAGCTGGTCATGCTTCTTGAGAGGGTCAGTGCAGGTCAGATCTGGGTGGGAGGTCATAACCTGCGGGCTCTTAAGAATAGTCGAATTCCTTATCTCCGACGCAATATCGGTGTGGTTTTTCAGGACCACCAGTTGCTATTCGATCGTACCGTTTTTGATAATGTCGCTTTACCACTCCTGATTGCAGGCTATTCTCCCGGTGACTGTGCTGGTCGGGTTCGGGCTGCGCTGGATATGGTCGGGTTATTAAGCAAGGAAAAATTGTTTCCGGTTGCCTTGTCCGGTGGAGAGCAACAGCGTGTTGGTCTGGCGCGGGCGGTAGTGAATCGTCCGGCTTTGCTGCTGGCGGACGAACCGACCGGTAACCTTGATCCGCAGTTGTCCACCGAAATCATGAAGCTGTTTGAGAGCTTCAATCAGGTGGGGGTTACCGTGTTGATTGCCAGCCATGACCTGGCGCTGGTGGCTCGAATGCGACACCGTATCCTGACTCTGGATCATGGCAGGCTGGTTGCAGACCAGGAGGTTCAGTGAGTCTGTTCAATAAGAACAACAGGCATCAGCAAGATGGCCGCCGCCAGCGAGCAGTGGATGGAAAGGCTGGTGTGGGAAAAGCTGCTGGAAAGTATGCAGGAAGTTTTGTCCATAAAGAGATTCACAAAAGGGGGGCTAACCGTCAGGAGGCCGCTACCCTGACGCTGCATTCGCTGTTTAGTCTGCATCGGCAGGTGGGTAAGGATGCGCTGAATCGTCTGCTTAAGAACCCTGTGGCAAGTCTGTTAAATAGTTTGCTGATCGCTGTTGTTCCCTGCCGGTGTTACTTGTCGTGCTGGTGAGTAATGTGCAGATACTTGGGGCGACCTGGGATGGACATCCTAAAATCTCAATTTACCTCAATCACGGGGTTAGTCAGAAAACTATTGATCAACGCCTTGCTGATTACCGTGAGAACCCTCTCATTAAAGAGGTCGTCTACATATCGCCTGAACAGGGGGTGAATGACTTTCAGCAACAGGCCGGGTTGCAGGATGTGATTGCCCAACTTGGATTTAACCCATTACCTGGTGTGATTGAGCTGCGACCTGTCAATGAGGCTTCCTTTGAACAGTTGGATGAGGCGTTAGTCTATTTTCAACGAATGGACGGAGTCGACCAGGTTCGTCTGGATCGGCAATGGGTGCAGAGGCTTCAGACCATATTAACGATGCTTGAACGCTTCGCTTTCATGCTGGGTGGTATTCTTGGGCTTACCGTGGTTTTGGTGATCAGCAATACCGTGCGTCTGAGTATTGAAAGCCGACGTGATGAAATCAAGATTATCAGTATGGTGGGTGGGACACGGGGCTTTATCGCCATGCCCTTCATTTATATGGGGATTTGGTATGGCGTGATGGGTGCTGTTCTGGCTCAGGTTATAGTTTTTTCATTATTGTCTGTCTTGAGTCATGAAATGATGAAAATTGCCGGACTGTATAGTAGTGAAATGGTATTATCCTACCCCGGTTTTAGTATTTTAGGCTCATTGCTGCTTTTCGGAATAGCATTTGGTGTGCTGGGGGCAATAAGCAGTTGTTATCGACATTTTCAGGTTCTGGTACCGGATTAGTCGGTGTAAAGTAAGAAAATGTCCTGTAAAGTCGATAGCGATTACAGAGCTAACTGTTGTTATTATTAGTATTAGTTTGAACTTCAGCTACTTTAATAGAGTCCAATCAATTAAGAGGGTATCTTGACGGAGTCAGTATGGGCACCAGTCTTCAACCAGTCGATATGTTAGTTCCTGGCCGCAATATTGATGCGTACGTTGTGTCAGTTAGTAGTATTGCTGTGTTGTCTGCTGAACAGGAAAAAAATCTTGCTGAACGCCTCTTCTTTCATAATGATCTCGAAGCGGCTCGCCAGCTGGTCATGTCTCACCTTCGCTTTGTTGTTCACATTGCCAAAAGTTATTCCGGCTATGGTCTGCCGCTGGCGGACTTGATTCAGGAAGGCAATGTTGGCCTTATGAAAGCGGTGAAGCGTTTTAACCCTGAGGTTGGGGTAAGGCTTGTCTCTTTCGCTGTGCATTGGGTCAAAGCAGAGATACACGAATTTATTCTGCGCAACTGGCGCATTGTTAAAGTTGCGACCACCAAAGCACAACGCAAACTCTTCTTCAACCTGCGCAGCGCTAAAAAACGTCTGTCCTGGTTAACCAATGATGAAGCGGATGCCGTAGCCAAAGATCTGGGTGTTGAGGCTAAAGTGGTTCGTGAAATGGAAGGCCGAATGGCTGGCCAGGATACCGCTTTCGATGGCTATGCGGATGATGATAGCGATACTGCTTATCAGGCACCTGCCTACTATCTGGAAGACCATAACTCAGATCCATCTGCTTTGCTTGAAGATGCCGACTGGTCCGACAGTTCAATTTCCCAGCTGAGAAGTGCTCTGGCACAGCTGGACGAACGCAGCCGGGATATCTTGCAAAAACGCTGGCTGACAGAAGAAAAAGCAACACTGCATGAGCTGGCCGATACCTATGGAGTCTCAGCTGAACGCATACGTCAGCTGGAAAAGAATGCGATGAAAAAGCTGAAAGGTTCTATGGAAGCCTGAAGTAGATAAAACGTTCTGAATAAAGCCGCTGAATAGCGGCTTTTTTTGTGGCTCTTTTCGAATTCCGAACTGCTGAACTATCCTTGGTGGATATAATTAGCCATCGCCAGCATTGACCATGAATATAGGCCGAATCTCAGATATCATCAGTAATGACACCTGCTTTGAGATGATCCGTGAGAACCGCTGGCCAGATGGCACTGTTCTCTGTCCGCACTGTGATTCTGAGAATGTCAAAAAGAATGGACACGACAATGTGCAGGTAGAGTGCCAGCACTATTACTGTAAGTCCTGTAAGCGCTACTTCGATGACCTGACAAATACGGTTTTCGCAGGACACCACCGACCACTCAAAGTCTGGATTGCCTGTCTCTATTTAATGGGGCTGAACGTCTCCAACAGCCAGATAGCTCAGGAACTTGATCTGTGTGTCAGTGATGCACACCATATGACCACAGTCTTACGAAATGGTGTTGTTGACCGAAAGCCTGAAGTGATTCTTGATGGCGAAGTTGAATTCGACGAGGTCTACATTGTAGCTGGTCACAAGGGACACCCTGAAGCATTAAAAAAATCTGGATCGTCCACCGAGAAAAAGAAGGCTTAAAGGCGCTCCGGGCCGTGGGACTCTTGAAAAAGACAAACCGCCGGTATTGGGAATGATTCAAAGGGGAGGTCAGGTCATTATCAACATGCTGTCGAACGTTAAGAAGGCGACAATCGAACCATTTATCAAGAAACACGTAGCCCCACAGAGCCAGATTTATACCGATGAATACAACATCTATGATGACCTTGAAAGCTGGGGCTTCAGACATAAAACGGTCTGTCACGGCAAAGGTGAGTATGCTCGTGATGATGACAAAGACGGTATTTACGAGGTGCATGTTAATACTATGGAGGGGTTTTGGTCACTTCTACGCTCGTGGCTAAGGCCTCACAGGGGAATATCCCAAGAGGCTTTACCCCTTTACCTTGGCTTTTTTGAGTTTTTGCATAATATTGGCCGAAGAGGCAAAAGTCTTCTTCAGCCCTTAGTCAACTTGCTGGTTACATAGCAGTCTGGAATTGGAAAAGAGCCTTTTTTGTTTGCCCAGCGAAGCGGGCAAACCCGTCAGGCTGAAAGAAGCCTGAACCACCCCGACTGAGGGGAAGGTAATCCAAATGGCAAGGGCGTTGCTGGCCAACGGCAGGGTCTGGGCGACCCCGTCTGAAGGAAGCCATAGGAAGTCAGAGGTACACAGCGTAAGCGAACCTGATTCGGCAGGTCGGGAGCGGCAAGCGTGCGAAATAGCGCGACGCCCAATACTCAGTCAGTCCCGACAAGTGTTAGAGGGTGGAATTTCTGGCAGGGATCCGTTTAGTAACTGGGGAAGCCTGGCATCAATCCCTGAATCATCGGGGCTGTTATCGCAAGAGGAAACTCAAGGGTGGCAGTGGTGTGAGGTGGCAGATGAGCCCGTAGTAGTGTTGAAACTCCGGCCTGTGAAAGCGGGCAACCGTCTGGAGGGCAAAACCGGAGTGATCACAGTCTGGTATCTGTGGGACATTTGTCGTCAAAAGCGGCAGATGTTGCGAAGGGGTGAAGCATTCTTTAAGAGCGTCCAGAGCGTAGGAATGACTTTGTGGATGCACAAGCTGCTTGGTATCTTCAGCCGGTGGGGTCGGGAACGACCATGCTGACTGACAGAACTGTATAAAGGAGTACCAGACAGGTAGCCGGTAGATTGCCTTGAGCTAGAACGCTGGTGAAAGTCTGGGAATAACCTGACCACAGAGAAAGGAATACGTCATCTGTACGACGCGGGACGGTGAGTTGTGAGAGTTTACTACAGCCTGTATGGTCGCCTGCTCTCAATGGAGGCACTGTACAACGGGTTTAAAAAGGTGAAGAGAGCGAATGGCGCGGCTGGTATTGACTGGCAGAGCCTGAGCGACTTTGCCCTGAATCTGGATGGTAATCTCAGGCAGCTGTTACTTGAACTGAGGGAAAAACGTTATCAACCACTGCCGGTGAAACGGGTGGAGATTGAGAAGGAAGACGGCGGAATGCGTCTTCTGGGGATTCCCGCAGTGAGAGACCGGATAGTCCAGCAGGCTCTACTGGATATCCTGACCCCGATCTTTGATCCGGACTTTCATCCATCCAGCTATGGATACCGGCCAAAGAGAAGTGGCCAGCAAGCCGTTACCAAGGCGACGATGTTCATACGGGAGTATGGCAGGCACTGGGTAGTGGATATGGATCTGTCGAAGTGTTTTGACCGGCTCGACCATGAGATCATCATCAAAGCCTTCCGACAGAAAGTGGCCGACGGGAGCATTCTGAACCTGATCAGGATGTTCCTGAAAAGCGGTGTGATGATTGGTGACCAACTGGATGCCACAGAAGTAGGCAGCCCACAGGGTGGGGTTATCAGTCCTCTGATCAGTAATGTGTATCTTGATGCCTTTGATCAGGAGATGAAGCGTCGCAATCATCGGATTGTGCGCTATGCGGATGACATACTGATCCTGTGTGGCTCAAAGTCAGCGGCAGACAATGCGCTGAAAGTGGCGGTCAAAGTACTGGAAGAAGACCTGAAGCTGACAGTGAACCGGAATAAAACGCACATAGCCCACAGTGGTGATGGCGTGAAATTTCTGGGAGTGGAAATCTACAGCGGCTATACCCGCATACAGGAAAAGAAGCTCAAGAAACTGAAGGCAAGGGTAAAGCAGATAACGAAGCGCAACAAGGGCAGTAATCTGGTGACGATCATCAAGGAACTGAACCCGGTGCTGAGAGGGTTTGCCAACTACTTCAAGATAGCCAATTGTCGCAGTGTATTGAAGGGAGTCATGAGTTGGGTCAGGCGCAGACTTCGATGTATACAGCTGAAACAGTGGAAGAAACCGGCCAAGCTGCATAGGCGGCTAAAACAGCTGGGATATAAGCCACCGTTCAAATACATCAAGATGCGTTCATGGAGAAATGCGGCGAGTCCGTTGGTGCACCTTGCCATGAAGAACAGCTGGTTCGATGAGCTGAAACTGTTCAATCTGGAAAGGGTTGAAACGGGCGTTTTCGTCCCTGATATAGGGATATAAGAGTGCAGGAGCCGTGTACGAGGCCCGTACGCACGGTTCTGTAGGAAGGACGGGGCTAATCGCCCCGCCTTACCTGATTATGAATTCAAAATTGCTGTGTATTGATTTTTATCCTGAGCTGCGTACAATGCGCTGCTCTTCCACGGGAACTCCGGAAACGGTTGCCCACGGATCAGCGGAATGAATCATCATCGCTGACTGGGAAGTGCGGTTTGAAAACAGGTTATTTGGATTGAATGAAAAACAACCGGTTGACAAATCAAACCGGCGCGGTAGTATGCGCCTCCGCTGACAGGGCTTGAGTGGCAACGTCAGTGAGTTGGAAAGCTACTTTCTTCCTCGGAAAAACGAGAGCTTGACAACGAAAGCTGCTTCGGTATGATAGCGGCCTCGCTGATCGGCAACATCGCCGGTTAGAGATTAAGTCTCAACGACTTAATCAGGTTCTTTAACAAGATATCAGACAATTCGTGTGGGCGCTTGTGCGATGGCATCGGTAACAAAGCTTCGGCTTTGAACACTTTAAGATGCTTAATTGATCAAGCGAACATACCTGTAAATTCATGTACGTTTAATTGTGACATTGAGCCGTTGTTTTGTTCTTCGGAATAAAATGACAAAACGATTTAAACTGAAGAGTTTGATCATGGCTCAGATTGAACGCTGGCGGCAGGCCTAACACATGCAAGTCGAGCGGTAGCGGGAAGAGCTTGCTCTTTGCCGACGAGCGGCGGACGGGTGCGTAACACGTAGGAATCTGCCTGGTAGTGGGGGATAGCCCGGAGAAATCCGGATTAATACCGCATACGCACTAGCTCTTCAAGAGCGGTGGAAAGGAGGGGATCTTCGGACCTTTCGCTATCAGATGAGCCTGCGTCGGATTAGCTGGTTGGTGGGGTAAAGGCCTACCAAGGCGACGATCCGTAGCTGGTCTGAGAGGATGATCAGCCACACTGGGACTGAGACACGGCCCAGACTCCTACGGGAGGCAGCAGTGGGGAATATTGCACAATGGGCGAAAGCCTGATGCAGCCATGCCGCGTGTGTGAAGAAGGCCCTAGGGTTGTAAAGCACTTTCAGTGGGGAGGAAAGGTTTGCGGTTAATACCCGCGAGCTGTGACGTTACTCACAGAAGAAGCACCGGCTAACTCCGTGCCAGCAGCCGCGGTAATACGGAGGGTGCGAGCGTTAATCGGAATTACTGGGCGTAAAGCGTGCGTAGGCGGCTACCTAAGTTGGATGTGAAAGCCCCGGGCTCAACCTGGGAACTGCATCCAAAACTGGGTGGCTAGAGTACGGGAGAGGAGTGTGGAATTTCCTGTGTAGCGGTGAAATGCGTAGATATAGGAAGGAACACCAGTGGCGAAGGCGACACTCTGGCCTGATACTGACGCTGAGGTACGAAAGCGTGGGGAGCAAACAGGATTAGATACCCTGGTAGTCCACGCCGTAAACGATGTCTACTAGTTGTCGGTTGTCTTGTACGACTGGTAACGCAGCTAACGCGATAAGTAGACCGCCTGGGGAGTACGGCCGCAAGGTTAAAACTCAAATGAATTGACGGGGGCCCGCACAAGCGGTGGAGCATGTGGTTTAATTCGAAGCAACGCGAAGAACCTTACCTGGCCTTGACATCCTGCGAACTTTCTAGAGATAGATTGGTGCCTTCGGGAACGCAGAGACAGGTGCTGCATGGCTGTCGTCAGCTCGTGTCGTGAGATGTTGGGTTAAGTCCCGCAACGAGCGCAACCCTTGTCCTCAGTTACCAGCACGTGATGGTGGGCACTCTGGGGAGACTGCCGGTGACAAACCGGAGGAAGGTGGGGACGACGTCAAGTCATCATGGCCCTTAAGGCCAGGGCTACACACGTGCTACAATGGTGCATACAGACGGTTGCCAAGCCGCGAGGTGGAGCTAATCTGAGAAAGTGCATCGTAGTCCGGATTGGAGTCTGCAACTCGACTCCATGAAGTCGGAATCGCTAGTAATCGTGAATCAGAATGTCACGGTGAATACGTTCCCGGGCCTTGTACACACCGCCCGTCACACCATGGGAGTGGGTTGCTCCAGAAGTAGCTAGCTTAACCTTCGGGAGAGCGGTTACCACGGAGTGATTCATGACTGGGGTGAAGTCGTAACAAGGTAGCCCTAGGGGAACCTGGGGCTGGATCACCTCCTTAATTGATACTAACCAACCGCCGTCCATAAGCGTTCACACGAATTGTTTGATAATAAAACTGCATTCGCAGTTTTATAAGTCATTGTTCTTTAAAAATGTGGAATCCAAGTTAAGCTGAATTGATTTAAAAGACGTGCGTCTTTTAAAGAAAATTCTTGCTGAGACACTCTCAAGTTAATTACCGAAAGGTAATAGCTAATGTGTATGGCGTTCAGTTGTCAGTGGTCAGTTAACAGTGACCAGTTGATGACTGAAGATCGTTAAGGTAGTTATTTACCATTGCTTTTACGGGCCGCAGGTAGCGGGTGGCGGGAAGCGGACCTGAAACAGATTGCTTCGGGTTATATGGTCAAGTGACTAAGCGTGCACGGTGGATGCCTTGGCAGTCAGAGGCGATGAAGGACGTGGTAATCTGCGATAAGTCTTGGGGAGCTGATAAACAAGCTGTGATCCAGGAATTTCCGAATGGGGAAACCCAACGGCATAAGCCGTTATTCCTTAGCTGAATACATAGGCTTTGGAAGGCGAACCCGGGGAACTGAAACATCTAAGTACCCGGAGGAAAAGAAATCAATTGAGATTCCCCCAGTAGCGGCGAGCGAACGGGGACCAGCCCTTAAGCAATTTTTGGTTTAGTGGAAGACTCTGGAAAGTGTCGCCATAGTGGGTGATAGCCCCGTACACGAAAGGCCAATCATTGTGAAATCGAGTAGGACGGGACACGTGAAATCCTGTTTGAACATGGGGGGACCATCCTCCAAGGCTAAATACTCCTGACTGACCGATAGTGAACCAGTACCGTGAGGGAAAGGCGAAAAGAACCCCGTTGAGGGGAGTGAAATAGAACCTGAATCCGTGTACGTACAAGCAGTGGGAGTCGGTGGACAGTTGACAGTGGACAGTAGACAGTTAATGTGCAAAAGCACGGTTGACTGCAAGGCTGAAACACCGTCGCTGGATGATAGAACGTCGGAATGGAACAGGGAGCCAGAAACAGGCACTTCCTGAACCGTTCACCGTCTACTGTCAACTGTCCACTGATGACTGCGTACCTTTTGTATAATGGGTCAGCGACTTACTTTCAGTGGCAAGGTTAACCGCATAGGGGAGCCGTAGGGAAACCGAGTCTTAATAGGGCGTGTTCTTCGGAACAACAGTCGCTGGGAGTAGACCCGAAACCGGGCGATCTATCCATGGGCAGGTTGAAGGTTGAGTAACATCAACTGGAGGACCGAACCGACTATCGTTGAAAAGCTAGCGGATGACCTGTGGATAGGAGTGAAAGGCTAATCAAGCCCGGAGATAGCTGGTTCTCCTCGAAAGCTATTTAGGTAGCGCCTCGTGTCTCACCATCGGGGGTAGAGCACTGTTTGGGCTAGGGGGTCATCCCGACTTACCAACCCCATGCAAACTCCGAATACCGATGAGTGCAATCACGGGAGACACACGGCGGGTGCTAACGTCCGTCGTGGAAAGGGAAACAACCCAGACCGTCAGCTAAGGTCCCAAAGTAACAGTTAAGTGGGAAACGATGTGAGAAGGCCCAGACAGCCAGGAGGTTGGCTTAGAAGCAGCCACCCTTTAAAGAAAGCGTAATAGCTCACTGGTCGAGTCGGCTCGCGCGGAAGATTTAACGGGGCTCAAACTGTTCACCGAAGCTACGGGGTTCAGTGGGCAGTTGACAGTGGACAGTACACAGTTTGTTGAGTAAGTCATGCAAGGTTTTGAGCAATTGGAAGTTTTCAAAAAAGCGTATCGGACTTCACTTGAAGTTCATAAGCTAACATTTGACTTTCCAAAGCATGAACAAGTGCGTGGGCTTGCTGATCAAATGCGCAGAGCCAGTAAAGGCATATGCGCAAATGTTGCTGAAGGCTATGGCAAAATGAGTATTTCAAAAGCTGAATTTCGAAGGTTCTTATTAATGGCCATCGGATCAGCCGACGAAATGCGAGTATGGATCAGATACTCACTGGATCTCGGATACATCGAAAAATCAGTGGGAACACCTGAAAACTGAATACCAGACAATTGCCAAAATGCTAACGAATTTGCACAAAAGTCACCAATGACTCAAGGCAAAACCGTCCACCGTCTACTGTCAACTGTCTACTGAACCGGTAGAGGAGCGTTCTGTAAGCCGTTGAAGGTGCATCGGGAGGTGTGCTGGAGGTATCAGAAGTGCGAATGCTGACATGAGTAACGACAAGGGGAGTGAGAAGCTCCCCCGCCGGAAGACCAAGGGTTCCTGCGCAACGCTAATCGGCGCAGGGTGAGTCGGCCCCTAAGGTGAGGTCGAAAGACGTAATCGATGGGAAACAGGTCAATATTCCTGTACCCCTTCTGACTGCGACGGAGTGACGGAGAAGGCTAGGTCAGCGCAGCGTTGGTTGTCTGCGTTTAAGATAGTAGGCAAGGGATCCAGGCAAATCCGGATCGCTCTCTTAATTGAGAATGCCGAGAATTGATGACGAGGTTCTACGGAACTGAAGTGATTGATGCCATGCTTCCAGGAAAAACTTCTAAGCATCAGGTCAGAAGGGACCGTACCCCAAACCGACACAGGTGGTCAGGTAGAGAATACCAAGGCGCTTGAGAGAACTCGGGTGAAGGAACTAGGCAAATGGCACCGTAACTTCGGGAGAAGGTGCGCCGGCTTTGGTGATCGGACTTGCTCCGTAAGCTGAGGCTGGTCGAAGATACCAGGTGGCTGCGACTGTTTATTAAAAACACAGCACTGTGCCAACACGAAAGTGGACGTATACGGTGTGACGCCTGCCCGGTGCCGGAAGGTTAATTGATGCTGTTATCGCAAGAGAAGCGGTTGATCGAAGCCCCGGTAAACGGCGGCCGTAACTATAACGGTCCTAAGGTAGCGAAATTCCTTGTCGGGTAAGTTCCGACCTGCACGAATGGCGTAACGATGGCCACGCTGTCTCCACCCGAGACTCAGTGAAATTGAAATCGCTGTTAAGATGCAGCGTATCCGCGGCTAGACGGAAAGACCCCGTGAACCTTTACTACAGCTTCACAGTGGATCTTGATGTTGCTTGTGTAGGATAGGTGGGAGGCTTTGAAGCGGTGACGCCAGTCATCGTGGAGCCAACCTTGAAATACCACCCTGGCAATATTGAGGTTCTAACCCGGGTCCCGAAACGGGATCGGGGACATTGTGTGGTGGGTAGTTTGACTGGGGCGGTCTCCTCCCAAAGAGTAACGGAGGAGCACGAAGGTGTGCTAAGTACGGTCGGACATCGTACGGTTAGTGTAAAGGCACAAGCACGCTTGACTGCGAGAGGTACATCTCGAGCAGGTACGAAAGTAGGTCTTAGTGATCCGGTGGTTCTGCATGGAAGGGCCATCGCTCAACGGATAAAAGGTACTCCGGGGATAACAGGCTGATACCGCCCAAGAGTTCACATCGACGGCGGTGTTTGGCACCTCGATGTCGGCTCATCACATCCTGGGGCTGAAGCCGGTCCCAAGGGTATGGCTGTTCGCCATTTAAAGTGGTACGCGAGCTGGGTTTAGAACGTCGTGAGACAGTTCGGTCCCTATCTGCCGTGGACGTTGGAAGTTTGAGAAGAGCTGCTCCTAGTACGAGAGGACCGGAGTGGACGGACCACTGGTGTTCGGGTTGTGTCGCCAGACGCATTGCCCGGTAGCTATGTTCGGACGGGATAACCGCTGAAAGCATCTAAGCGGGAAGCCCCCTTCAAGATGAGACTTCCCTGGGCACTAGATGCCCCTGAAGAGCCGTTAAAGACTATGACGTTGATAGGTTGGGTGTGTAAGTGCTGTGAGGCATTGAGCTAACCAATACTAATGACTCGTGCGGCTTGACCATATAACGCCAAAGCGATCTCCAGTAAACAGTAGACAGTTTACTGTGAACAGTTAAAGCCATACATGTAGAGTGTCGTGCAAGAATATAAAGCTTAAATAGTGGATTCCTGGTTAATAGTGATAACTGATAACAGTCAACTGTTCACTGTTCACTGTTCACTGTTAACCGACAACCAGATAAGCCTGGCGACCATAGAAAGTTAGAACCACCTGATCCCATCCCGAACTCAGCAGTGAAATGACTTATCGCCGATGGTAGTGTGGGGTTTCCCCATGTGAGAGTAGGTCATCGCCAGGCACTTAATTTTAAATGCGGTAAAAACAAAGGCTTCCTTAATGGAGGCCTTTTGTGTATGTGGTCAGATACGGAATCAGTTCGGATTCTGGCCAAATTTTTCTCTGCTCCAGCTTCCATCAGATTCTCATAGGTTTCTGCATTCAGCAGCTGTCCTTCTATTTTCCCGCCAATACGGTTTGCTTTTGTTTGATCCCAATTGCTGATGCCAATTTGTTTTTCAAAGCCGGAAAAAATGCACGATATTGTCAGTGGCTTTTTAATCAACAAACTGGAATTCGGTGTTGATCATGCCCAAACATCCTTCCCGGTTGTTAGCTGTAGAACTTGTTTGCTTTAAGCTTACTTTTTCGGCTTTATGATTGAACTATGGGAGGTTTATCTGGTCAGTATCAATGCGCCATAAAGGCATAATCTGGCCGATTAAGTAGAAATATCCGTACTCACCTATGTCAACCCCTGTATCAAATCAAGCTGCTTTGATCACTTCCCCGGCTTCCAATGCTACGACTGAGCCACTACTGGGCAATAACAGAAAGCGCTATTTTTCTGGGCGCAGGGTTCAACCTGCTGATGCGGAAAACGGGCAAAATCAAGCGGAATTCAGACCACAGTTGCGTGAATCGAAACGGCCTTCGAAAAAACGGAGGTGCCGGCAACGTGTGAATACCGAAGAGACTGGCACATCGACATCCACTGAGCGGGCTTCAACTGTACCACTGGTGAAGCATAATAATCGTGCTCCTCACTCTGTGATTTTCATCCACCCACAGCCAATGGGTATTGAACCGGGTGAAGATTCCTCTTCCTTATTTTCTGCTGGACATCCGACAGAGCGACCTGAGCTGTTAAGTATTGATCGGGAGCCAGATTACAGCGAAATCATTGCAAAGTTTACCGCCACTCATCAACAGCAAATAACGTCAAACCTGAGTCACCCAGTCGTCAAAACTGTATTGTCTGGCGCCAGCACATTACTGAAAACGCTTGAGGGGAGGAGTATTCAGTTATCCATGAACAGAGGTAATCCTCCCCTGCCTACTCTCTTTTCAAAACTTGAGCGATTTAATATTGTTACAGAGTATCAGGTATGTTCAGGGTATTTTGTAAAATCCAATGTGTTTTTTTCGGCTATTGGCAAAACAACGAACAACACTGGCTGTTTAACCAGTATGCTGTATACCAAGCGCAGCATAACCCTGTTCACGGCCATGGAAGATGGTGATGTAGCATCAATTGCTGCCAGCCCGTTTTTAAAGCAGATTGCCTCCATGTGTAATAGCAAAGGCTTACCAGAAAAGGTGAAGTTAGAAGCCTTCCTGAAGCTGGGCTGCCTGAAAGAGGGATGGCGGGGCATTGATGAGGCTGTTAGGGACAAGCCACTCGACCGGTCACTGGTCAGCAAGATTTCCTCCATGTGTAATGGCAAAGGCTTACCGGAAAAGGTGAAAGTGGAAGCCTTCCTGCAGTTGGACTGCTTGAAACAGGGATGGCAGGGCATTGATGAGGCTGTTAAGGACCAGCCCCTCGACCGGGCTCTGGTTACCAACGTTTCCTCCATGTGTAATGGCAAGGGTTTACCGGAAAAGCAGAAACTGGAAGCCTTCCTGAAGCTGGGCTGCTTGAAAGAGGGATGGCAGGGCAATGATGAGGCCGTTAAGGGCAAGCCGGTCGACCGGGCACTGATCACCAGCATTTCCTCCATGTGTCATAGCAAAGGCTTACCGGACAAGGCGAAAGTGGAAGCTTTCCTGAGGCTAGGCTGCCTGAAAGAGGGTTGGCAGGGCATTGATAAGGCCGTTAAGGACCAGCCACTCGACCGGGCACTGATCACTCACATTTCCTCCATGTGTTGTGGTAAAGGCTTACCAGAAAAGAGGAAAGTGGAAGCCTTCCTGAAACTGGGCTGTCTGAAAGAGGGATGGCAGGGCATTGATGATGCCGTTAAGGACCGGCCGCTTGACCGGGCAATGGTCACCCACATTTCCTCCATGTATCATGGCAAAGGCTTTCCGGAAAAACTGAAACTGGAAGCCTTCCTGAAGCTGGACTGTCTGAAAGAGGGATGGCGGGGCATTGATGATGCCGTTAAGGACCGGCCGCTTGATCGGGCAATGGTCACCCACATTTCCTCCATGTGTCATCGCAAAGGCTTACCGGAAAAGCTGAAACTGGAAGCCTTCCTGAAGCTGGGCTGTCTGAAAAAAGGATGGCAGGGCATTGATGAGGCTGTTAAGGACAAACCACTTGACCGGGCACTGGTCGCCAAAATTTCCTCTATGTCTTCCAGCAAAGGCTTACCGGAAAAGGAAAAAGTGGAAGCTTTCCTGACGCTGGACTGCCTGAAAGAGGGGTGGCAAGGCATTGATGAGGCTGTTAAGGGCAAGCCGCTCGATCGGGCACTGGTCTCCAGCATTTCCTCTATGTGTTCTGGCAAAGGTTTACCGGAAAAGGCGAGAGTGGAAGCCTTTCTCAAGTTGGGCTGCCTGAAAAAAGGATGGCAGGGCGTTGATGAGGCCGTTAAGGACAAGCCACTTGACCGGGTACTGATCAACAACATTTCCCCCATGTTTCATTGCAAGGGCCTACCGGGAAAGGCGAAAGTGGAAGCCTTCCTGAAACAGCGATCGGATAACACCCAGGGCGATGAGATAAGAGTGATAAAAGAAGAGGCAACAGTATTAACTTCACTACCTCATCGCATCAACGACCAGGCTCCATTGTGGGTGGCAGAACAGTCCGTCTAAATAGAAGTCAGTGAAAGCAGGCAAACACAAAAAACCTTCTTTAGTCAGCTCGACATACCAAAACGAAAGCCTGTAGAAATTTCTGATGGCGACTCTTAAGCTTGTTGACCTTTGGATGGTGATTGTTGAAAAAGTTAGAAAGTTCAGGCAGTGAGTGAGTAAATTGTGCAGAAAGTATGCTTCTAAGCTTCAGAGTTCGATAGACTACGGACGATTTATTGCCAACGATCAAAATGCCAGAGGGAGTGTGACGTGACCAGAGTTGCCATTGTAGGTGCCGCCGGAAGAATGGGGCGAATGCTTGTGGAAGCCGTTGCTGCTGATCAGCAATGCCAGCTGGGAGCAGCAATTATCCAGCCTGGTGATAGCCTGTTGGGGGTGGATGCGGGGGATTTGGTTGGTGTTGGCGCACTGGGTGTGCCATTAACGGATAACCTGGCGGCAGCCGTCAACGATTTTGACGTTCTGATCGATTTCACGACGCCTGAGTTGACCATGCAGAATGTTGTACTGTGCCGACAGCAGGGGAAAGGTATTGTGATTGGCACCACGGGTTTGAGCAATGATCAGAAAGCGGAGCTCGCAAAAGCGGCAGACGATACGGCCATCATCTTTGCACCTAATATGAGTATCGGGGTCAATCTGGTATTCAAGCTTCTGGAGATGGCGGCAAAAGTGCTGGGTGATGATGCAGATATAGAGGTCATTGAGGCGCATCATCGCCACAAGGTGGACTCTCCTTCCGGAACGGCGTTGAAAATGGGTGAAGTGGTGGCAGATACCATGGGACGTGACCTGCAGAAGTGTGCGGTTTACGGTCGTCAAGGGTATACCGGGCCAAGAGATCGTGAAACCATTGGCTTTGCAACGGTTCGAGCCGGTGATGTGATTGGTGATCATACCGTACTGTTTGCCTGTGAAGGTGAGCGAATTGAAGTCACCCATAAAGCCAGCAGCCGGGTGATCTATGCCCGGGGTTCCTTGCGGGCGGTCCATTTCCTTGCCGACAAAAAGTCCGGCCTGTTCGATATGCAGGATGTGCTGGGCCTGAAGTAATACCCATTACATTGTTCAAGCCTTGGTTACGCTTCAGGTATTCATGCCCACAGTGGGAAAATTTGATGGGTGTATGATGATGGGATTTGAATGGTTGTTCTGAAATAATGATGGACAAGTTCGAGTTGCTGTGATAAAATGAGAAAAATTTGCATTGAATTTATGGTGCTGGCAACAGAATGCGTGATCAAAAGCGAGATGGTTTTTTAAAACATCTCGCTTTTTTTGGGTCTGCAAACTGTGGGACATCATAGCGTTCGGGCATAAAACGCTCAGGTTCAAGTTCGGGAGGATCCTTTGACTAAGACGGCTGTTTTAGCTCTGGAAGATGGCAGTATTTTCCGGGGAATTGCCATCGGTATTGATGGTGAAACCAGTGGTGAGGTGGTTTTTAACACGGCAATGACCGGTTATCAGGAAATTCTCACTGACCCTTCCTATTCCCGCCAAATCGTTACGCTCACCTATCCCCATATTGGTAATACAGGTATTACTCCGGAAGACGAAGAATCTCCACAAATCCATGCGGCAGGTCTGGTCATCAAGGACTTGCCACTGCTGGCCAGCAACTGGCGCAGCAAAATGTCACTGGATGACTATCTGAAGTCCCGCAACATTGTCGCCATCGCCGGCATTGATACCCGCAGGCTGACCCGGATTCTTCGGGAAAAAGGGGCGCAGAACGGCTGTATTATTGCTGGCGACGCCCTTGGTAAAGCTGACGAAACCAGGGCACTGGCCAGGGCTCGTGAATTCCCGGGCCTGAAAGGTATGGATCTGGCCAAAGAAGTGACCACTGACCAGCCTTACGCCTGGACAGAAGGTGTCTGGAGCCTGGAGACCGACAGTCATGCCGACGTGACGGATCTGCCTTTCCACGTAGTGGCTTACGATTTTGGTGTTAAGAGAAACATTCTGCGCATGCTGGCTCAGCGGGGCTGTCGCCTTACCGTTGTGCCGGCCAAAACGCCGGCCAGCGAGGTCCTGGCCCTGAATCCGGATGGTGTTTTCCTCTCTAACGGCCCGGGTGACCCCGAGCCTTGCAATTACGCCATTGCCGCCATCAAGGAAATTCTGGACACATCCTCTCCCGCAGTGCCTGTATTTGGTATCTGCCTGGGTCACCAGCTGCTGGCCCTGGCCAGTGGTGCCAGGACCGAGAAGATGAAGTTTGGTCACCACGGTGCCAACCATCCGGTTCAGGATCTCAAGACCGGACAGGTCATGATCACCAGCCAGAACCACGGTTTCGCAGTAGCTGAAGACTCTTTGCCTGATAACCTGCAAGCAACCCACAAGTCGTTATTTGATGGCAGTCTCCAGGGAATCGAGCGAACCGATCGTCCTGCTTTCAGCTTCCAGGGGCACCCGGAAGCGAGCCCAGGCCCCCACGATGTAGCCGGGCTGTTTGACCGTTTTGTTGAGATGCTGAAGGCAGCAAAGTAACCAACCCCGTTTTGATGTGAGAACAAGATGCCAAAGCGTACTGATATTGAAAGTATTCTGATACTCGGGGCTGGTCCAATTATTATCGGCCAGGCCTGTGAGTTTGACTATTCCGGAGCGCAGGCCTGTAAAGCGCTGAAGGAAGAGGGGTACCGGGTCATCCTGGTCAACTCCAACCCGGCGACCATCATGACCGACCCGGCCATGGCGGACTCAACCTATATTGAGCCGATCCGCTGGGAGACCGTGGAAAAGATTATCGAAAAAGAGCGCCCTGACGCGATTCTCCCCACCATGGGTGGTCAGACCGCACTGAACTGCGCCCTGGATCTTTTCCATAAAGGTGTGCTGGAAAAGTATGGCGTGACCATGATTGGCGCCAACCAGCAGGCGATCGACAAAGCGGAAGATCGTCAGCTGTTTGACCAGGCCATGAAAAATATCGGTCTGGAAACGCCTCGCTCCGGTATTGCCCATACCATGGAAGACGCACGGGCTGTTCTGGATCAGGTTGGCTTCCCCTGTATTATTCGTCCGTCGTTTACCATGGGCGGCACTGGTGGTGGGATTGCCTACAACAAGGCAGAGTTTGAAGAGATCTGCTTCCGTGGTCTCGACCTTTCTCCCACCAATGAGCTGCTGATTGATGAGTCGCTGATTGGCTGGAAAGAGTACGAGATGGAGGTGGTCCGTGACCGCAATGACAACTGTATCATTGTCTGCTCCATCGAAAACTTTGACCCCATGGGGGTTCATACCGGTGATTCCATTACCGTCGCGCCAGCCCAGACGCTGACTGATAAGGAATACCAGATCATGCGTAACGCCTCCATCGCGGTACTGCGTGAGATTGGTGTGGAAACCGGTGGTTCCAACGTACAGTTCGGTATCTGTCCGGATACGGGACGTATGGTGGTCATTGAGATGAATCCACGGGTATCCCGTTCTTCTGCCCTGGCTTCCAAAGCTACCGGTTTCCCGATTGCCCGTGTGGCGGCCAAGCTGGCGGTGGGTTACACCCTGGATGAGCTGAGCAATGAGATCACCGGTGGTGTGGTTCCAGCCTCTTTTGAGCCATCCATCGATTACGTAGTTACCAAAATTCCTCGCTTTGCCTTTGAAAAGTTCCCCCAGGCTGATGACCGTCTGACCACTCAGATGAAGTCGGTGGGTGAGGTAATGGCCATTGGTCGTTCATTCCAGGAGTCCGTGCAGAAAGCACTGCGCGGCCTGGAAACCGGTGCCACGGGCTTTAACTCCATGTTTGATAGCAAACTGGATGCCTGCTCTGATGCGGAGCGTGAAGAGGCCCTGACCCGAATCCGCCGGGAACTGGTGACGCCAAAAGCTGACCGTATCTACTACGTTGCAGATGCCTTCCGTGCCGGTATGACTCTGGAGGAGATCTTTGCTGAGTGCATGATTGATCCCTGGTTCCTGGTACAGATTCAGGATCTGGTGAATGAAGAAGCGTTGCTGGCTAACGACGCTGTTAATGGCAAAGGTCTGGCCTCTCTGTCGAAAGAGCGCCTGTTCCGTCTGAAGCAGAAAGGCTTCAGCGATGCCCGTATGGCTGAACTGCTGGGTATTACCGAAGCCGAGGTACGCAACTATCGTCGTGAACAGCAGGTCAGGCCGGTCTACAAGCGGGTGGATACCTGTGCAGCGGAATTCCAGTCTACGACAGCGTACATGTACTCTTCCTATGACGAAGAGTGTGAAGCCGAGCCTTCCGGCCGTGACAAGATCATGGTGATTGGTGGTGGTCCAAACCGTATCGGTCAGGGGATCGAGTTTGACTACTGCTGTGTCCATGCGGCACTGGCGGCGCGGGAAGACGGTTACGAAACCATTATGGTGAACTGTAACCCGGAGACCGTTTCTACCGATTACGACACCTCTGACCGACTTTATTTTGAGCCGGTAACCCTGGAAGACGTTCTGGCCATCATCGATGTTGAGAAACCCACCGGTGTGATCGTTCAGTACGGTGGCCAGACGCCGCTGAAACTGGCTCGTGCCCTGGAAGCCGAAGGTGTGCCGATTATCGGTACCAGCCCTGAAGCCATTGACCGTGCGGAGGACCGTGAGCGCTTCCAGCAGATGATCCGGAAACTGGGTTTGTTGCAGCCTGCTAATGCAACGGTTCGCAGTGAACAGGAAGCGGTGGCCAAAGCGGCAGAGATTGGTTATCCACTGGTGGTTCGACCGTCCTATGTACTGGGTGGCCGTGCCATGGAAATCGTCGCCGGCGAAGATGAGCTGGTGCGTTATATGAAAGACGCTGTTCAGGTATCCAACGACAGCCCGGTGCTGCTGGACTCCTTCCTGAACCGGGCGGTAGAAGTGGACGTTGATGCGGTCTGTGACGGTGAGCGTGTGGTTATTGGTGCGATCATGCAGCACATCGAACAGGCGGGTATTCACTCCGGTGACTCCAGTTGTTCGCTGCCGCCTTACAGTCTGAACCGTCGTCACCAGGACGAAATCCGTGAGCAGGTTCGGGCCATGGCACTGGAACTGGGTGTTGTGGGCCTGATGAATGTGCAGCTGGCGATTCAGGATGACCTGGTGTACGTGATTGAGGTGAACCCAAGGGCTTCCCGAACCGTTCCATTTGTGTCCAAGTGCATCGGCCACTCTCTGGCCAAGATTGCGGCACGGGTCATGATGGGCAAAACGCTGGAAGAACTGAACTTTACTACTGAGATTGTTCCTCCATACTATAGTGTCAAAGAAGCGGTATTCCCCTTCAATAAGTTCCCCGGTGTGGACCCGATTCTCGGCCCGGAAATGAAATCCACCGGTGAAGTGATGGGGGTGGGGGCAACCTTCCCGGAAGCGTTCCATAAGGCTCAGCTGGCAGAGAATATGCAGCTGCCCAGCGGTGGTAAGGTGATTCTCACGGTGCGTGACTTCGATAAGCCTGAGGTCCCCATGGTTGCACGTCTGCTGATGGATATCGGCTTTGAGCTGCTGGCCACGTCCGGCACTGCGAAAGTGATTGAAGAAGCGGGTCTGCCGGTTACCACCATCAACAAAGTGCATCAGGGAAGACCGCATCTGGTGGACATGATCGTCAATGGTGATATAGCCTTCATGATCAACACTACTGAAGGTCGTCAGGCCATTGCCGATTCTTACCTGATCCGTCGCTCTGCACTGACCAATAAGGTGCTATATACAACCACCATGGCGGGAGCAGAAGCGATTGCACGTTCGATCGCCTTTGGGTCAGAAAGATTGGTCAGACGGCTTCAGGATTTACACGAAGGTAACGTTGGATGAAAAGAATTCCCATGACGGTGGAGGGTGAAAAAGCCCTCCGTGAGGAACTGGCTCATTTGAAGGGGGTGGAACGTCCTCGTATTTCTGCGGCGATTGCCGAAGCGCGGGAGCTCGGAGACCTTAAGGAAAACGCTGAATACCATGCTGCCCGCGAGCAGCAGAGCTTTGCCGAAGGTCGCATCAACGAGATTGAGGCCAAGCTCTCCAATGCCCAGGTAATTGATATTACCTCTATCGCCAAGACCGGCAAGGTGCTGTTCGGTGCCACGATTGTACTGATCAACCTGGATGATGACCGGGAGGTCACCTACAAGATTGTCGGTGACGATGAAGCGGATATCAAAGTGAACAAGATCTCTGTGAACTCTCCGATTGCCCGGGCCCTGATCGGCAAGGAAGAAGGGGATGTGGTGGTGGTTAACACGCCTTCCGGTGGTGTTGAGTATGAGATTGATGAAGTGAAGCATGTTTGACTGGTCAGAAAATTGATTAACTAAAAACGGCACTTTATGTGCCGTTTTTAGTATTCAGAAAAACAAGCTATCAACATTATGACTTCAGTCTTATCTCCTTGTCATTGAACCGTTCATTATGATGCCAATGTTGAGCAGGCATTGATGAACTATTATCAACAGGGCTTGGTCTTGGAAAAGGACGCCAGAGAACTTTGGCCAAACACTTGCCAAAGTCATTGTCAGCAGGGCAACAATAGATAGTACAAAGTACAGGATTACCGCTGATGAAAAAATTGCAGTTAAAAGGATCAGCCAGAGAACGTGGATACCTTCATGGTGAGCTGATGCGTGAAGAGATCAACACCGCCCTGGATTATTATCGCGCCCAATTCTCAGGTGACAGGGCAAGGCTGCAGAACCATGTGAACCTGCTGATGCAACCGTTAATGGCATTCAGACCTGAATACCGGGTTGAAATGGATGCCATAGCGGAAGCGTCTGGTGTTGAACCATTCTGGATTTATTGCATCAATGGCCGCAGTGAACTCATGTCATCCCCCGTCCCCACTGAATGTTCAGTCATCGCTTTTCCTCAACAGGGCTTACTGGGACAGAACTGGGACTGGGCCCGGGCTTTGCAAGGCCAATTAGCACTGGCCGATATTGAGCTGGAATCGGGGCATCGGCTGTTGACCATGACCGAGCCGGGAATGCTGGCCAAAATCGGCATGAATTCCGCCGGGCTTGGTGTTTGTCTCAATATTCTGCCTGCCAATCAGAAGTTAACCGGCCTGCCGGTGCATTTCCTGCTCAGGGCTCTGCTTGAATGCCAGTCCCTGCAGGAGGCCAGAGATCTGATCAATCAATATGGATCAGGCAAAGCCAGCCATGTGATAGTAGCCGATCAACATACATCCATTGCCGTAGAGCTGGCACCTGATCAGCCCTGGTTTCAGTCAACGGAGCAGTCGGTCTATCTTCATACCAATCACTATCTGCAAGCCGGGCAGGCGCAGCCCACATCGTCACGTCCCTGCACAGAGACCCGACTGGAAAAACTGCGGGGGGCAATTCAGCAAACGTCCGGGTTAAACCTGAACACCATGCAGCGACTGCTCAATGAGAATGAGCAGCCCTACCCGATTCTTCGCCCCTATAGCTACCATGAGTTAACCGGATATGGTGGTACATTGGTGACGCTGTTGATGGATCTTGGTAAACGACAAATGTTACTAAGGGAAGGTTTTGATCCGGGAGTAGGATTTGACAGTTACGCTTTTGACTAAAAAATCGGGTGTACCTTCCCCCTTTGGTGCGCTGTCAGTTTTATCCATTACTGGCGGCGCTAGATCAACATCAACGTCAGATCTGACGTTCCTGTCTTTTGTCGTTATGCTTTTTCAGTAAGTGGAAATACCCGTTCAATGTCCTCAGAGAGAAAAGGCCTTCCTTTAGCATTCAACGATGTGCCGATGACCAATGCATCAATAGCCAGCCTGTTATCCCGTTTACGGAAGATTTGCTGCCTAAAGCCAAATTTAAGTTTGGAAAGTCGCACGGGTACTACTTCTACATAAAACTCATCCCCGGGCACCAGCGATATTTTGTAATCCAGCTCGCTTCTCAACACCACCAGATTAATCTTCTCTGCTGCCAACCGGGCAAAATCAATGTCATGAGCGTGCAGAAACTCATGCCGCGCATGCTCAAGATAGTTGAAGTAAACACCGTTGTTGACGATTCCCTGCAGGTCGCACTCATAGTCACGAACTTTCATCTCCAGACTGAATGGCATGGTTTACTCTCCCGAAAATGAACGGCTTGAACTGGCCAGGACCCAACCATTTTGAAAAACGGTAAGAGTATCCTGATGTGTATGAGTTTCAAGTGTTTTCAAAGTGTTTTCAAAGTCCAGCAGACAAAATACTGGAGCCTTTCTGGTATCACAGCTCTAACCCCGGGCAAGGTACTTCACAAAAGCAAGCCATAAGGATTACCGAAGTCTGCACCGTATAAACCGCTGTTTTAGGAATGGCAATTGATCTATAATCCCATTGTCTAAAATAATTCGGCTACACAGGCGAAAGCTTATAAACGAGTCTTAAGCTACTTTTTCTATTAGCTCTGGCAGCACCAGCTCATGTAACGCCTAAAACAAGATAGCCATTAATCGCCTTAAGAGGACAAGCGAGTGTCACGGGGAACTCATATGCGTGCTTTGATTCTGCTAGTCGGGGGACTATTTGCGTCGCTGGTCTTTGCCAAGCCGACTGCAGACCTTGATTCAACTACTCGCGGTGAGATAAGCCAGCGTCTTGCTCCCGTCGGTTCTGTGTGTCTTGCCGGTGAAGAGTGTGCCAGTACTGCCGGGATAGCAGCAAGCTCCAGCAGCGGCCCGAGAAGTGGTGATGCCATTTACAGCCAGTATTGTGTGGCCTGCCATGGTTCCGGCCTGTTAGGTGCACCGAAAAAGGATGATGTTGCTGCATGGCAAGCTGCAGAGAAAACTGCTGGTGGATTCAGCAGCCTGCTCTCCAATGCCATCAACGGTATTCGCAGCATGCCTGCCAAAGGTACCTGTATGGATTGTTCTGATGAAGAGATCAGTATTTCTATTGAATACATGAGTGGCCTCAAGCCCTGACTGCTTACCTCAGGTTTTATGATCAGCTACTGGCAGCTTTTGCCAGTGGACTGATAAATCCTTCCGGTTTCACTGCCAGTATTGAGCAGTAGATACTGTTCATGATGTTTTCAGCCGTATTTCCCACCAGAATACCTTCCTTATGGCGGCCAAGCGTTCCCATTACAATCACATCAACATTTAACTCATTGGCCAGTTGTTGGATTTGGGCTGCAGGGTTGCCTCTGAGTAAGTGAATGGTTACTGACTGCTGTTCATCCTGCTCGGTCACTCCGACTTCCTGCATGATTTCCTGCAATTTGTTGTGGTAGCGCCGCTGGGTTATTTCCTGTAATTCATACAGCTCTTCATCAGACAATGTTTTCAGGGAGCGTCTCCCGAGAGGGACATTCCAGACACTGACCAGATGCAGCTCAGCCTTTTCCTGGCTGGCCAGATAGACCCCGTACTGCAGGAGCGTACGATTCAGGTCATGGGCATCTGAGTCCGGGTCGCCAGCATCCATGGCCACCATGATTTTGCTATTAAATTGCGGGAGTTGATCCCGATCTGCCATCATCAAAACCGGAACCGGGCATTTTCTGAGCAAAGCCAGGTCATTGCCGGTTAACTGCTTACGAGTCAGGGCGCCACTGGTATCCGCCAGTTTGATGACCAGGTCAATATGATGCGCTTTTATCACCTTATGGATAGCTTGCCTGGGGCGTCCGGGAACAATTAATGTCTCCGCTTCAATACCCTGTTCCCAGGCCATGGCCTTCAGCTGTTCAAGCTCATCCGCAAGTTGCTGCCTGAGGTGGTCTTCCAGTTTTTTTTCCAGCGGGATGAATTGCAGATGGTTCAGAGTTTCCAGACTCTGATCAAACAGGGCGATCAGTAACGTGGCCCGGTTATCCAGAGCCAATCGAAAGGCCTGCTGTAGCTCCATATCCGAGGTGTGTTGTCGGGTAACAGCCAGAAGAATCGAACGAAAAGCATGCATCAACTTAGTCTCAAACCAATAACAACCCTACTCAGTATCGCAGGAATTGGTCACCTTGCCTGATATTCTGTTGGTAACCCCGGAATTCTGCTACGAAACCTGTTGCTACAGACTTGGTACGCCCGGCATGGGCATGAACTGATGGGGTGAAAGTCCCCTGTGGGAGAACCTACATCTGACTGGCGGTAAAGACGCCTGCTGATGACAACCACTAGCTTAAGGCAAGTGCAGTCCCGCGAGGGGCTGTGCGGAGGCAGTCTGAGTGCAAAGGTGCGAGCCGACGTACAGAAATCGCATATAAGGCTGAGTCTCTGGGCGAGTGAGCCAAGGATCACAAAGCCCTATGGTTCGTGAGACACGGTAAATGCGGCGGTTGTGCACTGAAAGTTCATGTCCTTATCCGGGGAGATCTGTTCAACATGCGATTGGTAATTCCCAGTTCTCAGCCACTGGTTACAACAGGCTCGGCGAACAGGTCTCATCATCCTGTTCGAGCAAACCCGATGGCAACCAATAGCGCCAGCAGAGGTAACTCCGCGTGGTGATTGGACAGAAGTCAGCAGAGGCCATAGTAGCTGTACGACAGAAGCCATTAACGGATGGGAAGTCGTTAGCGAAGGGCCGAACATCGACGACAAAGAGGAGACTGATTCCCTCAAGGCGATGCAGCCGTCCGGCGACTCACCGTACTTGGCGACAGAATCTTTAACCAGCTTTGAACCATGATCTACTAAATTGCGTACTTGAACCGGCTAATCTGGCAAGTGCATGGAAACAGGTCAAAAGCAACAAGGGTGCTCCGGGTATTGATGGAGTCACTATTGAAGCTTATCCAGACTTTGCCAAACAGCATTGGCCTTCAGTGCGTCAAGCCTTATTGGACGGAACCTACCAGCCATCACCCGTGCGCCGACATGTTATAGAAAAGCCGGACGGCGGTGAGCGTTTGCTGGGAATCCCTACCGTGATGGATAGGGTCATACAGCAGGCCATTGTGCAGGTGCTGACCCCTGTCTTTGATCCGGGTTTCTCTCCAAACAGCTTCGGCTACCGACCGGGACGGTCAGCACACGACGGAGTCCGTCAGGTTAAGCAGTTGATCAACCGGGGGCTTCATTACGCTGTTGACGTTGATCTGAGTAAATTCTTTGATACGGTTAATCACGACGTTTTGATGTCGAGGGTCTCCCGTAAGGTCCGCGACAAACGCCTTCTGAAACTGATTGGTAGCTACCTGCGCTCCGGTGTCATGATTGAGGGCAATGTCTACCCGACCAGGGTTGGCATGCCACAGGGTGGGCCTTTATCACCCTTGCTGTCTAATGTGGTCCTCGACGAACTCGACAAGGAGCTTGAATATCGGGGTCATTGCTTTGCAAGATACTGTGATGATTTTGTGATTCTCGTCAAAAGTCAGCGTGCTGGGATCGGGTGATGCACAGCATTACCCAATTCATTGAACGCAAATTGAAACTGAAGATTAACTCCCGGAAAAGTAAAGTTGTGAAAGCAACAGAAAGCGAATTCCTGAGTTTCACCTTCACAGGGAAGAAAGTTCGCTGGGCCCAGAAGTGTCTGGACCGATTCAAATACCGGATACTCAAGTTGACCAGTCGTCGCTGGGGTGTCTCAATGCAACATCGGTTACGCAAATTGGCACAATATATCCGGGGTTGGATGGGGTATTTCCGGTTATCGGAATATCACCGACCAATTCCCCTGCTGGATCAATGGATACGTCGGCGAATCCGTTGCTGCTTTCTGAAGCAATGGCGCAAGCCGAAAACCCGTTTTAAGAATCTGGTCAGGTTAGGCGTTGATAAAATTAACGCCGCCAAGATCGCAGCCAGCAGCAAAGGGTATTACCGTCTGAGTAAAACCTATGCGGTACAACAGGCACTGAATAACAGTTACCTCGCGAAAATTGGGCTTGTTTCATTGAAAGACTTATGGATCAGGTTTCACCATCATCGTTGAACCGCCCGGTGCGGACCCGCATGCCGGGTGCTGTGGGGAGGGCTGGAGAAAGACCGGCCCTTACCCGATTAGAACAATATTACTGCTATATAATCGCGCTCCCAATGATTTCTCCTGTATAAGGTTCACGGCACGTTTATGAAACTGATTAAGAGAATGTTCATCGTCGCCGCACTGCTCTGTGCCGCCCAGCTCCAGGCCTCAGATAATTCTTCAGGAAATACGGCTGAAAAACTGTATTTCTATAACTGGAGCGATTACATCGCTGAAGACACCATCAAGAATTTTACCGATAAAACCGGCATCAACGTCGTTTATGACGTTTATGACAGTAATGAGGTGCTTGAAGGTAAACTGCTCTCCGGACGCAGTGGTTTCGACCTGGTTTCACCTTCCCACGATTTTTACAAGACGCAGATTCGTGCGGGTGTTTATGAGCCACTGGATAAGTCCAGGCTGCCCAACCTGAAGCATCTCGACCCTGTCATTATGAAGGCCATCTCAGAGAACTTTGATGAAGGCAATACATACGGCATCCCCTACCTCTGGGGAACCACGGGTATTGGCTATAACAAGGCGGCGGTGGAAAAAGCGCTCGGAAAAGATGCCCCGGTAGATAGCTGGTCTCTGATCCTTGAGCCTGAGAATATGAAGAAGCTGCAACAATGTGGCGTGGCGTTCCTTGATGCCCCAAGTGAAGTACTGCCTTCTGTGATGGCTTACCTCAACATTCCCGGCGATAGTCTGGACATGGCGGATTACAAGAAAGCCGTTGCCAGGATGAAAGCCATTTCTCCTTACATCGCTTACTATCACTCTTCCCGTTCTTTGTCTGACCTGGCCAATGGTGATATCTGTGTAGCCCTGATGTGGTCCGGTGATGCGATGATTGCCCGTGATCGTGCCAAAGAGGCAGGGAATGGCCTGGACATCCGTTATGTTGTTCCCAAAGAGGGAGCAGCCATGTGGTTTGATATGCTGGCAATTCCCAATGATGCGCCTCATAAAGACGCAGCCCATCAGATGCTGAACTATCTGATGGAGCCAAAGGTGATTGCCGATGTGACCAACTACGTTAACTACAGCAACCCTAATCCTGCTTCTAAACCGTACGTTGATCCGGAAATCGCTAAAGATCCCGGTGTCTTCCCAAGCGATGAGACCATCGAAAAGCTCTTTGTTTTCAAAGAGCTGCCATCCAAGCTGAAACGTTATATCACCCGTGAGTGGGCCAGAATCAAGTCTGGAAACTGATGTTTTTCAAACCGTTATCAGAACGAACCTTTCTGATAACGGTTACCCTGGCTCCACTCATCCAATCATTCTAAAAAAAACAACAAGCACTGCCCAATACGCCATACTTTAATGATTGATTCATTTTCACCCGGCCAGTACATGGACAGTAGAATAACCTCTCTCAGTATCCTGATTTTGGAAGACCATCCCTTTCAGCGCATGGTCGCAGAGCAAACGGTATCAGGCCTTAACGTTGGCAGACTGCTTACTGCACAGAGCAGTGAAGAGGCTCTGAAGTTGCTTCAAAGCGGGGGTGCCGTTGATATCGTTATCTGTGATCTTGATATGCCGGGCATGGATGGTATTCAGTTTATCCGCCACCTCGCAGAGCAACAGCTTTCCCGGGGCGTGATTGTTCTCAGTGCCATGGAGGCGTCTTTAATCCGAATGGTGGAAGATATGGCCCAGGCTCATGGGCTGATGGTGCTGGGCCATATGACCAAACCCATGTCCCGCACCCGCCTCAGGGAATTACTGGAATTTTACTGCTCAGAACAGGCTGAGAATAAAGCCTGCCCCGTCACCTCCAGAGAACTGATCCTTAATGAAGATGTGCTTGAGCAAGCCATTGATGACAATCAGTTCGTACTTTATTACCAGCCAAAGGTCTTGCTGAAAAGTGGGCGCATGATCTCTGTTGAAGCCCTGACCCGCTGGCATCATCCGGACGTCGGGGTTATCAGCCCCGTCCACTTTATCCCCATGATGGAGAGCTCCGGTTTGATCACCCCAATGACCACCAAAATGATCGACCTGGCACTGGAGCAGATTCGAACCTGGCGTGAGCAGGAAAGAAATATTGCCGTAGGCATAAATCTCTCTGCCGCTATTCTGATCAATACCGATCTACCCGACATGCTGATTCGCAAGATGCGGGACCTGAGTATTCCTCCAGAGCTTCTGATCCTTGAGATTACAGAAAGCAGCCTGATTCAAAATGCGGCACTTTCCCTGGAGACCTTGGCCAGGCTCAAGCTCCACGGCTTCTCTCTCTCCATTGATGACTTTGGTACTGGCTATTCGAGCATGCAGCAGTTAAACCGGATTCCTTTCAGTGAACTGAAAATTGATCGCTCATTTGTCTCTAATGCCTGCAATGACAAAACCCATAAAGCGATTGTTGAAGCCAATATCGGCCTGGCCCACAAGCTTAATATGCAAACCGTTGCAGAGGGTGTAGAAACACTTGAGGGCTGGCAGTTGCTGAATGAGTTAAATTGTGATCAGGCGCAGGGCTTCTTCATTGCCCAGCCCATGCCCGCCAATGAGATCCCTCAATGGGAGCAGGAGTGGCTGGCAAGACAACCTATTACCCTACCCAAGCCCTGTATCTGAGCAATTACTGATCCTGGCTGTCCACTTTTGACAACCCCGATTGACAACCCCGATCAGGGGGCTGTCATCCTGTCATCTCGATTTAACTGCAAAAATCACCCCATACCTGAATGACATTCCCCCTTAAAAGAAGCCCATCCAGGTCATCAGCATCAATACCGCAAAGATTAACAGTACCCCCAATGGGCTAAGAATCCGGGCTGTTTTGATAAAGTCCCTAGGAGGCTGTCCGAGAATAGCCTGATTAAGTATAATCAGGCATCTTCTGCCCACTTTGTTGTTGCCGAAACGGATGTCATCAATCAAATTCAAAGATAACCCTGCTGATTTTGACCAGCACCTGATGTTTCCATCGAACATCTTCGACCTGCTGCCACCAGATCATGATTGCTTCGTTTTTGAAGATATCTTCAAGCATATCGACACCTCTGAAGTGGAAAAGCAGTATCACCATCTTGGCCAGAATGCCTACCACCCACGACTGATTATATCGATCCTGATCTATGCCTATAGCCATGGTGTGTTCAGCTCCAGGGAGATTGAACGGCGCTGCAATCAGGACTTGGCTTTCATGTATATCGCCAAACAGCACTGCCCAAATTTCCGGGTGCTCAGTGACTTTCGTAAAAACCAGGCCACCTTTTTTAAAAGCAGTTTCAAACAGAGCGTGCTGCTCGCCCGGGAACTACAGATGGCCTCGCTGGGCCACATCGCTCTTGATGGTTCCAAATTCAAAGCCGACTCATCAAAGCATAAGGCCATGAGCTACGCACGACTTAAGGCCAAAGAAGCTGAATTAATGGCTGAAGTTGAGGCCCTGATTAAAAAAGCCGAAACCAGTGACAGTGAAGAGGACGATGCTTATCAGCAGGAGACTGGCTACAGCATTCCTGAAGACTTGCAATTCAAGCAGGAACGGTTAGAGAAAATCCAGGAGGCCAAAAAAGCGCTTGAAGAACGGGAACAGGCCCTGAATCCCGATAAGCCGATAGACGACAAAAAGCAAATCAGCTTTGCTGATCATGATGCCAGGATCATGGGTAAAAAAGGCAGTGGCTATCAGTACAGTTATAACGCCCAGATCAGCGTCGACAGCGATAATGGTATCATTGTTGGCCAGCACATCAGCCAGCATGCCAATGACAAGCAGGAAGTAAAGCCTGCACTTGAAGCCATTGCAGAAGCAACAGATAACGCGTCCATTGGCAAAATGAGTGAGGATAATGGCTATTACTCAGGGCCCAACCTGCAAGCGTTTGATGATGCGAACATTGACGCTTACATGGCTACGGATCGACAGGAGAAGCCTGCAACAGAGGGACTGGAAGACTCTGACAGAAAGTTTGTCAAAGCGGATTTTATTTACCATGAAGCAGACGACAGCTTTACCTGCCCTGCCGGTGAGAAGCTGATTTATAACACGGCTAGCAAAGCAAAACACAAAAGCTACCGCGTCAGTAAAGATATCTGCCGGGATTGCCCGTTACGTAAAAGGTGCAGTGGTGACAACAAAGACCCGGGGAAAGTGATTCGCACAGACCGCCACGAAGCCATACGCCAGGCGATGAACCGCAAAATGGAAACCAAAGAGGCCAAAGCGGTTTATGAGCGTCGCAAGGTGATTGCGGAACCGCCTTTTGGCCAAATCAAGAACTCAGGATTCAGAGGGTTCAGTGTCCGGGGTAAGGAAAAAGTGGCTGGAGAATTTTCACTGGTCTGCAGTGCTTATAATTTCAAAAAAATTGTCAAATCGGTTTCAACGGGATCAATCCGTCTTGAAGAAGCAAAAAGGCTTAAAATGGCAGCATAAAGGCAAGCAAAAGGGTAAAAAACGCAATTTTTACCCCAAAACAGGCTAAATTTAGGTCAATATTTGATCAGCCAAGAAAATGCTGAAGCTTTCGTTTTTTCAATAGCTAGTTCTCGGACAGCCTCCTAGTACTCACCAGACCGGTCGCATGGGCCAGGGCATTTGGAGGAGTACTAATTGGCAGGCCCATACCCAGAGAAGACGCCAGGGCAACCGCAGTACCAATGACCACCAGCCCACCCATCTCGTCAATACTGGCGACAGATGTTGACATAGAGACGGCAATGGGCATCAACAGGTTAGCAGTGGCCGTATGGGACATAAACGTCGCCATAATCATGCACAACACACTGATACCCAGAATGATGGCCACCGCACCAAACTGTTCAAATGGCACCAGGCTGACAATCAGCTTGGCCAGCCCGGAAGAAGCAAGCGCAGTCCCAATGGCAATACCACCGGAAAGGAGCCAGAGTACATCCCAGCTGATATGCTTCAAATCATGCTTGTCCACGATACCACACAGACTGAATACAGCGACCGGGATAATAGCGACGGCATAAGCATTGATGCCGTGGACGCTGGAGAACATCCACAGCAGGATGGTCAACGCCATGGTGACATAAACAATGTAGGGCTTCAGGCCCCTTTCAAAACGACCATCAATCTGGACATCCAGATCGCTGCCGTTGGCAGGGTACATCTTCTGAAGCAACCACCAACTGAAAGCAATCATAATGACGGTAATGGGTACTGCGAACAGCATCCAGCCACCAAACGACAATGCATGCTCACCAACAAAGTAACGAAATGCAATGGCATTGGGTGGTGTACCGATCGGTGTTCCCATACCACCGAGGTTTGCTGCAATGGGAATGCTCAGAACCATAGCGCGACAGCCCGGGTCCTGACTGTCCATGCGGGACACCAGTGGCGTCATAATGGTCAACATCATAACGCTGGTCGCGGTGTTGCTCATGAACATGGAGAAGATGGCTGTAATGATCATCACGCCCAGCATCACAATTTCGTACTTTTGGCCAAAAGGCTTTAATAATACCCGGGCCAGGTTGATATCGACTTTGTATTTCGCACAGGCCAGCGCAATAAAGAATCCTCCCAGGAAAAGAACAATAACGGGGGATGCCAGGCTATTAAAAATAGTCACATAGTTCAGCATGTCCTCCCCAAGACCCTCCCTGAGAGGAAAAGGTGCGCTGTTTGAAGCGGTCAAAACCAGCAACATGATAATCAGGAGGGAGGTAGCAAACGCTGGTACGGCATCACTGACCCACAACAGAGTGGCAAGAATAAAAATAGCCATCACCCGTTGTTGTAAGACTGAAAATAAACCTTCAGGAAATACCAGTTCGGGAAAGCAAAACAGCACCAAAAAAACGATTGCTATGGGGACAATCTTTTTAAGCGAAGTCATTTGAACCATACCATACATGAGCCAATAAAATGGGGGATGTGTTCAAATAGCTGAAGCACCGAGGCTAATCAGTAGAAAGCAGACATTGTCGTTCTTTTAATGATTGGCGGTTAAATCACTCAGTGCAAAATGCTGGTTATCACTACCCGGAGCCAGAACACACCTTTGTTATAGAACAGTTTTGCACAATGTTATTGTTAACTGCCCTGAGCCAGGTCATAAAGCTGCGCATTTTTTCTTGCTCATTAGAAATAATGCTTTACAACCTTTCCTGAGGGTTTCTGATGAGCTGGAGGCCCAGAGACTTCTCTGACAAAGAATCCTTGCGGGGCATAAGGGTTGCCGCCTTGTTAAAATGGCATGCCTTTCTTTCAGTCGGGCACTCTCTCATTGGCAACATTCGTTATGTTTTGCTGTTACCTGAGAATCGTCTTTTTCTAAAAGTGTTTTAAGCGCGATAAATCCAACGATGGCCTGATCAAGTCTTTGTACTGCAGAGCGTTGTCCTTCAAAAACCGATTGATCCGGCTTCCAATTAGCCGAAAGGGCTTGCAGCATTCGTTCAGAATCACTGGTGGGCTGATCTTTTGTGGTTGTAGCTGTTTGTGTCTGTAGATTTCTGAAAAGTTCCTTTCTTGTTTTCAGGAAATCCTGCATATCGGGTATGGGGTGAAGCTCTTCCATAAACTGCTTGATCTGATTCATTTCATTGATGATAAAAGCTATTCTCTGCTCAAGATGATGTTTTTGATGATGATGTTCTGAATTTTCAGGATCTACCATCATACTCTGAGTCAGTTGATGACTGGCATTGCTGGCTTGCTGAAGTGCTTTTTCATAAAGGGATACGCTGTAGCCTGCTCGTTTTATCAGTTTCGGGATTTCCTGAGGGTCATATAAGCGTGTAAGAAAATAGAGGTTTTGTAAGCTGATAGGTTGCTCTGGATTTTTTTTATGCAGCCATTTCGAGTCGTACTGCTTTGGCCGTGCAATAGCTTCATCACGTGCTTTTGTGCAAAACTCTTTCATGTTCTTGAAATGTTCAACAAACCGTCCTGCTCTATTAAACTGGTCAGTGTGTGGCTGCCATAAACTGTAAGCTTGATCACCATAGGCCCAGACCCTGAGTACGGGAAATTTTTCAATTACAGACAATTGGTGATCAGCGTTATTGAGTATGTCGTTTAAACTGACTTCGTCTTCACAGCATTCAAGCTGTATGGCTAGCTGTTTCAGTATATCTCCCGTTGTGTTAACCAGTTTTGCATAATCTGAAGCAAACTTTGAACCCTCCAGTTTTTCAGTGATTTTTCTTGTCATATTATCGTGTAGATGTCTTTGGCTCTCAATTCTTAGCGCTTGTTTTTGATCAATCTGCCGTTTTTTATCTTGATAGATATTCAGTATTTTTTTATTGTACTCCCTTTCACTTTTTTCCAGCTCCTTTAAATAATTCTGATATATGTGTTCGATATTATTCAGCTTATTCTGACACTCTTCCGAAAGGGAATTGACCGTTTCGATTAACCCTTTGGTCGCACTCAATTCAGGGATTTTTACTTGAACTACACTTGTACAAACTTCTTTAAGAAGTGGGGTACATACGCTATGAATACGATGGACCAGTTGACTATATTCAGGTGTAATTTGTAAGTCACCTTGCCTGACAAGGCTGAGCAATTGCTCTGCCATGTGTGTCACAATGATTGCCAGTTGAGAAATTCTTTCTTTATGGTTGCCGTCCTGGGCGGTCAGGAACATCTTATGGTTACAGATGGTCTTTAGTAAGCACATGAAAATGCTGAGGTGATCCTGAGATTGCAAGGGTGTTTTCAAGGTAGAAAGTATTGTACATTCCAGTTTTTTCAGAGTCTCGGAGAGTAGTGTTTTAATGTTTTTTCTGGTTTCAGTTTCTTGTTTTGATAGTAGATTCTGAATGGTGTTGCTTTGTAGAACGAAACATAGAGTCTCTGTAAGCATGAGGTGCTCATTGGGAAACGATTGAATATGATTTCTCATGGTTGAAATTATCCCAAGGTAACTGTACAAGGCCCATAGCAGCTCTGAGTCAATGTTTGGTGTGTGCATAGCTAACGGCAGAAGGATTATTTTGTGAACAAGGTCACACGTGAATAGAATATGATCCTTAATGCATCGCTTGGAAAATGTGTCCGGTGGGCAAGCTACTGTGTTACTGACTATATTGTTTAATTTTTTATCCAGGCATAGTTGAAGCGTATGAATAGCACCAAGTAGTTTAAAAATCTGAGCATCACAATTTCTCAAATCATCCAGGTTAACTTCTTCGGATTTGAATATCTGCGGTACTTTTTTCATGACTTCATGATTAGATAGATTTGCCCGGCAGTATAAAGCTTGTGCAGGTCGAAGAAATGGAGCACTAACTTTGTGCATGCTTGGTTTTAGATTGGGAAAAAATAACATGAGTATGGTTTCAACATACCACTGATCATGTGTTGCCAGTGCTTCCGTTAGATTTTTCCCGGCTGATGTAAAAACTCCTGACTTAAGGATTTCGTACTCCTCTTGGGAGGTTTTCTGTCTGGAAAATTCAGCTGCAAGACTGGTGATCAGTCTGGCCCTCTGTTGAAACAATTCCGGATTCTTGATCGCTGCATAGTATAACAGTCGCTGACTACAAGAGTGAATGTCGGCAGTGCTTGTAGGTCTGGTTAAAATATAATTTGGGTTAAGCAATCTTTTTAAGTCTTTTTCATTTGGGGTTTTTACATTTAAACCAAACTGATCCAGTTTTTCTCTACATTCTTTAAGCTTGGTTCTTAGTTGCGCTTTAGAGAGATGGGAACGTTTGGGTTTATCTAATTTAAAGTTGTTGAGATACAGTAACTCCAGTACAGCTGGGTGCTTCCTGATGCCTGTGTCTGTCGTCTGTTTCAGGCTCAGCAGCTCACTAACCTGAATTGAAGGTGACCCTGTAGCGTTGCGTGTGAACTCGGGATGTTCAGTGTTTATTGGCTCAATCAGCTGTTTTGCAAAATCCATTGTGACCGGCATTGTAGCGGACCTGTCTTTTATGGCTGAAAGAAATTCATTGAATCTATTTTGGTTTCTCAGGGATATTAATAACCCCTCTCTGCTTTGCCTAAGCTCATCTATTCTTTCTGCACTACACAATCCTGTTGCCTGGTCAGGATTTTGTTCAACAATACATAATGTCTTTAGTGATTCATGTGCTGCCATAAGAGCCCGGATCATTACTGAGAACTGTCTGGCTTCATCAGATGATTCATTGTTGAATAAAAGTGATCTTATGATTGGGGTGGGGATGTTTTTGTGGAAGCCTTCCTGAAGGTACTTCGTGGTGAATTGATGGTTGTTGTCTGTTGATTTTTTTACTTTTTCTTCCAGGGATTCAATATAGACAGTACCGCTGTGATCAAATTTGGCTGCAAGGTATTCTCTGGTTTTTATTGCCTTTATTTCCTCCTCAGTCAGAATATTTAATTGAATTTTTAACGGATTCTTTGGATATCTTGCATGGTGTAGCCTGATGTTGATTTGTTCAGGAATAGCAAGTGGCTCAATACCCGGAATTGTGTTGACTACGGGAGAGAACTTCTTCATTAGACTTTTTTTCAAGTTCGTTGCAGACTCCATGGTACAGAAAAGATCAATGTCATTAGGTAGTACATTAAATTCCTGCATCAGCAGGGCCATTGACCCATGAAATATGTATTCCGGATTTTGGGTGAGCTCTATGACCACGCTGACAAGCTCTGCCGGAAGGCCTGTATCCTGCTTTTGGGTACCGGAAGCTCTTTGATTCTCAGATGGGTTCACTGATCGTGTAGAGTCAGGGTTTGTAAGGTGAGGGTTCGCTCTTGCAGAGGTAACCGCTCTCTCCACAACCATTTCAGTGGAGGGGGAAAGGCTAAAGTCTTGCGCCTGACGGATGATAGGGCGAGCCGGAAAAAGCTGTGGAGCTGGTTTCAGATACTGTTGTTGATCTTGTACCACTATCGGGCCTTGTTGAAGGGAGTTGTGTTGTGTGGTCAGGGGAAGGGTAAAGTTGCTCGCCGTTCGGTTATCCATTTTTAATCCTTTAGGTGATCTATTAATCACTAGACATTATACGTACGCTTGCGGCTGCATAACGGGTGTCAGGCAACCGCAAAAGCCTCTCACTGACCATCGGTTTCGCTGGTGGTCACCTCTAATCAGTACAAAACAGTACTAACACCTGACGTTTTGCTATAAAAAGATTTCAGACCATTGTCTATTTGTATGAACTTGTTCAGCAGTTCATCAGTCTCTGTTTTTTCTGTACTGCCAGCGGATTGATTATATTTACAATACTTTTCTTTATCGTCTTCCATTTGTTTAAGAGCTGCCATTGCACTCTCATAGGATGGGTCTTTTGAATGGATATGTGCAATGCTCTTGAAGCTGTTTGGCCCATAAAACCGCAGCTGCTCAAAGAGTTTCTTTTTTAAATCGGGAAGTTCATGTGTGATGATTGGGTAATTCAGTGGTTCTCTAAATTCATATGTCAGCAACTTCATGGCATCCCTGCACATATCGAAGTGTAAAATCAATTCTTTAAGGGGGAGTTTCCCCCGGAAGATAAAATCGGGCTCTTCCATAGCCTGAATAAGTTCCAGTCCGGGCTCTACCGCCAGCCGGAACAGTGACAGAGCATTGTCAAGTGATTTTCTGGTGTCCTCCAGTCGCTCTACGGTTGTCTCCAGCGAGAGCCGCAGCAACTTTTTAGGAGAGAGCTCACTGGAGGAAAAGAAACGGGCAAGCCATTCAGTGGACTGTCTTCTATTGGTGAACTCTCTTTTGGGTGTTGATAAGGCAGAAGTGAGTTTTTTATAGGTGCTGGTTGCATCTCTCATGGCTACGCTTGTCATGGCAATTCTTTGTCGGTTAGCATGAAAGCATTGGAAGGCCATTTCTGTGTATAGAAATAGCCTGTCACCATCAGAACCAAGTTCTCTATCCATGTGTTCTGGAACCTTTGCCTGAAGGGTTTCGAAATCTTTGGTAAAATCTATGCCTCTACAGTAGTTTACGACTTTGTCAGCGAAGAACAGGCCGGTGGTTCCTTCTGCTTTTTGTTCTGGTGATTTTCCACTATTTTGTTCCGGGCTTTCTTTCGTCATCGTCAAGCTGGTTGATTTCTTTGATTGCTGCTCTTTGTAAGGTTTAGCTAATTTTTTAACTTTCTTTTTATTCAACTCATCTATCTGCTTTGCCCAACAATCCGCATCCTGTTCAAACTGTCTGATTGATTTATCTTCTTCAAGTTTTTTAATAATGGTTTCTTTTTTCAGTTGAATAGAATCTTCGATCAGAGGGAGTAAATCAGGTGGAAGCGGTTGTTCTCCATTTTTATGTTTATTCAAAGCCATTGAAGGCCATTGGTTGTAAGTGGTTTTCTCACCATGACCTGGCTGCCAGCCCGCTAATGTTGCCAATAACTGGTTCAGTCTTGGGTGCCATGCTTCTACCGATTCAATGAACTTTCTGGAAGTAACGACATCAGCGTTCCAGTGGCACATCTTTTGTGTGTTATCTATCATGAAATGGATTAATCCAAGCAGGTGGTTTCTAAACTCCTGATATATTCTCTGGTTTTTAGAAATTTTTGGGCTGAATATCGGTAAGTCGGATACTGTATCAAATGTGGCAAGGTAATATGGGGTTAAATCCATTTTTTTAAAGCTGCATATTAATATGTGAACCAACTCTTCTTGTAGTAATGCAGCTACGTGATTTCCCATGTTGATAATCATGTCTTCATAAGAATTATGTTTATCTTTTCTGTCTTGGAGTTTCTTTCTCAGTCTTTCTTTTTGTTGCTCTTGTCTTGAAAAATTGAAAGCTGGTAATGACTCTTCTGTCGTTGTTCTTTTTACCATACCAAGCATGATGGGGGCGATTTCTTCCTTAATGGTATCGTGACTCAGCATGGTAAGAAGGCCTCTGACCAGCTCAAAATATGGGGCTTTTGTGATGGCATAAACTGTTCTGCTTGTTTTAATATGAGTTAGCATGTAGTAAAAGATTGAAGAAAATATAAATGCATTATCCAGAGAAACATCACGCTGAAAGTGAAGTAAAGCGATCAATGTTATGTGAGTAATGAATTTGCTATGAAGCAAAAGATCACTTTCTACCTCAGACTTATTTTCGTTAGTGGAATTGGCTAATTTCTTCACTTTTTCATGAAATGTGTCATCCAATATTTCAAATACATACACGATTGGCTGTAAATGGCTGCCTGATAATTCCTTTATATTGTCTGCTCCAAATGCATCTTTTAGAACTTTATGCTTTTGACTGATAGACAATAGTGATTGGGTAGAAAAAGACGGTATGCAATATTCCGGCAGAAATTTTGTTGAAAACCGCATCATGACATTCGCAGTAAAGGGTAAAGATGGAGCAATGCACAAGTAAATACAGTGGTCAGGGCAGGTTTTTTTACTATTCTTTACCGCTTCCCTCGATTGATTTGTTTTCATCATATCCGGTAGCTTTTTTTCTTCATCTTTCATCATTTTATAGGTGCTGTTTTTATGCATATACTTTGTGAGGCTGGTAATAATTTGTTGTCGTTTATCATAGTTGGGAATGCTGGTATCATTATGTAGATGTTGATTTCTCTGTATTTGTAAAAAATAGTCATTTGAGTTTCCTTTCTTGTGTGATTGATCAAGAGGTAAGTGGTTTAGAAATAGGAGTTTCATATCGGGGTCCATTTTCTTTCTATCCCGGGAATTATCCATAGGGGATAGTTTTGTCACATCAATGTCTGGCATCCTGGTGGCAGTGTGTTGAAGATTTCCCGGATCTACAGGCTGGAACCCGGCACAACCTTCTGGCGCAGGGTGATTTTGCATAATCACTCTGGTTTTGTTTGTCTGACTTTCCTGAAGGTGTTCAAGATTGAAGGGTTCCAGCAGTTTCTGTGCAAACTCGGTATTTTTTGGCATGCTGGTTAATCTGGCCGTAATTGCTGCGAGGAAGTCATTGAATTTTACATGCTCTCTTAGACATTTTATTAAGTCTATTCTGCTTTGTTTCAGTGTCTCCATACTATCCTGGTTGCAAAATTTAATGGCTTGATCAGGGTTTTTCTCAAATGTATTGATTGCATTCTTCGATTGATGAGCAGCCATGAGTGCTCTCATCATTACCGAGAATTGCCTGGCTTCATCAGATGACTCACTGTTAAATAGAAGTGATCTTGAGACCGTAGTGGGTAGGTTTTTGTGATAGTCCCCTTGGAGGTATTGTGTCAAGAATTTCTGATTGTTCTCTGTTAAAAATCGCACTTTTTCTTCCGGGTCTTCAATATAAATTGTGCCTCTGTGGTCGAATTTTTCTGCAGTACATATTTTTGTTTTAATGCCCGGTATTTTATCTTCATCAATAATATTCAACTGAATGATTAATGTCTTGCCCGTACTGTTTTTGTCAGCTATGGAGATGCTGATTTGTTCCGGTATGCCAAGTTGTTCAATTCCGGGTATTACTTTTGAACTGATCAGACCTTGCAGCCCGGGCTCTTTTGTTAGTCTGCTCAGCAAGTCCATTGCGGAACTCATAGAGCATAGGATATCAATATCGTTAGGCTTTACATCAAAATTCTGTGCATGTAAGGCGAAAGATCCATGATATACGTAGGCCGTAGTTTGGGTGTGTTCTATGAGCATTCTGACCAGTTCGACCGGAATACCGGTATTGTTGTATTTATAAGCATGGCATGCAGAAGTCGATGCCTGAATGTTTTCAGTCATGATGGGTGCTGATTTGAACACGGGTGGTGTGATGTCAGTTTGTATACTGTATAAACCGGAACTGGCAGGGGTAACGGTTCTTGCTGTAATCATGGAGGGGCAGGGGGCTGATATTTGAACTTGATGCTTGATAATCGAATGGCCAGGAATTTTTTGTTGTGAGTGAATGTTTTTTTCGCTTTCATGTCCTGTGCCGATGGTTGCTGTTCGCTGGTATCGTTGAACTGGTTGCATAAAGGTTATCCGAAATTTAATCCAGTCTGTCAGAAAGAGGGGGAGCATTTCTTATAGATATTTTCAGCGCCTGTTGATAATTAGCATGGTCAGTTCTTGGCCCTATTGACCGGATAGCAATTCCCAATCTGAACTAAAACCCTTAATTTTTCTGCGCTGGTGGCGAGTTAAAGGATATGAGTATCGCAAACTCTTTTACCTGAATTTTGTGCTTGATAAGCATGGTCCCCGGCAAGCCGGGGGAGTCACATGGGATCTTGAGCATCTCGCAGATGGCATAAAATGTTTAGCACAACCAAGCGGGAATTGCTGATGAATTGCATTTTAGGAGCGGATCTGTCCTGAAATAATATCCACATTTCTGAATATCAAAACTACGTTCGTCCTGAGGCTGTCGAAGGGCGTGAACTCCGGCCTCATTTATTGTGCCAATCACCCGTCGACAAGCTCAGGATGAACGGAAATTGAGTTCAAAATGTGGAAATTATTTCGGGACAATTCCTTATTGGTTTTTAGTTGTTCCGCTCTGGTTTAGTCTCTTCCACTATGAATGACGCCCATTCCTTCAGGATGAGAGCACCATATTATCCCGGTGCAGCAACTCAGGCTCACGCTGATAACCTAACAGTGCCTTGATCTGGTGACTGGGCTTGCCAATAATGCGTTGTGCTTCGCTGGCACCATAATTGATCAGACCACGGGCCACTTCACGACCACTTTCATCCAGACAGGTAACCATTTCGCCACGCTGGAAGTTTCCTCTCAGCGCTTTTACCCCCACTGGCAACAGGCTCTTACCCTGCGTCTTGAGTACACCAACAGCTCCCGCATCCAGTATCAATTCACCCGACGTCTTGAGGTGTCCCTGCAGCCACTGCTTGCGTGCTGCCATCGGCTCCTGATCCGGAAGCAGCAAAGTACCCAGTGCTTCACCGGCAAAAACCCGGCTAATGACATTGTCCGTACGACCACCCACAATCACTGTAGCTGCGCCGGATGCCGAAGCCTGACGGGAAGCCCGTAACTTGGTCTGCATGCCACCACGCCCCAGGCGACCACTGCCACCACCGGCCATGGCATCCAGAGATTCCTCTCGGGCACGCACTTCATGAATCAGTCTGGCATCGGGATTGGTTCTTGGGTCGGCGGTAAACAGGCCATCCTGATCCGTCAGAATCACCAGAACATCCGCTTCCACCTGATTTGCCACCAGTGCTGCCAATGTGTCGTTATCACCAAAACGAAGTTCGTCAGTAACCACGGTGTCATTTTCATTAATAACCGGCACCACACCCATTGCCAGCAGGGTTTTCAGTGTGCTTCGGGCATTCAGATAACGTCGGCGATGACTGTGATCATCGTGGGTCAACAACACCAGTGCTGGTTGAACACCGTATTTCTGAAAACCAACCTCCCAGGCCTGCACCAAACGAGCCTGACCAACCGCCGCTGCTGCCTGCAACTGATGAAGTGCCGTTGGCCGTTCCATCCAGCCCAGCTTTTCCATGCCTGCAGCTACGGCACCGGAAGAGACCAGCACAACCTCAGCCCCCTGATCACGCAGCTGGCACATCTGAGTTACCCAGGCGTCCATTCGATCGAGATCAAGACCCTGCCCTTCATTGGTTAGCAGCGCACTGCCAATTTTGATAACCCAGCGCCGGGCTGCCCGTAACCGATTGCGTGCGCTCATACGTAGAACACCTCGACATCATGATCATCATCATCATTGTCGTCGTCATCGTTATCTGCCGCTTTTTTGGCCGCTCGACGGGCGCGACGCTCTTCCGCCAGCTCGCGCATGCGCATGCGAGCCTCAGATTCCATCTTGCTCAGCTGCTCTTCTTCCTGCCTGGCCAGCTCTTCATTCTCACTTTGTTCCAGGGCACGCTCTTCGATAAAACTCATGATATTCTGGCAAAGAATCTCGGTACCCATACCAGAAATAGCGGATGTCTGGTAAACAGGTCCCGTCCAGTTCAGCTCCTTGATAATATGCTGGCAGACAGCTTCACGCTGATCATCTGGTAGCAAATCAACTTTATTCAGTACCAGCCAGCGATCCCGGTTCGCCAGGGTTTCACTGAACTGCTCCAGTTCATGAATGATCGCCCTGGCCGATTCAGCCGGATCGGTGTTGTCATAAGGCGCCACATCAACAAGGTGCAGCAGGATGCGGCAGCGAGCCAGATGCTTCAGGAAGCGAATACCAAGACCAGCGCCTTCAGCAGCGCCCTCGATCAGACCGGGAATATCAGCAATGACGAAGCCACGATGGCGGTCTACCGCTACCACACCAAGATTGGGAACAAGGGTAGTGAATGGATAATCAGCCACCTTTGGACGAGCCTGGGATACGGCACGAATGAATGTGGATTTACCCGCGTTGGGCATACCCAGCAGCCCCACATCGGCAATCACCTTAAGCTCAAGGCGAAGATCCCGGCGCTCGCCTTCTGACCCTGGGCTGGTCTGTCTCGGCGCCCGGTTGACACTGGATTTGTAGCGGGTATTCCCCAGGCCGTGAAAGCCACCCTGGGCGACCTTAACACGCTCACCAACATGAGTCAGATCACAGATAACTTCTTCAGTCTCGTTATCCACAACCGTGGTACCTACCGGTACTTTCAACTCAATATCCACACCTTTGGCACCGGTACAGTTGCGGCCACGCCCGGGCTCGCCATTCTGCGCCTGATAGTGTTTCTGGTAACGGTAATCCACAAGGGTGTTCAGGTCATTGTCAGCAATCACATAGATGCTGCCACCATCACCACCGTCGCCACCATCGGGGCCGCCTTTTTCAATAAATTTTTCACGGCGAAAGCTCAGACAGCCATTACCACCTTTACCCGCCTGAACCGTGATTGTCGCTTCATCTACAAACTTCATTGCCTGACTCTCTTACATCCCTACAGACAGGGAGCACCATGCATCGCTCAACCACCCACTGTACGTACCGGCACATATTCAATTGCCGCTGGAGACTCCCGGTGAGAAACCTGAAAACCCTGACATTGAGTGATCTATAGACTTGAAGGGATTTTAGTTCGAACCAGATAGAAATCGACATCTTAGCCAGACGTCACCCATATTCTGCTCGGACTGTCCACAGCAAGAACTGCGATAAACAGCCATTCAGAAACGTTCTATCAATTCAAGAAAATATTCAGCCAGATGCAGTCATTAGCACCAGGCAAAACGCATCTGAGCATAATAACAAATGTACCAAAACATAAATACTCGCTTTCAACTGAGTATCACTGGAGTGGTATGGTTGTTGGTCATGGATATTAAGAAATACATGTCCTGACAAACTTTCAATAACAACCGATTATGTGGAAATAGTCAGGTTGTTCATTGATGCTGCTTAGTGGACAAACTGGAAATCAGTGTCATCAAGAGGAATGCTTTCAGTCATATCCTTGCATTCCTGATTCTGGGAGTAACTGCCATCCGGGAATTTTAAGCCTGTTGTTCCGGGTGCATCCTTTAAAACAGTCATGGAGCGTAAAAACTGATTTTTATGAGTATCACTGTTAACAGAATCTAAACCGTGTCTCAGAAACAGAGCCTCGATAAAGTTGGGGATATTTTCCTTTTTAACTTTAATATGGCAATGCCACCCGTTAATACAGTCTGTTTGGGTGGTTGGATACTCAGCTCGGTGCAATCTGGCTTCATGCTCTGGCTGGTCATTAAAAATCATATCTCCCAGCCCGTAAGACAGCGATCGCTGGCACTCCTTTCCGGTAAAAAAAATTTTACCTTTAGGGTAATAAAGGGTTAACACATCACTGGGAAATACAGCCCTTTCTGTTAGCTTTACCGCATTTAATCCTGACTCGCTTTTGGGGAAGTACGTAAAACTTAGGGAAACTGGCTTAATCCCAGTCGATGCTGATTCAGCAATCGGCATAGAACTGCCCAGCAAAGGGCTCGAATCCAAAACAGCTGAATATGTGGCGGGCTGAACTGGTAAACCGTCCATAATAGATACACTCCTTTGTATTTACATGCATTCGCACATTGAATCAGGTTAATCGTTGGACAGCTTAACCCTGTAATGGTTCCCTATACATGCAAAAGCCCCGCAGTAGCGGGGCTTTCAGAGGAGGAGTCAGCCTGATGAACGCACAGCTATCATCAGATAATCACTGACAACCCAAGCGCCATTATGCAGCAGCTACGCTGACATACTTGCGTTTTTTAGGGCCTTTTACCTCAAACACGACTTTACCGTCGGTCTTGGCAAACAGGGTGTGATCCTTACCGATACCGACGTTAGCACCAGCGTGGAATTTGGTTCCACGCTGACGAACGATGATGGCACCCGCCTGGATAGCCTGGCCGCCAAAGATCTTGACACCAAGGCGTTTACTTTCTGAATCGCGACCGTTGCGGGTACTACCGCCAGCTTTTTTGTGAGCCATCTTGCTCTCCTTTTATCCCGGACCTGTCACCGGCTACCACACCAGGGACTGCCCTTAGAAGTATTCAACAGGTTTGCTACCAACCTGTCAGCAATTATTAACCGGCAATTCCGGTGATCTTCAGCTCAGTGAACCACTGACGATGGCCCATCTGCTTGCGGTGATGCTTACGACGCTTGAACTTGATGATCTTGATTTTTGGACCACGGCCGTGGCTGACAACTTCAGCAGTAACCCTGGCACCTTCAACCACGGGAGCACCGACTTTCAGCTCTTCGCCATTGGCGATCAGCAGAACGTCGTTGATTTCCACGCTTTCGCCAGCGGCGTTGCCCAGTTTTTCTACCTTCAGGATTTCTCCTTCGGTAACGCGGTACTGTTTACCACCAGTTCTGATAACTGCGTACATGATTTGATCTCCGAAAATCCTTAAGAGCCTCTTTGTCAAAGGCATCCACCTGCCCCGGAAAGGCACAGGGGAATTTTTAGCTATCTAAAAACCACTTCTCGTGAAGCTGGAGGCTTATTAATAAAGCTGGACGCTTTCTTAATAAACCTGAAGGCTCCTAATTTGAAGCTGAAAGCTCCTTATGTGAAGCTGAAGGCTCCTTATTTGAAGCTGAAGGCTCCTTATTTGAAGCTGAAGGCTCCTTATTTGAAGCTGAAGGCTCCTGCACGCCAAACGGGCGATTATCGCCTTGCAGGCACCATCAGGGTTGGGCGGCACCTCATGAGCTGAAGGATAACTGAAACCAGTCATTCATTAGCGATCCATGACAAAGCGGCACACCGCACCGGATTCTCAGATAGGGGTGCAAATTTTAAGGGAGTCCAGCCCCACTGGCAAGACCTGTTGGCATTTTATCCTCCCCTGCCCGGAGAGAGGGATAAAAAGGCTTGCCGCTTGTTGCACAGGAAGTTGCACAGAAAGTTGCACAGAAAGTTGCACAGGAATAAGCAAACACCACACAACGGCTCTGTATTCGTGCCTTCATCACAGGCTGCTATTGACAGTTGCAGTAGCACTAAATACGATGCCCCATTTTGTCCCACCAAATAAGCCAGATGCCGGACAGACAACAAGCCTCTTTTCAGACCGCAGTCCATGACGATTTCCACAGAGTGAACGAGTGCATTCATGAGCAGTTGTACTCTGATGTCGCCCTGGTCAGCCAAATCGGTGAATACATCATAAAATCCGGTGGCAAGCGGTTGCGCCCATTGCTGGTCCTGCTGACGGCCCGGGCCTGTGGTTACAATGACTACAACCATGTCCCACTGGCGGCCATTATTGAATTCCTGCACACAGCGACCCTGCTCCATGATGATGTTGTGGATCAGTCGGACCTGCGCCGTGGCAGGGACACCGCCAATGCGCTATGGGGCAACGCGCCCAGTGTTCTGGTGGGTGACTTTCTTTATTCCCGCGCATTTCAGATGATGGTTGGGCTGGAGAGTTTGAAGCTGTTGCATATTCTGGCAGATGCCACTAATGTCATTGCCGAGGGTGAGGTCATGCAGCTGATGAACATCAATGATGCTGATATCTCTGAAGATGACTATATGGAAGTTATTCGCTGCAAAACCGCCATGTTGTTCAGGGCCTCCAGCCAGACCGCTGCGGTGCTGAGCAAAGCCAGCCCGGAACTGGAAAGTGATATGACTCACTATGGTAATTACCTCGGCATTGCCTTTCAGCTGATTGATGACCTGCTGGACTATCAAGGTGACACCGAAAGCATGGGCAAAAATCTTGGTGATGATCTGGCTGAAGGTAAACCCACACTGCCTCTGATCTATACTCTGAAACATGGTACCAACGCTCAGAAGGCTCTCGTTAGAGATGCCATTGAGCAGGGTGGAAGAGAGAATATTGAAGCCGTGGTAGAAGCCGTTCGCAGTTGTGGAGCACTTCAGTACACGGCTGCTAAAGCCCGGGAATACTCAGCCAATGCCAAGCGGTGCCTGCGTTTGCTTCCTGAAGGTAAGTACCGCAGCGCAATGGCAGACCTTGCGGACTTTGCGGTCGTACGTAGTTTCTGATCGTTTACCAATCAAGGAATATGTCATCACTTTCATCGCTCACCACAGGAGGGTTATCGTCAGTCAGAATTCTCCACTCTGGCTGCCCATAACTCTCCGACGGCACCAGTTCTGCTGCTTCACTGCCAATTTCGTCAAAACCGGCGAAATCCTCTGGCGTGTTTCCGGTAACCCCGATACCACGAATAATATTCTCAATGGTCTGTTTACCATAAGGGGAAAAACCATCAAACGTGGAGTCGGTTAACAGCATCACCAGCGGGCTATCGCCAGACAACTTTTGCCCGGCAAAACAACCGGCAACCTGAGTGAACTTTTTTGCTATCGTTTTGAACTCCTCCAGAAGCTTATTACCTTTACTAATACTGTTACCAAAAACTGCCAGAGTACTAAGACCATCGAAACTCCGACGACTGGCAGCGACCATATCGGCAAAGTTTTTAAGTCCTTCTCCAGAAACCACATAATCAACCAGCATCAATTCACGCTCCTTGAACTCGTCAAGATAGCTAGCAATATATTCATCGCATATATCCCAAACCTCCGGGCCCAAATATTTGAAGTCATCTCCTTTCTCGTACATAGGCTCGGTCAGTGTGTTTATAACCTGTTCCGGTATTTCTCGCCCCTCTATCAACGCTTTCTCGACCATCATGATTTCTTCCAAACTCAACGCCCTGGCTATAATGGCAGAGGTATTGGAAGTTAGCCCGGCACGAGAAAGATTGTCAAAGTGGCCAACACTACTGATCGGTACCTTGACTACGGAAATTTCCGGGTATTTTTTCTCAATATAAGCCGCGCAGGCAATGAGGCTTCGCCCCGGAAATACCAACACCTTATTCGACATCCTGGCTTCCCGGACTAACAGTTCGCTCAACTGAACCACTTCAGTCAGGAGCCGGTTCTGCTGTTCCCTATGATAATCAGCCGCTACGTTTTTAATTGCTGCCAGGACCTCACCCTCATTTTTGAATCGCTCAGTATCAAGTTGCCAGAACAACTGCCTGATGGCCTGATTGGCTTTAACCTGACACAGATACTCAGCATCAGCATCAAAGCGCTGTTTGGCAACATCATATCGTCGTCTGGAGGCTAACGTTCTTCTCTTAATCTCTTGACCGTATTTCCCATCGTAACCGTCCAGTTCATGGTCAATTCCGTCAATGGCAGCCTGGGCCTTTTCACAGTTTTTCTTCAGGTAAGCTTCAGACTCTTCAACCCACTGATCAAACAGTGCCGCCACACGTTCTTTATCCAAACCACCGTTATTGTCAGCTGTGCCTGAACATGCTTCGACTTGCCTGGCATTCTTAACCGTAAAAGCTCGAAACTGTGTCAGCGTGTTGTTTGCTTTATCCAATTCATCACTCGACAGGTGGTGAGCACTTTCACATACCGTAATCGAATGACCATTCCAAAGGACAGGGTGACCAGCTTTGGTTTCCAATACGCCCCTTGCCTGATTAATCCTATACTCCCCCGTTGCCACAAGATTATTAATATATTCAAAGGTTGTTTTATTCATAGGAATGACAAATAAATTATATTTATAGTTAGTTGAAGAGTTTAGGAAGCCGTTCAATTTCCTGATTATTTATATCGACAGGAAGCGGATAAATGCGACCCCCAACTCAAAAGCTACGCTTCGAATCAATTTTGCAGGTGTTTTATTCTTTGCACAGGTATTTTACCTGAACAGCACAGAGGACAATCCTTTCAACTCACTCGGTTTTCCCTGTTATATCGTAAAGCGGAACCCGGCTCGGGAGATTTAACTGTTCCAGCGCCCGCTGCTCTATTTTCCTCCAGGGCTCGGTTTTTTCTTTTAATGTTCTCGAAGGGTCTAAACAGGAGGCTTGCTGAAAAAGGGGTTTCCATTCACTTTCAGCCTTTTTCTGCATTCTAATAATGTGCGCTTTTTGCGACAACAGTTGTGCCCGCTTTTCAATGGAGGAAGGAAGTTGCATAGCCTCCTCCACATAATTGAAGGCTTGATCCAGGAGTATAGGCTCTTCCGAACCGTTTTCTACAATACGTTGGCAAAAAATTTTTAAACGATGGATTGACTGGGCAAGTGTCTTATCGACACTATTGGTGATGTCTCCAATATACGTATCAAATTCATTGGTCCCGGAATGCAGAATGCTTAATGCCAGCTGGTAAAGGTCTTTTTGAGTGTTGACCAACGTATTATCAGACAGGCATTGCAGGAGCAGACGTTGGGCTTTACCCACCTTACCTGTCATCTGCCAGAGGCAGGCCAGCCCCAGATTGGTCTCATGGTGCTTGCTGGCCCTGTCTCCTTCCGGGCCTCCTGCTTGTGCCGATTCCTGACTGAAGGTGGCGATCAGCAGCCGTTCAGATTTATCGAGCTTGCCAATCACCTGCCAGTGACGGGCTAGCCCCAGATTCGTCTCATGATTCTTGCAGGCTCTTCCGGCTTCCAGGTCGTCGGCCTTTGCCGATTCCTGCCTGAACGTAGCGATCAGCAGGGATTCGGCGTTATCGAGCTTACCCATTATCTGCCAAAGGCGGGTCAATCCCAGATTCGTCTCATGGTGCTTGCAGACTCTGCCGGCTTCCAGGTCGTCCACGTTTGCCGATTCCTGCCTGAACGTTGCGATCAGCAGGTGTTCGGCTTTATCGAGCTTGCCCATTATCTGCCAGTGGCGGGCCAGCGTGAGATTCGTCTCATGGTTCTGACAGGCCCTGCCTGCTTCCAGGTCTCCCGGTTTCGCCGATTCCTGCCTGAAGGTGGCGATCAGCAGGCGTTCGGCTTTATCGAGCTTACCCATCATTTGCCAGAGACGGGCCAGCCCCAGATTTGTCTCATGGTTCTCGCAGGCCCTGCCTTCTTCCAGGTCACCCGCCTTGGCCGATTCCTGCCTGAAGGTAGCGATCAGCAGGTGTTCGGCTTTATCAAGCTTGCCCATTATCTGCCAGAGACGAGCCAGCCCCAGATTGGTCTCATGGTGCTTGCAGGCCCTGCCTGCTTCCAGGTCGCCCGCCTTCGCTGATTCCTGCCGTTTTTACCGTTCTTGTTACGGCAGATTGATAAGAACCCCGGGAAGAATTTTGCCTTAACCCACGGGTGCCAGCAGAGGTGACCGGCCTCATTGTTACTCCCGCAGAGCCTGACACCACCGCAGCCCAGCTGGAACCTCTGCTTGCGCCAATGGGAGGTGAGCTATAGGTCGGCCCGGAGGCGTTTTTACCGATGGTGGAGTGGGCAGTTGTGTTCATGTCTTGACATGACAACCCTTAGCGAGTTTGGTTCTATCTTCAATAAAACAGTGAAACAGCGTTCGTACTGTGTTCATTGCCAACCCACAACGGATTAACCGTGATGGTTTATTCTGTGTTGTGACTACGGATCAGCGTCCTGTCACTTTTTTGCCAGCCCTCAATAAATTCGACTACTGGACGACTTTTCAAATCATCAAGCGGAGCCCGGGATGTTTAAATTTTTCAGCGCTTGCTGCTCTGCTTTCCTCCAGGGCTCAGTTTTCTCTTTTAATACTCTTGAAGGGTCCAGACAGGACGCCTGCTGAAAAAGCGATTGCCATTCGCTTTCGGCCTTTTTCTGCATTCTCATGATGTGCGCTTTTTGCGACAACAATTGTGCCCGCTTTTCTCTGGGAGCAGAGAGTTGAATCGCTTCCTCTACAGAATTAAAGGCTTGATCCAGGAATATACGCTCGTCCAAACTGTTTTCGCCGACACGTTCGCAATAGATCATGAATTGATGGATTGACTGGGCAAGTGCCCTGTCGACACCGTTGGTGATAGCACTAATATACGTATCAAATTCATTGGAGCCGCAATGTAGAATACCTAATGCCAGCCTGTAACGGTCTTTTTGCGCATCGACCAGCGTGCTGTCGGACAGGCATTGTTGGAGCAGATGTTGGGCGTTATCGATCTTACCCATTGTCTGCCAGAGACGGGCCAGCGAAAGATTGGTTTCGTGATACTTGCCAGTCCTCTCTGCTTCCGGGGCATCCATTTGAGCCGACTCCTGGCTGCGCGTGGCCATCAGCAGACGTTCGGCTCGATCATGCTTGCCCATCATCTGCCAGAAGCGGGCCATCTCCAGATTCGTCTCATGATTCTGGCAGGCCCTGCCTGCTTCCAGGTCGCTCGCCCTGGCCGATTCCTTCCTGAACGTAACGATGAGCAGGCGTTCGGCTCGAGCATGCTTGCCCATCATCTGCCAAAGACGGGCCAGCTCCAGATTCGTCTCATGATTCTGACAGGCTCTGCCCACTTCCAGGTCGTCCGGCCTCATTGATTCCTTTCTGAACGTAGCGATCAGCAGGCGTTCAGCTCGATCATGTTTGCCCATCATCTGCCAGACACGGACCAGCGCAAGATTTGTCTCATGATGTTTGCAGGCCTTGCCTTCTTCCAGGTCGCCTACCTTCGTTGACTCCGTTCTGAACGTAGCGATCAGCAGGTGTTCGGCTTGATTTAGCTTGCCCTTCATCTGCCAGAGCCGGGCCAGCTCCAAATTCGTCTCATGGTGCCTGCAGGCCCTGCCTGCTTCCAGGTCGCCCACCACCGTCGATTCCTTTCTGAACGTGGCAATCAGCAGGCGTTCGGCTTTATCGAGCTTGCCACTCCGGCTCCAGAGACGGGCCAGACTCACATTCGTCCCATGGTGTCGGCAGGGCTTGCCTGCTTCCAGGTCGTTCGTATTGACCGATTCCTGCCTGAAGGTGGCGATCAACAGGCGTTCGGCTTTATCGTGCTGGCCCATCATTTGCCAGAGACCGGCCAGTGCCAGATTCGTCTCATGGTTCTGACGGGGCCTGCCTTCTTCCAGATTCTCCGCCTGCTCCGATTCCTGCCTGAAGGTGGCGATCAGCAGACGTTCGGCTTTATCGAGCTTACCTGTCATCTGCCAGAAACGAGCCAGCGTGAGATTCGTCTCATGGTCCTGGCAGGGCCTGTCTTCTTCCAGGTCGTCCGGCTGCTCCGATTCCTGTCGGAATGTGGCGATCAGCAGGCGTTCGGCTTTATCGTGCTTACCTTCCATTAGCCAGAGACGGGCCATCGCCAGATTCGTCCCATGGTGCTGACAGGCCCTGCCTGCTTCAAGATCTCCCGCCTCTGCCGATGCTCGCCTGAACGCGGCGACCAGCAGATGTTTGGCTTTATCGGGCTTACCCATCATCTGCCAGCGGCGGGCCAGCCTGAGATTTGTCTCAGGGTTAGTATTGTCTCCAGCCTCCTTGCCAATCAGGAAATCGATAATATCTGCGTGACCGTTATGGGCTGCTAACATCCGGGCAGTGCAGCCATCTTTATTCACGGCACTGACCTTAGCTCCTGTATCAATCAGCAGCTTTACGACCTCCAATTGTCCGTTCCGGGCTGCCAGCATCAGGGCTGTGAAGCCATGTTTATTCACGGCACGGACCTCAGCCCCTTTATCAAGCAGAAGCTTTACGACCTCTAATTGTCCGTTCTGGGCTGCCAGCATCAAGGCAGTGAAACCATAATTATTATTGTCCATGGCTCCATTGACGCTGCCCCCCTTTAACAGTCTGGAGCTCACAAATGCCAGATCCCCATTGCTGCAGGCATCAAAAAAAAACTGATCAGGGAAAAATTCGTCCGGGTAAAATTTGTCGGTATTCTCATTCACCAACGGCATCGGGTCTTGACGACAATACGCACACCGTCGTGTGCCTACGGGCCGTGAAACAAAATCCTGTGAAATACACTCCAGATCGAAGCAATGACCACACCGGGTTTTGAGGACAGTGGGCAGCACATCACGGCCATGGAATTCCTCAAGACAAATGGGACACTTCTCAGCAACATCAGTATGGATGGGTTGGGGGACGGGTGAATGGGCAATGGCATCCATAATAAAACAACCGGATCATTCAACAATGGGATGCCGGTTAGAAGGAAAAAAAAAGACTAAGTTCCATGATGAGTATCAGTTAATGATATTTAATTTTTTCAGCGCCCGTTGCTCTGTTTTCCTCCAGAGTTCTGTTTTCTCTTTTGATACTCTTGAAGGGTCTAGACAGGATGCTTGCTGAAAAAAAAATTTCCATTCACTTTCGGCCTTGTTCTGCATTCTCATGATGTGTCCTTTTTGCGACAATAATTGTGCCCGTTTTTCACTGGAGGAAGGAAGTTGCATAGCCTCTTCCACAAAATTGAATGCTTCATCCAGTAATATACGCTCTGCCGAATCGTGTTCGTCGACATGCTGGCAATAAATCATGAATTTATGGATTGACTGGACAAGTGCCTTATCGACACGGTTAGTGATAGCAACAACATAAGTATCAAATTCATTGGTACTACAGTGTAGAATGCTTAATGCCAGCCGGTAAGGGTCTTTTTGCACATCAATCAACGTATTATCCGACAGGCATTGTTGCAGCAGACGTTGAGCTTTATCGACCTTACCCATTATCCGCCAGTGATGAGTCAGCGTAAGATTCGTTTCATGGTGCTTGCAGGCCCTGCCTGCTTCCAGGTCGTTCGCATTCGCCGATTCCTGCCTGAACGTGGCGATCAGCAGACGTTCGGCATGATCGTGCTTACCCATGATCTGCCAGTGACGGGCCAGCGTGAGATTCGTCTCATGGTGCTGGCAGGCTCTGCCGTCTTCCAGGTCGCCCGGCTTCTCTGAATTCTGCCGGAACGTGGCGATCAGCAGGCGTTCGGCTTTATCGAGCTGACCCATTGTCTGCCAGAGGCGGGCCAGTCCCAGATTGGTTTCATGGTGCTTGCAGGCCATGTCGGCTTGCGGGCCAGCAGTCTTCACCGATTCCTGCCGGGACGCGGCGATCAGCAGGCGTTCAGCCTTATCGAACTGACCCATCATCTCCCAGTGACGGGTCAGCGTAAGATTGGTTTCATGGTTCTTGCAGGCTCTGCCTGCTTCCAGATCGCCTGCCAGCACTGATTCCTGCCTGAACGTAGCGATCAGCAGGCGTTCGGCTTTATCGTGCTTACCCATAATCTGCCAGAGACGGACCAGCGTGAGATTGGTGTCATGGTCCTTGCAGGCCCTGCCTGCTTCCAGGTCCTCTGCCATCACAGACTCCTGCCTGAACGTAGCGATCAGCAGGCGTTCGGCTTTATCGAGCTTCCCCACCATCTCCCAGTGACGGACCAGTGAGAGATTGGTCTTATTGTGCTTGCAGGCCCTGCCTGCTTCCAGATTCCCCGCCTGCACGGATTCCTGCCTGAAGGTGGCGATCAGCAGCCGTTCGGCTTTATCGAACTGCCCCATCATTTCCCATTGATGAGCCAGCCCCAGATTGGTCTCATGGTGCTTGCAGGCCCTGCCCTTTTTCAGGTCATCCGCTTTCGCTGATTCCTGCCTGAACATGGCAACCAGCAGACGTCCGGCTTTATCAAGTTTCCCCATCAGTTGCCAGAGGCGGGCCAGCGCCAGATTTGTCCCATGATGTTTGCAGGCCCTGCCTGCTTCCAGGTCGCCCACCTGGGCCGACTCCTGCCTGAAGGTGGCAATCAGCAGACATTCGGCCTTATCGAGCTTATCCATCAACTGCCAGAGACGGGCCAGCGTGAGAGTCGTTTCAAGGTGTTTGCAGGTCTTGCCTGCTTCCAGGTCATCTGCGGTAACCGATTCCTGTTTGAACAAGGCGATCAGCAAACGTTCGGCTTTATCAAGCTGCCCCATCATTTCCCAGAGACGGACCAGCGCCAGATTCGTCTTGTGATCCTGGCAGGGCCTGCCTGCTTCCGGGTCACCCGGCTGCGACGATTCCTGCCTGAAGGTGGCGATCAGCAGCCGTTCAGATTTATCGAGCTTGCCAATCATCTGCCAGTGACGGGCCAGCTCCAGATTCGTCTGATGATTCTTGCAGGCTCTGCCGGCTTCCAGGTCATTTGCCTTTGCCGATTCCTGCCGGAACATGGCAATCAGCAGATGCTCGGCTTTATCATGCTTACCCATCATCTGCCAGAGACGGGCCAGCGTGAAATTGGTCTCATGATTCTTGCAGGCCCTACCTTCACCCAGGTCACCCGGCTTTGCCGATTCCTGCCGGAACGTGGCGATCAGCAGACGTTCGGCTCTATCTTGTTTGCCCATTACCTCCCAGTGACGGACCAGCCCCAGATTCGTCTGATGATTCTTGCAGGCCCTGCCTTCTTCCAGATCACTCGCCTTTGCTGATTCCATCCGGAACGTGGCGATCAGCAGACGTTCGGCATGATCGTGCTTGCCCATCATCTGCCAGTGACGGGCCAGTGTGAGATTGGTCTCATGCTGCCTGCAGGCCCTGCCTGCTTCCAGGTCATCTGTCTTGGCCGATTCCTGCCGGAACGTGGCGATCAGCAGACGTTCGGCTTGATCAAGCTTACCCATAGTCTGCCAGAGACGGGCCAGCGTGAGATTGGTATTATGGTGCTTGCAGGCCCGGCCTTTTTCCGGATCGCCCGCTTCCTTCTTAACAATCTGCTTTAGCAGAGCTTCTGCCTCTTGATAACGTTTCAGTGTTTCCAGAACCCTGGACTTTGTCAGCAAGGTGCCGGTCTGGGCAGAAGCCGGTAATTGATTTAATAAATCCAGTGCCTCTTTAGCCTTTCCGGGCTGGAGATATAGTGCCCGGGCAAGGCCGGTGATTTTGCTTTCATTTTGTTGTCGAGTCGCCGGTTTGATGGCCTGAAATACGTTAAACGCGAGGTGCCACTGCCCGGTCCTGAGTAATTCGAACCCCTGAGAAATAAGCTCCTCGGTATTTCCTGTCCTTTTTACCGATTTTGCTAATGCCGATGGATAAGCCCCCCGGACAGGATTCTGTCTTAACCCCCGGGTACCAGCAGAGGTTGCCGGCTTCACTGTCGTTCCCTGCCAGCCTGACAATGCAGCAGCCCCTTCAGTGTTTTGTCTTCCTGCTCCTCTTACGGTCCTGCTTCCGTTGGTTGGCCCGGATGAGTCTGTACCGATGGTAGAGTAGTTAGCCGTGTTCATGCATGAAAAGACAATCCTTAGCGAGTTTGGTTCCGTCATCAATCAGAGGAGCTGACGTCACACTTTGTTCTTCAGGGACTCAGGCTGGATTAACCACGATGGATTAACAATGATGGCCTGTTCTGTGTTGTCACTGTGGATCACCATCCGGGCATCTTTTTGCAAGCCTTCAATAGGGTTGGGTACTGGACAGTTTTTCAGATCGTTAAGTGGTGCTCAGGATTTTTAACTTTTTCAGGGCCCGCTGCTCTGTTGTCCTCCAGGGCTCTGTTTTTTCTTTTAATACTCTTGCAGGGTCTAAACAGGATGCTAGCTGAAAAAGTGACTGCCATTCACTGTCAGCCTTTTGCTGCATTCTCATGATGTGAGCTTTCTGCGATAACAATTGCGCCTGTTTTTCACTGGAGGAACTGGTGGAACTTGAGGAAGAAAGTTGCATAGCCTCCTCAACATAATCGAAAGCCTGATCCAGGAATATACGCTCTTGCGAACCGTTTTCGACAACACGTTGGCAAAAAATTCTGAAACGATGGATTGACTGGACAAGTGCTTTATCTACACCGTTGGTGATATCACCAATATAAGTATCAAATTCATTGGTTCCGGAATGCAGAATGCTTAATGCCAGCCGGTAACGGTCTTTTTGTGCATTGACCAACGCATTATCAGACAGGCATTGCTGGAGCAAACGTTTGGCGTTATCGACCTTACCCATCCTCTGCCAGAGACGGGACAGCGCGATATTCGTCTCATGATTTTTGCAGGCTATATCTGCTTCCTGGTCGCCGGCCCTTGCCGATTCCTGCCTGCACGTGGCGATCAGCAGATGTTCGGCTTGATCAAGCTTGCCCATCATCTCCCAGAGACGGGCCAGCCCCAGATTGGTCTCATGGAGCTTGCAGGCCCTGCCTGCTTCCAGGTCGCCCGGCTTCGCCGATTCTTGCCTGAACATGGCGATCAGCAGGTATTCGGCTTTTTCGAGTTTACCCATGTTTTGCCAGAGCAGGGCCAGCCCCAGATTTGTTAAATGGTGTTGGCAGGCCCTGCCTGCTTCCAGGTCGTCCGCCTGCACCGATTCCTGCCTGAACATGGCGATCAGCAAGCGTTCGGCTTCATCGATCTTACCCATGATTTGCCAGAGACGGGACAGCGCGAGATTCGTGTCATTGTTTTTGCAGGGCTTGCCTGCTTCCAGATCACCCTTCTTCGCCGATTCCTGCCTGAAGGTGGCGATCAGCAGGTATTCGGCTTTTTCGAGTTTACCCATGTTTTGCCAGAGCAGGGCCAGCCCCAGATTCGTTGCATGGTGTTGGCATGCCCTGCCTGCTTCCAGGTCGTCCGCCTGCACCGATTCCTGACTGAACATGGCGATCAGCAAGCGTTCGGCTTCATCGAACTTACCCATGATTTGCCAGAGACGGGACAGCGAGAGATTCGTGTCATTGTTTTTGCAGGGCTTGCCTGCTTCCAGATCACCCTTCTTCGCCGATTCCTGCCTGAAAGTGGCGATCAGCAGGTGTTCGGCTTTATCGAGCTTACCCATTATCTCCCAGTGACGGGCCAGCGCGAGATTCGTATCATTGTGCTTGCAGGCCCTGTCTGCTTCCAGGTCCTCCGCCGTCACGGATTCTTGCCTAAAGGTGTCGATCAGCAGGCGTTCGGCTTTATCGTGCTTAGCCATCATCTGCCAGAGACGGGCCAGGGTGAGATTCGTATCATGATGCTTGCAGGCCCTGCCTGCTTCCAGGTCGTCCACTTGCTCCGATTCCTGCCTGAACATGGCAATCAGCAGGCGTTCAGATTGATCGAGCTTACCCATCATCTGCCAGAAACGGGCCAATGTGAGATTCGTCTCATGGTGCTTGCAGGCCATGCCTGCTTCCAGGTCATCCGCCCTTGCCGATTCCTGCCTGAAGGTGGCAATCAGCAGACGCTCGGCCTTATCAAGCTGACCCATCATCTCCCATTGACGAGCCAGCCCCAGATTGGTCTCATGGTGCTTGCAAGCCTTACCCTTTTCCAGGTCGCCCGCCTCCGCCGATTCCTGCCTGAACATGGCAGTCAGGAGACGTCCGGCTTGGTCAAGTTTCCCCATGAGCTGCCAGAGACGGGCCAGCCCCAGATTCGTGTCATGATGCTTACAGGCCTTGCCTGCTTCCAGGTCACCTGCCGTCACCGATTCCTGCCTGAACGTGGCAATCAGCAGACGTTCGGCTTTATCGTGCTTGCCCATCATCTGCCAGTGACGAGCCAGCCCCAGATTCGTATCATGGTGCTTGCAGACCCTGCCTGCTTCCGGGTCACCTGCCTGCGGCGACTCTTGCCGGAACGTGGCGATCAGCAGGCGTTCAGCATGATAGAGCTTGCCCATGATCTGCCAGTGACGGGCCAGCGTGAGATTTGTCTCATGGTATTTGCAGGCCCTGCCAGCTTCCAGGTCGCCCGCATTTGCTGATTCCTGCCGGAATGTGGCAATCAACAGACGTTCGGCCTTATCGTACTTACCCATCATCTGCCAGTGACGAGCCAGTGTGAGATTCGTCTCATGGTATTTGCAGGCCCTGCCAGCTTGCGGGTCGCCCGCATTTGTTGCTGATTCTTGCCTGAAAGTGGCAATCAGCAGACGTTCGGCTTTATCGTGCTTACCCATTATCTGCCAGTGACGAGCCAGAGCGAGATTTGTCGCATGCTGCCTGCAGGGCATGTCTGATTCCAGGTCACCCGGCTTTGCCGATTCCTGCCTGAACGTAGCAATCAGCAGACGTTCGGCTTGATCGTGCTTGCCCATCATTTGCCAGTGACGGGCCAGCCCCAGATTTGTCTGATGATTCTTGCAGGCCCTGCCTTCTTCCAGATCACCCGACTTCGCTGATTCCTGCCGGAACATGGCGATCAGCAGACGTTCGGCCTGATCGTGCTTACCAATTATCTGCCAGTGACGAGCCAGCGTGAGATTCGTATCATGGTTTTTACAGGCCCTGCCTTCCTCCAGATCACGCGCCTTGACAGATTTCTGCCTGAAGGTGGCGATCAGCAGGCGTTCGGCCTGATCGAGCTTACCCATCACCTGCCAGAGACGAGCCAGGGCGAGATTGGTATCATGGTGCTTGCAGGCCCTGCCTTTTTCCCAATCACCCGCTTCCCTCTCAACAATCCGCTTCAGTAGCGCTTCTGCCTCTTGATAACGTTTTAGTTCTTCCAGAATCCTGGACTTTGTCAGCAAGGCACCGGTCTGGGCAGAAGCCGGTAATTGATTTAATAAATTCAGTGCCTCTTTAGCCTTTCCGGGCTGGGGATAAAGTGCCCGGGCAAGACCAATGACTTTGCATTCATTCTGTTTTTGGGTCGTCGGTTTGATACTCTGAAACACGTTAACCGCCCGGTACCACTGCTTTTTTCTGAGCAATTCGAACCCTTGAGAAAGAAGCTCTTCTGTATTTACTGTCCTTTTTACCGCTCTCGTTAAGGCCAATGGATAAGAATCCCGGTCAGGATTTTGTCTTAAACCACGGGTGCTTGCAGAGGTTACCGGCCTCACTGTTGCTCCCTGACAGCCTGGCACTCCAGCAGCCCTGCCAGCGCTTTCCCTTCCTGCCCTTCTCACTGATCCTCTTCCGATAACGGGAGGTGATCTACCGATTGGCCCGGATGAGTTTTTACCGATGATAGAGTGATCAGCCGTGTTCATGCATGAAAAGACAACCCTTAGCGAGTTTGGTTCCGTCATTAGTCAGACAATGGAGCTGACGTCACACTTTGTTCTTCGGGGACTCATGATGGATTAACAGTGATGGCCTGTTCTGTGTGGTCACTGCGGATCACTATCAGGGCATCTTTTTGCAAGCCTTCAATACGGCAGAGCACTAGTGCAGCCAAGCGTTGTTATACATACACAAGCACCTCGTTCCCACGGTCCCGAGGTTGTCGCAAAACCCTCCGAACACTCCGGACATCTCGTTCCCACGCTCCGCGTGGGAATGCATAGTGCGCTGGGATAAGCGGCGTATATCTTGCGGGTGAAAGTCCCGTTGCGGAAGGAGAACCAGCTCCACCGTATAGCGAGTCTTGCGTTGCTGAAGGTAACGACAGTGATGAAGCGTAGACAGTGAAATATCCGAGCCGAAACCAAATGGTGAACGTGACAGCTCCGAAATACCACTTGTTGTGGGTGCCGATGCTCTTATGCAGGCAGCAGGCCCAAGAGTGCTGTGTAAGGTCAATCTGGGAATCCGAGCAGCACTACCCACCGGAGTCGCAGGCGTCGGCGAGTTTATAGAGATATACGACTGAACCCAGGAGATCCATAGGGCTCTCAAAGGATTGAGTATGTTAAGTACAAGTGCAAAACACGAGGCTTTACAGATGGCTCTATGGAAGTCGGAGTCAGTCATAGTAGTGATGAAGCGGGTAACGACCGTGGAGCGAAGGGCTGGCAGATAGATCAAGCGTGAGAGAGAAACAATGACCGTACTCAGCAACGACGGACAATCATGGTTAACGAAACTTGAGCGCATAGGTGAGAAATCGGCATACGACAGACAAATGGTGTTCAATAACCTTGGTCACCTGCTAAATGTTGACATGCTGAAGGAGCAATTCCATCGGTTGAACGGGAATAAAGCCGTAGGTATTGACCGTGAGACAAAGGAGACTTACGGCGTAAAACTGGATGAAAATCTGAAACACCTTCTCCAGCGCATTCGCCGTGGGACTTACAGGTCAAAACCCGCGAGGGTCACTGAAATCCCGAAAGAGGATGGGAGCAAACGGCCACTGGTCATATCCTGCTTTGAAGACAAACTGGTGCAACTTGCAGCCAGTCAAATCCCTGGCAAGATATACGAACCGCTGTTTCTACCGTGCTCATACGGATTCAGGCCCGGCTTGAGTTGTCACGATGCTTTGAGGACTTTGCTGCAGTCCAGTTCCCGAATTCGGGATGGTGCTGTCTACGTGATAGATGAATGGTTTGCCGAGGTAAGCCGTTCTCACATCAAAGGGCGGGCGGAAATGGTGAGGTACGCTGACGATATGGTATTCCTTTTTGGGGATGCCAGTGAAGCAGAGCGCTTTTATAAAGTGTTGCCAAAACGGTTAGAGAAGTTTGGTCTGGAGTTGCATAGAGAGAAATCGCAGATAATTCCTGCAGGATGGATTGCAGCTCAGAGGGCCAATCAATCAGGTAAGCGTCTTTCGACGTTTAACTTCCTGGGGTTCACCTGTTACTGGGGTAAGATGCGAAAAGGTGGTTGGCGACTGAAGTTCACCAGCCGTAAAGATCGTTTTGCATCGAAGCTCAAAGGGTTAAGGGAGTTCCTCTGGAAGCGCCTGAGTTCTGACCGTGTGCAAACGCTGAAGAGAGCGATTCGGGGGATCAAGGGATGGATCAACTATCATGGGATCACAGACAATCAAGGACGGGTCAGGCAGTTCATTCTGCAAGGCAAACGAACGATCCACAGATGGCTTAATCGTCAGGGAGGAAAAGGATACTTGAGCTGGGGAAAGCTGGTGAAAATTCTTAAAGTGTTGGCGTATCCAGAGAGCTGGAAAACGGTGTCAATGTTCCGGTCTCACCGAACATGTGTGGGGACACGGGTCTATCGGGAGCCGGATGCGGTAATTCCGCAAGTCCGGTTCTGAGGAGGGGCTTGCCCGGGTGACCGGGCAGGTCTACTCACCCCATCCCTCTAATCTACCTTTCCCTCCTGCCGCTCCGGGTATCGCGGGGGTTAATGCTGGCGGTCATTTCTTCTCTTCTGTCACGCATCCACTCCGTTAGCATTTGAGCAATATCGTAATGATGATTTTCTCTTGCAACCTGAATTGCAGATCTTTTTATCAGGTGGCCGAGAATTCGGCATTTTTTCTTAGGATCAGCCCCGGCAGCCAGCAGGTCAGCAGCCAGCGCCCGGTGGCCGTTCTGGGCGGCGATGTACAGGGGGGTGGCGCCATCCTTGCACGGTGCATTAACCCTGGCCCCGGCAGCCAGCAGGTCAGCAGCCAGCGCCCGGTGGCCGTTCTGGGCGGCGATGAACAGGGGAGTGGCACCCGTCTTGCGCGGTGCATTAACCCCGGCCCCGGCAGCCAGCAGGTCAGCAGCCAGCTCACGGTGGCCGGTCTGGGCGGCGATGAACAGGGGAGTGGTACCCGTCTTGCTCGGTGCATTAACCCAGGCCCCGGCAGCCAGCAGGTCAGCGGCCAGCTCCCGGTGGCCGGTCTGGGCGGCGATGAACAGGGGGGTGACGCCATCCTTGCGCAGTGCATTAACCCAGGCCCCGGCAGCCAACAGGTCAGCAGCCAGCGCCCGGTGGCCGTTCTGGGCGGCGATGAACAGCGGAGTGGCACCCGTCTTGCGCGGTGCATTAACCCCGGCCCCGGCAGCCAGCAGGTCAGCAGCCAGCTCCCGGTGGCCGTTCTGGACGGCGATGAACAGGGGAGTGGTGCCATCCTTGCACGGTGCATTAACCCAGGCCCCGGCAGCCAGCAGGTCAGCAGCCAGCGCCCGGTGGCCGTTCTGGGCGGCGATGTACAGGGGAGTGGCGCCATCGTTGCGCGGTGCATTAACCCCGGCCCCGGCAGCCAACAGGTCAGCAGCCAGCGCCCGGTGGCCGTTCTGGGCCGCGATGAACAGGGGGGGGGCGCCATCCTTGCGCGGTGCATCAACCCCGCCCCCGGCAGCCAGCAGGTCAGCAGCCAGCTCCCGGTGGCCGTTCTGGGCGGCGATGTACAGGGGAGTGGCGCCATCCTTGTGCGGTGCATTAACCGCGGCCCCGGCAGCCAGCAGGTCAGCAGCCAGCGCCCGGTGGCCGTTCTGGGCGGCGATGAACAGGGGAGTGGCGCCATCCTTGTGCGGTGCATTAACCCCGGCCCCGGCAGCCAGCAGGTCAGCAGCCAGCGCCCGGTGGCCGTTCTGGGCCGCGATGAACAAGGGGGTGGCACCCGTCTTGCGCGGTACATTAACCCCGGCCCCGGCAGCCAGCAGGTCAGCAGCCAGTTCCCGGTGGCCGTTCTGGGCGGCGATGTACAGGGGGGTAGCGCCATCCTTGTGCGGTGCATTAACCCCGGCCCCGGCAGCCAGCAGGTCCGCAGCCAGCACCCGATGGCCTTTCTGGGCGGCAACGAACAGGGGGGTGGCGCCATCCTTGCGCGGTGCATTAACCCCGGCCCCGGCAGCCAGCAGGTCAGCAGCCAGCTCCCGGTGGCCGTTCTGGGCGGCGATGTACAGGGGAGTGGCACCCGTCTTGCACGGTGCATTAACCCCGGCCCCGGCAGCCAGCAGGTCCGCAGCCAGCGCCCGGTGGCCGTTCTGGGCGGCGATGCACAACAAAGAAACTTTTTCGCCACTAATGGCACTCAGAAAACGCTGGTTAGCCATTTCAGGAGACGATACCAACAACTGAGCGATTAAATCGCGCTGCCCCTGCCGAACAGACCTGAGTACTGGCAACTCAACGAACGGATTAGTCTCTTTGTCATCATCGAATAAAGATGAACTTTCACGAACCAGTGGTACTGCGATGCTGCGACACACGGCACAGGTTCGCTCGTTAACACCCTTGACTCTAAGCCATTTGGTAATGCAATCCTCGTGATAACGATGATTGCAGGGCGTAACAAGCACCTCGCGCTGTTGGAAACACCCCTCCAAACAAATCGGGCAATCATCCGCAAGACCAATAACTTCAGAAGGATCAGAAGGACAAGACAAAAAAGCGGAATTAATCACTACTGGAAACCGTAATAAATTAACCGGGAACAATTAAGACAAAAAAAAACAACAATATTTCAGATTACTGACTAAAAAGGCGCCTCGTTCTTTCGTACCTCGTTCCCACGGTCCTCGTAGGCATCCACTCTGTTAGCATTTGAGCAATATCGTAATGATGATTTTCTCTTGCAACCTGAATTGCAGATTTTTTTATCAGGTGGCCGAGAATTCGCCGTTTTTTCTTAGGATCAGCCCCGGCAGCCAGCAGGTCAGCAGCCAGCTCCCGGTGGCCGTTCTTGGCGGCGATGTACAGGGGAGTGGCGCCATCCTTGCGCGGTGCATTAACCCCGGCTCCGGCAGCCAGCAGGTCCGCAGCCAGCTCCCGGTGGCCCTTCTGGGTGGCGATGTACAGGGGGGTGGAGCCATCCTTGTGCGGTGCATTAACCCCGGCCCCGGCAGCCAGCAGGTCAGCAGCCAGCGCCCGGTGGCCGTTCTGGGCGGCGATGTACAGGGGAGTGGCACCTGTCTTGCATGGTGCATTAACCCCGGCCCCGGCAGCCAGCAGGTCAGCAGCCAGCGCCCGGTGGCCTTTCTGGGCGGCGATGACAGAGGGTGGCACCTGTCTTGCATGGTGCATTAACCCCGGCCCGGCAGCCAGCAGGTCAGCAGCCAGCGCCCGGTGGCCTTCTGGGGCGATGAACAGGGGGTGGCACCTTGTGCGTGCATTAACCCCGGCCCGGCAGCCAACAAATCAGCAGCCAGCGCCCGGTGGCCGTTCTGGGTGGCGATGTACAGGGGGGTGGACCATCTTGCGCGGTGCATTAACCCCGGCCCCGGCAGCCAAAAAGCAGCCAGCGCCCGGTGGCCGTTCTGGGCCGCGATGTACAGGGGGGTGGCACTCTTGCGCGTGCATTAACCCCGGCCCGGCAGCCAGCAGTAGCAGCCAGCTCCCGGTGGCCGGTCTGGGCCGGATGACAGGGGGGTAGCGCCATCTTGCGGTGCATTAACCCCGGCCCGGCAGCCAGCAGGTCAGCAACCAGCGCCCGGTGGCCGTCTGGACGGCATGAACAGAGGGGTGGCACCCGTCTTGCGCGTGCATTAACCCGGCCCCGGCAGCCAGCAGGTCAGCAGCTCCCGGTGGCCGTTCTGGACGGCGATGAACAAGGGGGTGGCACCCGTCTTGCACGGTGCATTAACCCGGCCCCGGCAGCCAGCAGGTCAGCAGCAGCGCCCGGTGGCCGTTCTGGGCGGCGATGTACAGGGGGGTGGTGCCATCCTTACACGGTGCATTAACCCCGGCCCCGGCAGCCAGCAGGTCCGCAGCCAGCGCCCGGTGGCCGTTCTGGGCGGCGATGTACAGGGGAGTGGTGCCAGTAGTCTTGCACGGTACATTAACCCCGGCCCTGGCAGCCAGCAGGTCAGCAGCCAGCTCCCGGTGGCCGTTCTGGGCCGCGATGCACAACAAAGAAACTTTTTCGCCACTAATGGCACTCAGAAAACGCCGGTTAGCCATTTCAGGAGACGATACCAACAACTGAGCGATTAAATCGCGCTGCCCCTGCCGAACAGACCTGAGTACTGGCAACTCAACGAACGGATTAGTCTCTTTGTCATCATCGAATAAAGATGAACTTTCACGAACCAGTGGTACTGCGATGCTGCGACACACGGCACAGGTTCGCTCGTTAACACCCTTGACTCTAAGCCATTTGGTAATGCAATCCTCGTGATAACGATGATTGCAGGGCGTAACAAGCACCTCGCGCTGTTGGAAACACCCCTCCAAACAAATCGGGCAATCATCCGCAAGACCAATAACTTCAGAAGGATCAGAAGGACAAGACAAAAAAGCGGAATTAATCACTACTGGAAACCGTAATAAATTAACCGGGAACAATTAAGACAACTCGACTTTAGAGTCTGTATAAAACGATAATTCGGTCAGCTTTTTATAGTGAAGCAAGCCGAAATCAGTGAACTGTTTTTCCAAGTTCGTTATTACTTCCGTTTTTTGCCTAAAAGCCTTTAGTTATGCTGCTTCTGAATTATCCGGTATTAACTGGTCGATCAGATCGCGAAAATTGAACTCATATTTTTGCTTATATCTGTTCCAGCCCTTGCGAATAGAGAACCTCGGAATAATTCCTGAAAGAGCAATTTTCATCATGCCTGCAGTGGTTGTATCCGGGCTTCTCCAGGGTATCCGAGAAATATTCAGACATGCCTGATTTTTACAAACGGTTAATAACTGCAATAATGCATAGCCTGCCATTTTCAAATGCATCCATCGAAGCAGTGTTCGCAATTTCTGCTGCCATAAATGGCAACAGCCAAAAGCATGTTTGAGTTGGTGAAACATTGGCTCTACCGGCCATCTCCGGGAATAGGCACGAAGCACCTCCAGTCCCTCAAGTTCCGGATTGGTCGAGATGAATATTCTGCTTTCGGTCAGACCTTTGTCATTTTCAAAGCGACTCCAGACGACGCGTACTTCACGACCTTTAAGGAATCTGGCGCGACAGATCAGGGTACGATAACGTATTTTGCGAAATTTGCCGTACATCCATACTGTTGCTTTTTCTTCCGGCAGTTTCTTAACCTGTTCTGTCGTCATCTTGATGCCGTACTTTTTTGGGCGCCCTCGCTTCTTTACGGTGGGTGCTGGCGGCAAAGCATAGAGGGCCCGATTTGAAGGTATCTGACCAACAACTTCTATGTTCATTTCCAGAGCTGGCTTTATCAGTGTCCAGTTCATATACCAGCAATCGGTTAGCAGGCGTAGCACTCGATCCTTCACTTCATTGCGTACCACCCTGAGCATGGCCACGGCAATTTTCAGTTTGCTGGTGTTACCTGAAGCTGGTGTCGGAAATGAGATCACCGGTATGGCGGTAAATACTTCATCTGCAGCCCGCTCAAATATGATGGCCAGGGAAACCCAACACTGCCCCCAGATGTACGTCGGCCGATTGCGTTTCTTGCTGTGTTGATGATGTGTACGACAAGCAGGGGCTTTGTCGGAAAACCGTTCGATTACCCAGTCATCAAGCCCCAGGACCACAGGTTGATTCTCAGGAGCTTTGGAGCAGACCAGACGGATCAAGTGGCGTGCCAAGTTCTTCCATTGCCACTTGCCCTGAGATAGCCAGTGGTGGTAGCTGCTCCACACACAATGAAAATCAATTGTTAACAACGCCTGTGTAACAAAGCCGTCGGCTGAAAGCATGCAACCGAACAGCAGTTCGCAGAACGTTGGTACTGCAGTTGATGATAGCGCTCCAGCAAGAAAGGTTGTATATGAAGCGAGCTCCCTGAGGATTACTTGATGATCTGAAGTGAGCATGGCAACCATCTCGAATTTCGTCATTGGGGATGGTTGCTTTTAGCAGATTATGCGCCGGAACTATTGTGCTCTTAAAACTCTAAAGTCGAGTAAGACAAAAAAAAACAACAATATTTCAGATTACTGACTAAAAAGGCGCCTCGTTCTTTCGTACCTCGTTCCCACGGTCCTCGTAGGCATCAACTCTGTTAGCATTTGAGCAATATCGTAATGATGATTTTCTCTTGCAACCTGAATTGCAGATTTTTTTATCAGGTGGCCGAGAATTCGCCGTTTTTTCTTAGGATCAGCCCCGGCAGCCAGCAGGTCAGCAGCCAGCTCCCGGTGGCCGTTCTTGGCGGCGATGTACAGGGGAGTGGCGCCATCCTTGCGCGGTGCATTAACCCCGGCCCCGGCAGCCAGCAGGTCAGCAGCCAGCTCCCGGTGGCCGTTCTGGGCGGCGATGTACAGGGGAGTGGCGCCATCCTTGTGCGGTGCATTAACCCCGGCCCCGGCAGCCAGCAGGTCAGCAGCCAGCGCCCGGTGGCCGTTCTGGGCGGCGATGAACAGGGGAGTGGCGCCATCCTTGTGCGGTGCATTAACCCCGGCCCCGGCAGCCAGCAGGTCAGCAGCCAACTCCCGGTGGCCGTTCTGGGCGGCGATGTACAGGGGGGTGGCACCCGTCTTGCGCGGTGCATTAACCCAGGCCCCGGCAGCCAGCAGGTCAGCAACCAGCTCCCGGTGGCCGTTCTGGGCGGCGATGAACAGGGGGGTGGTGGCATCCTTGCACGGTGCATTAACCCAGGCCCCGGCAGCCAGCAGGTCCGCAGCCAGCGCCCGATGGCCGTTCTGGGCGGCGATGAACAGGGGGGTGGCGCCATCCTTGCCCGGTGCATTAACCCCGGCCCCGGCAGCCAGCAGGTCAGCAGCCAGCGCCCGGTGGCCGTTCTGGGCGGCGATGTACAGGGGGGTGGCACCCGTCTTGCGCGGTGCATTAACCCCGGCCCCGGCAGCCAGCAGGTCAGCAGCCAGCGCCCGGTGGCCGTTCTGGACGGCGATGAACAGGGGAGTGGTGCCATCCTTGCACGGTGCATTAACCCAGGCCCCGGCAGCCAGCAGGTCAGCAGCCAGCGCCCGGTGGCCGTTCTGGGCGGCGATGTACAGGGGAGTGGCGCCATCGTTGCGCGGTGCATTAACCCCGGCCCCGGCAGCCAACAGGTCAGCAGCCAGCGCCCGGTGGCCGTTCTGGGCCGCGATGAACAGGGGGGGGGCGCCATCCTTGCGCGGTGCATCAACCCCGCCCCCGGCAGCCAGCAGGTCAGCAGCCAGCTCCCGGTGGCCGTTCTGGGCGGCGATGTACAGGGGAGTGGCGCCATCCTTGTGCGGTGCATTAACCGCGGCCCCGGCAGCCAGCAGGTCAGCAGCCAGCGCCCGGTGGCCGTTCTGGGCGGCGATGAACAGGGGAGTGGCGCCATCCTTGCACGGTGCGTTAACCCTGGCCCCGGCAGCCAGCAGGTCAGCAGCCAGCTCCCGATGGCCGTTCTGGGCGGCGATGAACAGGGGAGTGGCGCCATCCTTGTGCGGTGCATTAACCCCGGCCCCGGCAGCCAGCAGGTCAGCAGCCAGCGCCCGGTGGCCGTTCTGGGCCGCGATGAACAGGGGGGTGGCGCCATCCTTGCACGGTGCATTAACCCCGGCCCCGGCAGCCAGCAAGTCAGCAGCCAGCTCCCGGTGGCCGTTCTGGGCCGAGATGTACAACAAAGAAACTTTTTCTCCACTAATGGCACTCAGAAAACGGCGGTTAGCCATTTCAGGAGACGATACCAACAACTGAGCGATTAAATCGCGCTGCCCCTGCCGAACAGACCTGAGTACTGGCGACTCAACGAACGGATTAGTCTCTTTGTCATCATCGAATAAAGATGAACTTTCACGAACCAGTGGTACTGCGATGCTGCGACACACGGCACAGGTTCGCTCGTTAACACCCTTAACTCTAAGCCATTTGGTAATGCAACCCTCGTGATAACGATGATTGCAGGGCGTAACAAGCACCTCGCGCTGTTGGAAACACCCCTCCAAACAAATCGGGCAATCATCCGCAAGACCAATAACTTCAGAAGGATCAGAAGGACAAGGCAAAAAAACGGAATTAATCACTACTGGAAACCGTAATAAATTAACCGGGAACAATTAAGACAAAAAAAACAAAAAAAATTCAGATTACTGAACCGTCATTCAGAACCCGTATCAGGAATAAATTTCCTGATACGGTCGCCCAAGAATTGAAATAATAGTCAACCGCCTTTCTTGTAATCCAACCACATGCTTTTCATGTCCATCGACCAATAGCACGTTGATACCCTGAAAGCAGAAAAACACCCAACGCGCTGTCGGGTTTTGGCAGGGTTTCCGCTTCATGTCCGGGAAAAACCGACTCTGTCGTTTTAGCTCATGCCTAATTCGATGCTGAATCGCCGCATACACTAACAGACACAGCGTCATCACCATCAGCAAGGCTTCTATTCGTTCCGGTTTCTTTAAAAACAGCGAAGAAACCAGAAACTCCGGGCTCTTCAAAAACCGAAAGCCACGCTCTACTGACTGTTGTGATTTGTAAGTACTTAGCACTTCTGCTGTACTCAGCCGACTGTCGTCCAGATCATTCGTCGCCAGCACAAAGCAACCCAGAGAACACTCTGCATCTTTGCGACAGTCAACGGATACCCAAGGATATCCGCTCACATAATATTCAATACTGTCCGGTTTAGAGCCTTTCTCCGGACGACCTACCTTGGTATAGCAGGGTTTCTCAGTAATGACAGGTTCCGCCTGACAATAAATAGTTTTTGACTGCCATTCATCGAACGCACGCAATGCGTCGGTTTCACACTTGAAGGCTTTTTTGGCCAGTTTACTGGTCAGCGCTTCTGCTTCTTTCTCAGACTTCTTTAGCATTTTTTTCAGCAGTGTTTTTTGTTCGCTCTTTCGAGCCTGCTCGCTGCGGACCAGAATCCAGCGCTGGGAGACACCCGCATGATCTGACAGCATTTCATGACTCTCATAGCCCTCAGCACCCTCCACTGGTGTCATTTCACAAGAAGCGACACTGTCAATCAGTTCTCTGGCTTCTTTGATTTTTGACGGAACCCGGGTGATAAATTGCTGGCCCTGCTGATGAAGTATCTGTACGTTATCTGTTGTATAAAGTGCTGCATCACCAATCAGGTAGCGATTATTCAGGGCTTCCCGGTAGGATTTCAAATGGCTGCTGATGACTTTTTTAAAGTTTTTATTGTCGTTTACGTTGCCACTGGACGCTTTCATAAAAACGGGAATACCGGCCTGATTTTCCGTCATCATCAGCAGTATTGCCTGGTTGAGCTCGGGTCGATGATCCCTGCTGTATCCACGACAGAGTTTGATACAGTGCATATCTTCTTCGTCGACGTCAGATTCGCTGTTATAAACGCCGTCCACATGCAAGCTTGTTGAGTCAAGGTTCAGAGCCTTGCACGGCAGTTTTAAGACATTCACTGCCTTGACAGCCAGCGATAAATAGACCTCACTTACATCCAGTTCAAAAAGCTGATCCAGGGCTCTGCCGAGTACACTGTCGTTAATGTGTTCGGGTTTAATACCGGGCCTGATGAGTTTATCCAGCGGTTTATCAGCATGAAACTCCGGGAACATATGAAGCGTGCGGGCAGTGAACCCAAGGCCGTTAAGCAGCATTGATACTACGGTTTCGCCAAAGGAAATATTCCGGTGTTCAGATTGGTTAGGAACCAGGGAATCCAGATGATTAGAGATACCGAGTTCTTTGCACATACCGGCAACCAAACCCATATGATCGATACGTTGAATGTGGAACTGATGAGGATGCATTGGACATGTTCATTCTGAGAATTTTTTACATTTTAGCCGGTGTAGGGAAATTCTCAGATTGAGTGTTGAATGACGGCTCAATAATTTATCCTCAGCTTTAAATGGGGACTGCATCAGGTTAAACGCTGTTGGTTTCGGTGAAGATGCTCTTGGTTGCCCTGGGGGGGCCTAACGCATCGAACTTTTAGAGGTGGTATGTTATTAGGTACTTCCCAGTGAAAGAGTGGCTGTGGTTTGTTGTCTTGCCTGCTTTAAGTCAGAAAGGATGACCTGCTATTAATATTGATAAGGGCTGCCCGGAAAGCGCAAGCCATGGTTGCAATCTGAAAGCATACGTAGCTTGAAAATAAATCCATCCATACCGGAATTTCAAACCTGCTTGAGAGGCCATCACTAGATGGCCTCTGTCTCAGACAACATCAGGGAAATAAAGAGGCATCAGGAAACTTGAGTGAGGGGTTTAATTTATTCAAAAATGTTGCCAGGTAATCATCGTATCTTACTGAATGTATCTTTTGTAGAACATAAAGCCCATATATATATTCAGCACCGTCCCGAATAGTCAGAGCGTGATCATTTTCAATACCTGCAATGTCGCCAGAATGCAGATTTTTGCGTGCGATGTATTCCATTTCGGTTTTAGTAAAACATTCAGCCAGACGTAAATTTTCCTCTGAATAACTTTCACTACTTATTTGTTTTGAAAGCCTAATTTTGGCTGCATTAATCAGAAGTTCTTCTTCATCATGATAACCCAGTTTATTTTTAAAGTAGTCTATTGCTTTACGATAAGTAGAATCAGGGATGGATTCTGCAGGGAAGGGGGCACATTGAGTAGCGCGCTCGGTTAGACTGCGGCCAAGCGCCTCAATATGTGGTGACCCCCATCCGGAATTCTGTAAGTGTACAAAGAGCTTATCTGCTTCAACCTGAACAAACTTTTTCGTATCCTGTTCTGAACATCCGGGAGCAGTGCTCTGCCAAGCTGCAGGAGTATGAGAAACTTGATTCAAATTCATAATAAACAAACCTCATAATTCTTAATTAATGATTTTTTGATTCTGTGTGGTCCAATATAATTCAGACCACCAGATAGTTGTAAAGTTCCAACGCTTCCAACGCCATGTTAATCTCAGGTATCGTTACGAAATCTGACAATAGGTGTTGCTGATTTTTCAGTTTCAAGCCAGTCCCTGGTTTTACCGATGGCATCCTTTATTTTTCCGGGATCAAACCCATACCACTCATAAAGCATGGCTTGCAATGCAGAGAGAGATAAATTCAGCAATACCGGAATTTCAAACCAGATTCAGAGACCATCACTGGATAGCCTCTGTCTCAGACAACATCAGGAAAATTAACGGAAATCAGGAAACTTAAGTGAGGGGTTTAATTTATTCAAAAATGTTGCTAAGTCATATGTGTGGCCATTCATTAACTTTATTTTTTCTAGAACGTGAAAACCAAAATCAGCAGTTTCTTGACAATGGTAATCTTGTTGAATTCCGTCAATAGTAGGAGAATTCATATGTTTACGTGCGATATAAGCTAGTTCATCTTTTTCAAAAATTTCAGCCAGAGCAAATCTTTCTATATTGTCTCTTACTTGTTCAAAAAAACTAATTCCTGCTGCTTTAATCAGAAGCGTTTTTTCATCATGATAACCCAGTTTGTTTTTAAAGAAGTCTATTGCTTTGCGATAAGTAGAATCAGGAATGGATTCTGAAGGAAAGGGGGCACATTGAGTAGCGCGCTGGAATATACTGCAGGCAAACTGCGCAATACGTGTTGACCCCCATCCGGATTGCTGCATGGATACAAAGAGCTTATCTGCTTCAGCCTGAACAAACTTTTTCGTATCCTGTTCTGAGGCTCCATGTGCCGTGCTCTGCCAAGCTGCAGGAGTATGAGAAACGTGATTCAAATTCATAATAAACAAACCTCATAATTAGTGTTTTTTTGATTCTAATTGGACAATTATTATTCAGACCATCAGATAGTTGTAAGGTTCCAAAGCCATGTTAATCTCAGGTATCGTTACGAAATCTGACAATAGGGGTTGCTGATTTTTCAGTTTCCTTTTTTGGGTCCATTAAAAAATGAACCTCCGGCAATTTCGCCAACGGATGGTCAGAAGCCGGAGTGGAATGTATTTTGTCGCTTCCCTGCCTGCAATCAGCATGGCTTCGGCTTACTCTATTCGGGATACTATTCAGTTCCCGGAGTTCAATGCGTTCATGAGTGAGCAGTTCTTTCTGTTTTGCTGCCCTGTCAAGCCAGTCCCTGGTTTTACCGATGGCATCCTTTATTTTCCCGGTATCAAACCCATACCACTCCATCAGACATCTGCGCTGCAGGGCGTGATACCATTGCTCTTTTTCAGGTTTCGAAAAACCGGCCTCAAGTCTGGCAGCCTCAAGCCTGGCATGCTGCTCGGTTTGGATCTTTAGTTTGGTTTCCTTTGCAATGGGCCGATATTTTATGTTGTCAATTCTGGCAAGCTCGTTATCATAAAGCATGGTTTGCAATGCAGAGAGAGATTCCTCCATTCTTTGGTATTTTTTTAAAAACCGCTCTTTGGGTGAAGTAAAGCCGGTTATTTCGGTTAACTTTTCCCGGGTATCCACTGCCGCTGATATTGCTGAAGTCATAAAATAAGAGACTCCCTGGGTGATCAGCAAGCCAATACCAGCAACCACAAACGCGGAGATTATTGTGATCATTAAAATCCCCATCAGCGCCAAATCATTTGGCTGGGGTCCAAGCAGAGCAGCACCTGCTAAAGAAACAGCGAACAATGTGACAGCGCTTAATACGGTGCATAGTATGCTTATCGTTGTATAGGTCACTGTGAAAACTCTGCTACGAATGGTTTCTACCCGTGCACTCCGGTCAGTCTCCGGATTATTGACCCGGGATGCACTCCAAAAGCTTGTGCAAAGCATTTTAATAGCCAAAGCCAGTTTATTTATTTTGCCGGGTGGCCGCTTAAACTCCGGATCATCAATGGTGATATCGTCAGCTTTAAATGGGGACGCCATCTGGTTAAACGCTGTTGGTCTCGGTGAAGATGCCCTTGGTGGTTCGGGATTTACTGTCACATCAGACTCTGGATGAGTCCTGGCCAAAGATACTGTCCTGTGGAATAGTGACTGCCCCGGGTCTGGGTGGCGTGTATGCTCAATTGCTTTATTGTCCTCTTGCTGAACTGGTGCTACTTCATATAAGGGATGCCATTGTGGCATGGTCGATAAACAGGGATTAATTCCGTTATGCACAGGTCGCTCCTTGCATTTAGATTGGGTTGGCAAATATTGGTGGGAAAAAGATCAGCCGGTTTTGTCGGTGCTTGATTATTTTAAAAACATCTAACTATTTGTTTTTTGACAAATCACTAACAGGCCGGTAAGAAACACTAACATCGGTGAAAACAAGTCATTTCAAATCAATGCTAATATTTGCGGCCCGTTTCGTCAGGCATCCGGGGGGCGGGATGGAGTCACAAGGTTTTACCCAGTCATCCCATTGCGATGCTTTACCTGACTTTTTATTTGGCTCTTTTCGAATTCCGAACTGCTGAACTATCCTTGGTGGATATAATTAGCCATCGCCAGCATTGACCATGAATATAGGCCGAATCTCAGATATCATCAGTAATGACACCTGCTTTGAGATGATCCGTGAGAACCGCTGGCCAGATGGCACTGTTCTCTGTCCGCACTGTGATTCTGAGAATGTCAAAAAGAATGGACACGACAATGTGCAGGTAGAGTGCCAGCACTATTACTGTAAGTCCTGTAAGCGCTACTTCGATGACCTGACAAATACGGTTTTCGCAGGACACCACCGACCACTCAAAGTCTGGATTGCCTGTCTCTATTTAATGGGGCTGAACGTCTCCAACAGCCAGATAGCTCAGGAACTTGATCTGTGTGTCAGTGATGCACACCATATGACCACAGTCTTACGAAATGGTGTTGTTGACCGAAAGCCTGAAGTGATTCTTGATGGCGAAGTTGAATTCGACGAGGTCTACATTGTAGCTGGTCACAAGGGACACCCTGAAGCATTAAAAAAATCTGGATCGTCCACCGAGAAAAAGAAGGCTTAAAGGCGCTCCGGGCCGTGGGACTCTTGAAAAAGACAAACCGCCGGTATTGGGAATGATTCAAAGGGGAGGTCAGGTCATTATCAACATGCTGTCGAACGTTAAGAAGGCGACAATCGAACCATTTATCAAGAAACACGTAGCCCCACAGAGCCAGATTTATACCGATGAATACAACATCTATGATGACCTTGAAAGCTGGGGCTTCAGACATAAAACGGTCTGTCACGGCAAAGGTGAGTATGCTCGTGATGATGACAAAGACGGTATTTACGAGGTGCATGTTAATACTATGGAGGGGTTTTGGTCACTTCTACGCTCGTGGCTAAGGCCTCACAGGGGAATATCCCAAGAGGCTTTACCCCTTTACCTTGGCTTTTTTGAGTTTTTGCATAATATTGGCCGAAGAGGCAAAAGTCTTCTTCAGCCCTTAGTCAACTTGCTGGTTACATAGCAGTCTGGAATTGGAAAAGAGCCTTTTATTTTTAACTATTCTTAACGCTTTATGGCTATCGTGAGTCCATCGGAGACGGGCAGTATCATCATATCAACACGGTCATCATCGTAAATCTTCCGGTTTAACGCCTTTAGGGCCAGGGTATCTTCATCGCTGGGGTTTTTGTCTGCAACCTTGCCGCTCCACAGCACATTATCAATTAGAATAAGGCCTCCCGGGCGAATCAGTTGCAGGCATTGTTCGTAGTAAGCTTCATACCCCGTTTTATCTGCATCAATAAAGGCCATATCAAACTGATTTCCTTCACCCTTGCTGATCAGCTGATCCAGGGTTTCCGATGCCGGGGCCAGATGAAGCCTGATTCGCTCAGAGACACCGGCTTTTTCCCAGTAGGTTTTGGCTATATCGGTGTATTCAGGACTGATATCACAGGCAATTAACTCGCCATCTGCGGGTAGTGCAAGGGCGACGGAAAGCGCACTATAGCCGGTGAAAACGCCAATTTCGATGGTCCTGCGTGCATTGGCTATTTTTGCCAGCATGGCCATAAGCTGCCCTTGTTCGGCAGAGATTTGCATCATTCGGTAACGATGGTGGCTGGTCAATTCACGCAGCTCTTTTAATACCGGATGCTCACGTAGACCAACATTATAAATGTATTGATAAAGCGTATCATTGAGTTGCAGGGTTTCAGTGGACATTGCTGAAGGGATTCCTTTTATTTCATCTAAAAAAATGTAACTATTCAGCACTGAGCAAAGGCATATTACAGTAATTCCGAACAGCTCTATGAAGTGATTGATATATGTCCATTCCCTGTTTTCTGGCAGACGACAAATAGCTGCGAATCCGTGCAAACATAGAACCACCGTCTGCACTCCTGAAGCAGCCTGAGATTTTCTGCTTTAACTTGGCCATTCGAACATCCCGCTCACTGCCATTGTTATCGAAGGGAATGGTAAAATCTGACATGAAGCGCAGTGTCTCAGCCTTGAACTCAGTGAGTCGTTTGAAGAGATTGTAAGCTTTAGTATTCTTGACTTTCTTGCGCTTAAGCTCCTCTCGTTGCTTCTCCATATAGACGACTTCTTTCATTAGAGCCCGCTGAAGCAACCGGTCATAAATCTTCTCGATTCGTTCACAGACAACACTTGGCATCTGTAGCATACCTATGGTCTTAAAGCCCTTGCAGTAATGCCAGGAAAGCCTCAGTAGCTTCATCAATCGCAACGCCAGTTGATTGCTGTCCCTATCAACAACACCCAAAAGCTCCCTCAGGTGATGGGCATTGCAAAGTACGTGAGTTGCCGCATATGCAAAATAGGATTTCCAATGATCATGAACCAGAACGCCTGCAAATGTTAGCAGTATGCCCATCGTGTCCATGGCCTCACGACCTCGCTTTTCAGACAAGTAGTAGAGCGTCCATTGTTCATCCCGCATAACGTGTAGCCAGTGCAAAGAGCCCTCGGCCCGCATACCCGTTTCATCGGCTCCGGCAACAGACGATTCCCGCAAGGCGTCACGAATAACCTCTTCAGTAGAAGCCAGATTTTCATAGGTTCTGGCCACAAAATTGGCGACAGTGCCTGCACTTACACTCATTTTATAGAGAGTATTAAAATACTCTGACACGCGCTTAAAAGGCAGGAAATGGTATTGGTTAAGATAGACGGCCATAGCCTGTGTGGCTGAGCCATATTGTGCGGCAGCGGTAACACCTTCCGGGAATTCAGCCTGATTCCGACAACCACAAGTGCAGATTTTTACTTCAGCTCTATGGGCCGTTACTTCAAATTCACCCGGTCTCCCTGGTTCAAACACCTGTCGTTCAATATATTTGACCGGCTCACTATCAAGAAGAGACGCCTGACATTTATTGCATTCTTTAACCGGAAGGTACTCAATATAGTCAGGGATATCGACCTGTTTAAGACAAGTGCCCTGATGCCCTTTCTTTCCACCGGCTTTATTACCAGAAGACTGTCTCAGACTTTTAGGATTGGGTTTTTCATCCGATGGATCGGTACCTTTATCTGCGGAAAGGTCGTCAGAATGATCTGGAGAATTACTGTTTTTACAAGGTTTTTGATAACCATCAGACGATGGCGGCTTGCTGCTGTTTTGACTGTTCTTGCCAACCTTTTCTTCCAATTCTCGACATCGCTCTTCCAGACAGGCAACTCTCATCCGCAGCTCTGCATTCTCTTTCAAGAGAATCTCAGCCGACATAGTTGCGGGTAGTTCTGGAATCATGCTGGCGAATATTGTGGAAAAATGGTGCTTAAGAGGATGGTATAAAAATCAGAAAATTCCAGATTTATGTGGGGGTGCTGAACAGTTACAAAAAAATAAGGCTCTATTTTGATTACGAACTGCTCTACAGTGAAAACTGACTGTAGGTCACGAAAAACAAGGATTGGGCAACATTACCGGACAATATGCTGACAACCTTTGTAGATAAAGGGCTTCAGCAATGTTCAACCCAGTAGCAGTCTGAAATCCTACAAGAGCCAAAAATAAATCGAACCTGTGGATTTTATTGCTGACTATTAAGTCAAAAATAGAAATCTGAAAATGGTTAATTATTATTCATTGTTGTTACTCTGTTGTAGAAATTGTTGTAGAGCTTGTTGTAAAAATTGTTGCAGAAATCGTTCGTGCTTCACAAGCATATAACATTTTATTCGTTGATACCTATACTGCGCTGTGTGAGAATTCTAAACTCAGGTCAGCTTAAAAACGTCAATATAACAATTTTTAAAAATGGCTTGATAGCCAGACAAAACAGGAGAGGCGGTCCCTGACTATGGCAACATTACTGTTTTACAATGAACCGGCATTTCTCAACCGTGAAGTGCATAAGACCCTTAAGTTCAAGACATCTGACGACTACTCGTTTACGGAAGAGGTAAACTCTGTGCCACTGACGGGTATTGAGTTTTTTGAAGCCAGCCGTGATATGCCTGTGCTCTTCAGTAAAGATGATCAGGGAAATTTTTTCCCCCTTGCCCTGCTTTCGTTGATGGATGCAGGGCATAAACATCTGGGTAAGGCGGGCAGCTGGAGTGACAGCTATATTCCTGCGTTTATCCGCCGTTACCCTTTCGCCCTGACCGATGAAGGCTCCGTCTGTTTTGATCAGAAAGCCAGTCAGTTTGATGGCGACGACGGAGAGGCGCTGTTCAGTGATGACGGAGAGAATACGGAAGCTCTGAATAACATTATTCAATTCCTTAATAGCTATGATCAGCAGTACAAGAATACGCTTGCTTACTGTAATGAATTAAAAGCACTGGATCTGCTATCTCCGTTTAATCTCCAGATTCTTTTGGAGGAGGATAAGCCCTTAAGGCTTGAAGGGTTATTCGTTATTGATGAAAAGAAACTCAACTCAATCCCGGAAGATAAAGTGAAAAGCTGGTTTGATTCCGGTTGGCTGGCGTGGACCTATGCACACTTACACTCACTGGGTGCGTTAAACCGTCTTGTGAAGCGGCAGAAACCAAAACTGTAATATCAATAACATTTTTCGGGTTTAACTGGGTTTAACGTTGAAGGGGACTTCAATAGTGAAAAAACTCATGCAAATGGCCACGTTGGTATTCAGTCGTTTAGTTTTAGTGGTTGCTGCAAGTGTCCATGCACATCCTGAAGAGACGAGTGATTATTCAGGAATAAGGATTGTTGGTGGTGATGAACTTTCTCCATTTTCACGTCCTTATATGGCGTCATTAAGAGTATTGGGAGAGATCCATTTTTGTGGTGGAACCTTCATCGGCGGTAAGTATGTTCTGACGGCCGCCCACTGTGTCGAAGCCGTTGAGGATCATGCCGACTCTGTTTCCGTCTGGCTGGGAGGGCATAAACTCAGTGAGCCGGACACTGGCAGAATCTACCAGGTGGCAAGGTTTTATACCCACCCTGACTATGACAATGAAACCATCGATAACGATATTGCCATTGTCGAATTACAGCAGGACGTTGAGGGTATTGAACCTGTTCCCCTGATTTCTGCAGAACAATTTGCCGACATAGATACAGGTTCAGTATTTGAGACTATGGGCTGGGGAACCCTGGGGTACAAAAAAGGGCAGCCGGACACGCTACAGGTAGTCAAGGTTCCCAATGTGGATAGAGAGCTTTGTAACTCCAGATATGACGGAGCCATTACCAAAAACATGCTGTGCGCTGGCTTTGATGAAGGAGGCAAAGACTCCTGTCAGGGCGACAGTGGTGGCCCCCTGATTTATAACCATCAGGGCACCTGGTACCAGCTGGGTGTCGTGAGTTGGGGTTTTGGCTGTGCTGAGCCGGGCTACCCGGGCGTCTATACCAATATATTTGAACTGTTGGATTGGTTAAGGCAGACAGCTCCGGGTATTTGAGTTCAGCACCGGTAGCCCCGGACCACAGGAAGTAAGTGGTTTGGTAAAAGAATAATTATTAGACAAGGAAGCAAATTATGGCTGACTTTGATCGTACTCAGCTATCGGTTTCCATCGGTCGGGTTAACTCGACGAGGGCTTACCAGAAATCCACCGGGGCATCATTTTCTTCTGCTCTGAGGGCACCTGCTGCGTTTGGTGTGTTGTTATCGGGCGCAGCGGTGGCTGTTGATCACGATATCCAGGCCGTCAGTGACTTCACCTCCATCAGCAGTAATAACAATGTTCATGATATTACCTCCAAAAAAATGTCGGGTACGTCCGCGATCAACGTATTCGATAAATTTGTAGTAGGTTCTTCCCATACCGTAAACCTTCAGGTTCCTGACAGTGCCAGCAAACTGGTCAATATTGTCCGGGGTTCTGAAGCGCCGGCTGTCCACGGGATTATGAACAGCTACCAGAATGGCTCACTGGGTGGTGATGTGGTGTTTGCCAGTTCAGCGGGTTTCCTGGTGGGTGAGTCGGGAGTAGTGAACGTTGGCAGTCTGGCGATCAAGACACCAACAGACTCTGAAATCTCGGGGCTGATCAGCAGTACAGATGCCGTTGATGCAAAAATCACTGATCTACTTAACGACAGTTTTAGTGTTTCATCCTCCGGTACGGTTCGCATCAAAGGCAAGATCAATACCGCCAGTGGCCTGGATATCAATGCCAATACCATTCAGGTGGATAGTGGCGGTATTGTTATTTCAGGGCGTGCAGCCCGGGCCAGTGCGGTTGCATTAAGTGCTGTTAATGTCGACGATCTGACCATTCCCACAGAGCTCAATGTCGATGGTGGCGTCATTACCCTGAAGGCGTCCAGTTCGGCAGCCGGAGCCATTGATCTTTCCGGCGATCTTTACGCTGATGGTGGCTTCACCATCATGGCGGATACTATTGATGTCAATGCCGGGGCAACGCTGGACAGTCGGGACTCAAACTCAGCCAGTGCTGCCGGTACCATTGCCTTTAAAGGAAAGACTGATCAGACCACAACTGCCCTGAACTTAAACGCTTCCGGGAAAACAGTGCTTTTCGAGTCCGGCACCGCCTCCAGTCCTGAACAGGCGGCTGAAGGTATTGCCATCATTGGTAATACGACAGTAGCAGGCTCTGCCACGGTTTCTGCTGACACGTTCAAAACCACAGCAAACAGCAGTCTGGATCTCAGTGGCAGCCTGACCGTGGTTGCCGACAGCAAGGCTGATATGTCCGGCACCCTGGCCGCTGAGTCCGGAATCACCATCACCGCAAAAGATATTGATCTGAATGCCGGCAGTACACTCGATACCCGTAACAGCGATGACTCAGCCCGAGGAGATGTGACGCTGACGGCATCAGTGACCAAAAAGATAGGTTTTGGCAAAGCCGATTCAGACACCAGTATTGACCTGGGAGGGCAGGTCTACGCAAAGGATGTCACGGTTGAGGCCAAATCCATCGCCAACAGTTCGTTTTATGAAGAGCCGGGTACGTCCATGGGCATACTGGCCGCTGGCGCTTTTGTCGGGGCTTCTTTCTATATGATGGAGGCTGAAGCCGATGCCACTGTCAACGTCAACGGTAGTGCGAATATTCAGGCCAGCGGCAATGTTTCGTTGCAATCCGAGACCCATGCCTTAACGGAAGCGTCTTCTATTGTTATTGGGGAGACATTCCCTGCGTCCTTACCAGCCATCTACGCCAGCAGTGACGCTAACAGTACCACCCATGTCAAAAGTGGTGCGACGATTGAAGCAGAGGGTAATCTTGAGGTTTCAGCTCACAATGAAGCGTATATCTCGGCCTCTGCGTTAGACATTATTGCTGAAGATGACAATAAGGTTGTTATTGCTGCCGCTGTGGCTGAGTCGGATGTTGATGCTAAAGCGATTATCGACTCAGGAGTCACCCTGGACGCTGACAACCTGGTGCTGGCCGCAGAAAACCAGAATTATTATTACGTTTCCGCATCCGCTTATGGTTTGACCAATACCCAATACGGTATTGCCATTGCCGTTGGTGATTTTAATACCAATACCACGGCAGAGCTGGGCAGCAGTCTTGGCACTGATAATGATAAAGTGGGCAACGTCACCATCACCTCCCTTAACCGTACATTAAATCAACGGGTCCATTCCGGTGTGACGGTGGGCAGCAACCTGTTTTTAAGAACGGTGGGGTCGAAAGCGGTACAGGGTTTATCGGCGTTACAATCCGGTGTCACCAATTACACCCAGAAGTTTCTGAAGGGATCGGGGCAGAGCGTAGATACCGATGAGTCAGGAAAGGTCAGTTTCAAGGGTGGTCTGTCGTTTTCCCTGAACCTCTCGGACCATGACGCCTATAGCTACCTTGGCAATAATGTCAGCGGACAGACAGATGCCCCGAACATCAATGCCACCGGTAACGTGCTGCTGGCCAGCCAGGTTGATATTGGCAGCGACAATGAAAAAATGGCCGGTGGTTACGGTGCAGGCTCTCTGGGCGGTGATCAGGGAGGGTACCGAACGTCTGCAGAGACCGCGGTAACTGCGCCGGAAGAAGGCACTGCCGGCGCAGGGCAGTCAGCGGCATCAGACACCAGCCTGGCAATGGCGTTGAATTTTGCCATCAACGACAGTGATGCGGTTGCTGAAGTGGGCGAGTCAACCCGGATTAAAGCAGCCAATCTTGGCGTTATCGCCGGTCAATATATGCCCATCGTCAGCACCTATGACAAGTGGGATACCATTGCCGATGTGCTGGGTAAATTTAACGGCATTGGTGGTTTGCAAAACAATTTACTGACCACGTTTGCCAACGCCGGTGCTGCGGCGGATAAAGAAGCCTATGGTGGATCCCTCAATGTGGTCTGGAACGATATGGACACCAAGGCGTGGATTGGTGATAACGCCGAGGTGACCACCACGGGGACTGGCAGCTGGAATGCCAGCCGTGAGCTTAAAGCCAATAGCAAAGTCACCAGTCTTCTGGGTGACTACAGTGTTTTTAAAGACATCAATTATAACTTCAGCTTTGATAACGCCGTTGAAGTCAGTGCCTATAACCTGATGGAAACGGCCAACCTGGCCGGGAATATCGGCTCATTGGGTATTCTGCCCAATGGCAATGGTACCAACAAACAGGGTAAAGCCGTTGGTGCTTCCATTACCTACGTTCAGCAAAGTGGTCAGGCGGTGGCCGGTATCGGTAAAGCAACCGTAACCGCTACCGGTGATGTTGATATTTACGCTGAAACCGATGAACGACACGTTCTGGTTACGCCGTCATCCGGTATGGGGAAAGGGCTTGGTTTTAACGGGGTTCTGGGTTTTCTGAACTCTGAGGTGCTGACTCATGCATCGCTCCATAACGATGCCCAGCTGAGTGCCGGTGACCTGGTGATTGTTGCCGAGCATGAGTTTGGCAACTGGGCGGCAGCCGGTGCGGTTAACTGGTCCGATGAGTCCGCAGTGGGGATTGCCATCGCCGCTAACGTATCCCAGGGCGATACCAAAGCGTTTATTGGCGATAACAGCAGCGAATACGACAAGGTCAAGTTTCAGGACGGCAGCAACAGCAATACTACCAAACCTGCCCCTACATCACCGACTGCTCCCGCACCCACCAAAGGGATTGTTGCCAATAGCGTATCTGTCCGTGGTCGTTCAAGTGGTACCAATGGTTCTATTGCGGTTGCCGGTGCCGGTGCGTTAACCACAGAGCCAAGCAGCGAGCCGGGAATCGGACAGAAGTTTGAGAACTGGTATAACGGTCTGTCCTCCAAGGTAGCGGCGAACTATACCGGGGCCAATAGCAGTAATGGAGACTCATCCATTGGTCAGTCTGCCAACAATGGCGCGAATGATGATAGCAATGCCAATAATGGCCAGAGCAGTGCCGAAGTATCGTCAGCACAAACCGGTTTAACCGGCGCCGGCAGTTTTACGGTATCCGTCAACAATATGGATGCCAAGGCGATGATTGATGGGGCATCCATCAGTGGTCATGCCAACGGAAACAGCTATAACGATGTTGATGTGGAAGTACAGGCGCTGGAAAAAGTTATCTCTGCCAGTGCCTCCGGTTCAGCCGCTCTTTCCATGCTGGGAACCCAGTCGCCCGCTAACCAGAATACCATTGCCGGTGCCATTGCCTACCAGATCAGCTTTAACGATGCCCTGGCCTGGATAAAAGACACGACTATCAGCTATGCCGATGATGTGGCGGTTCAGGCACTTCATGGTGGTGAATTAACCTCCGTTGCCCTGGCACTGTCTGTCACCCGTCCGGCGGGTAATTCCCAGCTGACCCGGAACGGTGCCCTGTCCATTTCCGGAGCCCAGATATACGACGGTACTTCAGCCAGAATCGAAGGTTCGTCAATCAGCTCGAATAATGGCGCCAATAACGATCTGGAAGTGTCTGCCTACAACAACTGTTATGTGGGCGTCGGTGGCGGTACGCTCTATGGCGGTGGTAAACAGGGGGGAGGCCTGGCCATTACCTTTGCTGAAATCAATGACCCTTCGGCCATTGTTGGCGATGCCAATCCCGATGGCAATAATACCCTCAGTTCCGCCTACGATGAGGATGTCTACAAAGGAAAAGCGACAGAAGCAATCATCGATTTCAGTGGCAGCACCCGTTCTACTATTACCAATTTTGACCAGATTGATATCAGTGCCCGCAGTCTGAACCGGATCGGTATTGGTGCGGCGGGTGTCGGCTATAACGATAACCTTGAGGACTCTCTCGGCTTCCAGGGCAGCTTTGCCATTGGCTCCATCGGTGCGGACACCAAAGCACTGGTCAAGGGCGCGGATATATCCGGTGCAACCACGGTGAATATCAACGCCACCGGGGAAAAAGACGGCGATCTCGATACCATCATCAGTAACCTTGGCAGCAGTGCTACCAATAAAGACTTTGACTTCAGCGGCGCTGAAGCCATGGACAATACCAATGTCCATACAACAGAAGACGGCAGTGGCTCAACCTACCGTTACAACAGCGAAGGCAAGCGGATTATTGCCGTGGCCGGTGTGGTCCAGGTGGGTAAAAAGAATCTCGGCATCTCATACGCCCATGCGGATGTAAAAAGCGAAACCAAAGCCCGCATTGTCGACAGCAATATCAACAAGAACGACAACACCGGGGCCACGGTAAATGTTAATGCCCGTGATAACTCACTGCTCTACAGCGTTGCCATCGGTGTGGGGGTGGGTACCGGCGGATTTTCCGGTGTTGGTTCAGTGGCCGTGAACCGGCTCAATAACCAGATTCTGGCAGAGATTGGTGACTGGGATGGCAGCGATAAAGGCACCATCAATGCGTCTGATGTGGCGGTCACCGCCCAGAACGATATGGATATGATTAACGTCGCTGGCTCGGTAGCTGTTGCCAGCGGGCAGGGTGGTGCCAATGCCGGTGGTCTGGCCGTTGCCCTCAATCTTGTGGGAACCGATGAACACTCCACCAAAGCGAGGGTCAGTAATACCACGCTGAAAGTGGATGAAGACCTGACGGTCAAAGCCCTCAGTGGTACCTCAAACAATAAGAACCTGCTGGTGGGGAATGCCATTGCCATCGGTGCTTCTCTTGGCCAGAGCGGCATTGCCTTTGCCGGCGCGATTTCCACCAATAATGTTGATCAGACCATTCAGGCGGCCATCAAGGATACGGCCACCAATCGCTCCGGTGCCGCTTCTTCCAGCAGTGGTGGCGATATCACCGTCAAGGGGCAGGATTACACCGACAGTGTTGCCACAGCCTGGATGGGCGCAGGGTCCGGTAACGGCTCTGCGGGTGGTGTCGCTATTGCCACCAACCGGGTGGATTCCGATGTGACGGCAGAGGTGCTGGGCAATGGCAGTACCGCAGGGAGCACCACGTTAAAGGCACAGAACCTGGTGGTGGATGCCTTCCGCAGAAACTGGCTGTTAACCATTGATGCCGGGGTGGCCGCTTCCAAACAGGTTTCCCTGGCCGGCTCAGTAGGAACCGGCGTTATAGACGGCGATGTAACGGCAAGGATTGCTGAGGATGCCCGGGTTGAAGCCTGGAATAATGTCCTGGTCAATGCCGATGCACTGAGTGTCAACCTGGTTGGCAGTGGCGCTGTGGGTATTGGTCTCGACAGTGGTGCCGGTGCTGTGGCCATCTCCACAGCCATGGAATATGGCAAAACAGAAGCCTGGATTGATGATGCGGTGGTGATCGCCAAAGGCAAGGGCAGCACCATGCAGGTGGATACCGGTGACCTGCAGGGCTACGGTGATCTGCCGGATTTATCCACAGCCGGGGATGATTCTGACCCTGATTCGGTATCAATGAATGATCTGACCAGCGGGTTTGATCTGCTCTCGGTGAACCGCACCGAAGAGTCTGTCAACGGTCTGGTGGTGAACGCCACATCAAGAACCAAACAGCGTGCTATTACGGTGGGTGGTGCCGGCGGCAAGACCGTGGCGATCAATGCCAACGTTGCCACCAATGGTACCTACAATGCCACCAAAGCCTATATCAAAGATTCAACCATCAACAGTGGCGTGACCAATGAGAATGGTGCCGACGTCTATGTGCGCGCCAACGCCCATGAAGCCGGGCTGGTGGTGTCTGCCGGTGTGGCGGTTTCCGGTGGTGGCGAAGCCGCTGGTGCCGGAGTGGGCGGCTTTGCCACCAATGCCCAGAAGCGTTCCAGCGAAGCCACCGTGGTTAACAGTACCGTCAATGCTGACCAGCTGACCATCGATGCCAATAGCTCCAAGCTGGCTCAGGCGGTATCTGCCGGTGTTGCTGCCGGACTTGGGACCACTGGCGGCCTGGGCGGGGCTGCTTCGGTGGTGATTACCGAACAGATGGGCGACACCCGGGCATGGCTCCGTGGTGGCACCACCAATGCCAATAAAGTGGTGGTGGTGGCTGACCGCAGACAGGAGTCCAATGTCGCTGCCGGTGCTGCAGGTATCGGAACCACTGTTGGTGTCGGGATTGGTCTGGCGGTCAATATTGTCGGTGGTGATTCTCAGGCCATCATTGGTAACGACCTGGACGACAATGGCGACACTTATACGACTACTGTCAATTCAGACACGGTGACGGTTGATGCTGACCGTGTTTCCAGTGTTAACAGTTATACCTTTGGTGCCGGTATTGGCGGCAGTTATGGGGTTGCCGCCATGATCAATACCACGGAGTTCCGTGGTGAAACCCGGGCGGCCATTCATGGCTATCTGGACTCCAGTGATCTGACCACCGATATTCGCGGCAGTGATGGCACGTCTGCGGCAACCAATGTAACGGTCAATGCCCAGGAGATTCAATACGCCAATCAGATGGCTGCCGGGATTGGTGCTGGTGCCAGCCTCGGTGTTGGTGCGGTTGCCAACGTGGTGCTGGGGCGCTCCCAGGTCTATAGCGAGGTGGTAGGTTCTGATATTAAAGCCGGTACCCTGGATGTGGATGCCACGGCGCAGCGGGAATCAGACCTGATCAGTGTGGCCGGTGCAGCTTCAACCAATGTTGCTGCCGCTGTCAGTATTGGTGTGGCTCTGTACGGTCAGGGTGATACCACGGCGGAAGATGGCACTAACGCGGAAGATGAATTTGACCCCAGCCGTAATGAAGCCAATACCGTTCTGGCTACCGACACTGCCGGTTATAACCGACATCTGTCTGATGAAGATATTGCTGCCCTGGAAGCGGATTCCGGACTGACTATTGCCCGGGGTAGCGCACCGGCGCCGTCCACGACCACCGAATCCGGAAAATCCCTCAAACTCAGTGGGGAGAGTGTCACTGCCGCCCGTATCAGTGGTGGTCTGGTGGATGTAGATACCCTGAATATCAACAGCCGGACACTGCAGCACAGTTACCAGGGACTGGGGGCGGCCCAGGCAAGCTCCGTCGGGATTGCCGGGGTGGTGGGCATCAGCCGCTCCTATGAAATGAACATTGCCACGGTGGATAGCAGTGTTAAAGCCAACGATGTGGTGATTGGTGCCAGCCTGGAAAATGTCAGCGATGACGATGCAGCCCTGGAGATGAAAAGCTTTATTGTCGGTCTGGGTGGCACCAGTGTGGTTATCAACTACACCGATGCCCGCAGTGAGAACCGGGTGGTGGCTGGTATCAATTCCGCTGAAGGTGATGATACCGGTGACCTGCAGGTTACCGCCAGGGACAGTACGGAAATCCGTCTTGGTGATGTCAGCAGTGGCAAACCGTCGTCTGTTACCGATGGTTCGCTGAATATCAATATCGGTGCTGCCGCTATCGGTGCCAGTGTCGGCTATGCCGAGAAAGATGGCGATATTGATGCCTGGATCGGCGAGCAGGGCAAACTGATTGATGGCTATAACAACATGACGCTATCCGCTGTTAATGAGGGTATGGTCAAGAGCACTGGCTTTGCCCTGGCTGGTGGTCTGCTGGCAGGTGTTCAGGGAGTGGTCACATCTGCCCATGATGACTCGGATGTTAATGCTACCGTTTATGGCACGATCGGTACCGGCTCTGGTGTGGTTAATGTCAATGCCCAGTCAGCACCCAGCCTTTACTCCAGTGCCTATGGCGTGACCGTGGCTGCCGGTGGTGCCATGGGTGGCTCGTTTGCTTATGCAACCACAGAGACCAAGGCACAAGCAGAAATTGCCGATGGTGCCATTTTTAATGGCAACGGTAATGTGGTTGTCCGCTCCGAAACGGGCAGCGGTAACGACGGTTATGAAACCGCGTACGCAGCCGCCTTTGCCGCATCAGGTGGCCTTCTGGCCGGTATTGCCGGCAGTGAAGCCCGGGCAACCAACCGTTCACAGTCCATTGCCAAAGTGGGTGATGGGGTATCCATTCCTTATTCTGACTTTTCCGTTTATGCCCGCCACACCGGTGTTCAGATTACCGATGCGGATGGTTATTTTGTCGGTCTGGTGGCTGGCGGTTATCAGACGGGTGTTGCTCAATCCTTTACCTCTACCCGGGTTGAATTTGGCAAAGACCCCATTGCTGCACTGGAGCGCACCGGTGATCTGATTCTGAACGCCAACAGTTTCAACCAGAACCAGAGCTTTACCACCGCCGGTGGCGGTGGTTACTACGCGGGCAGTGCTGCCGAGTCGGTGATGGATGCCGGTGATTATGGCAGCGGCCAGTACTCGGCAGCGGTGCTGGTGGATGACTGGTCCAGTAATTACCGGGTGTTGCCGGTAGACGCCGGTGGTGTTTATATTTCCGCCGCCAGCGAAACCGAGTTTTTCGCCGGTACTGATTCCACCACGGTATCGGTTGTTGGTGGTTCTGGTGCCACCTCAAAAACCGAAGTGGATACCAATGTTCGGGTAGACCTGGGCAAAAACGTCAGCTTCTCTGCCATGCAGGTGGATATTGATGCCTTCAACAGCGCTTACCAGATCCAGAACCCCTATTTCAGCGGTTTCACCGCTTCCGTGTATGGCGCAGGCGGTGGTGCGGCCAATGGCTCTGCCGGTCTCTCTTACCAGAATCTGAAAAACCTGACCGCTGAGGTGGTGCTTGGCAAGAAAGGTGTCCTGAAAATATCGGACCTGGCCTGGCTGGACAGTACTTACGATCACAACATTACCATCGACGCCAACACCGACTTCTATGTATACGACGAGTCCAAACTGGAAATTGGTGGCGCACTGCAGGGGGCCGGTGCGGAGTCAGACGTTGATGTTAATACCCGAAACAAGATCACCGTCGGTGAAGGTTACAACATTTACAACCCGGTGGGCGAAATCGGGATTGGCACCTACTCCAGGGGATCAGCGGTTGCCCAGGCAAACGTCAGTGTGTGGGCGGCAGCCGGTGTGGCCGGTGGGGTCAGCAAGGTTAATCTGGACGTCCTTAACCAGGTGAATATTGGTAAGAATGCTGTTATCAACGGCTATGGTGATGTTGGTATCTACAGTGGCCGGGCCAGTAACTACTTCCAGGAAAACCAGCTGACCAGTAATGCGCTGGCCAATGTGTATAACTGGACCGCTATACCCATTCCTGCAGGCAACAAAGCCAAGTCCAATATATCACTGACCAATAATGTCGAGTTTGCCGATGGTTTTGCGGTGGGCTCCGATAGCCACGTCTTTATAGAGGCGAATGAAGGCGCGTTAAGCGCCACCCATCGCGGCATTGAAAAAAATCCCTACCTGGAGCTGTTCAGTTCGGAAACCACCTTTGGCAGCAGTGATTCCAGCACCAGCAATGTGCTGACCTTTAACGGCAGTGGTTCCGTTGTGGCAGGGCAGTATGCCTATCAGTGGGTTGAGGTGGATACCAATGGCAGTATCACATCTCAGCTCTACCGTTATGGTACTGCCGCGCAAATGGACGACAAGTATTCCAGCCGGGCAGAGCTGGAAACCTATATTCAGGAGCTGCAAGACCGCATTGCCGAGCTGGAGGCCTGGACACCAGACTCCGGTGCTGAGGGTATTGATGTGGCCGATGGTGCTGATGATGATGCGGTGGGTGATCCTGGTGCTGAAGACCCTGCTGCATCCGGTGGCAGTGGCGATAATCTGGCTGTGGATAACAGCAATCCGTACCAGACGGAAATTGATCAATTGAAGTCGGAAGTCGTATTACTGTCGGCCATCGTGGACGATCTGTCCGAGAACCCCAATTTTGCCATTGAGGTTGCCAATGTCCGGGCAACCGCCGGTAACGTTAATCTGGTGGCAGATACCATTACCCTGGCCGGTTCCGGCAAGCCTTCCTTTACCGCCAAAGGTGACGCATACATCCGGGTTGACAATAAAACCGACGAGCACCTGGTGCTCAACAACCTGAGCATTACCAATCAGACCGGTGGTAACGTCTTTGTCACCGGTGGTGCATCACTGTCGGATACCTATATCGATGAGCAATCCGGCAGTGATTATACCGATACCACCGGGATCACCATTGATCACGCGCCAACGGGCGCTAACTATCTGGACTCCGATGTCATCATTAACGGTGATATTGCCAATCTTCTGTCCAGTGTCAATATCAGCGTGGCGGAAGGTGATTTGATTCAACAGGCCACTATTGAAGCAAACGCCATTAACCTGGATGTGAAAAATGGCAGCCTGTTATTGAACAGCAATAAGCCGCAGACTTATGGACGCGATCCGGATGCCCTGGTGAATTATACCTCAGGGTGGAAACCGGCCTCTGCAGATGACTTTGTCAATTACTATATAAACGACAAATACAGTACGGCCATTAACGCCACAGGCATCAGTAACTTCAATAACTGGTTCTCCGGGCGGGCTATTCGCCATACCGATAGCCAGATCAGCTATTACCAGAACAGCAGCAGCTGTAAGTCCTGTGACTACGGCTACGATGAGATGAACATCTACTTTAACTGGGGATTCGCCAATGCCGCTGAATACCACGGTAATGACGCTATTGTGTTTGAGATGAGGAGCAATAGCGACAGTCGTGGTGGCAGCAAGTGGAAGTTCAAACCGATCTCCAATAAACAGTCCAGCCTGACGAAAAGTGCCAGCTACAGTCAGGTGAAAAATTCACTGGGAGGAACAGGCACTTCGATCATTGGGGAAAAGGTGGTCATTAATGCCCAGCGTCTGGATATCAACGGCAAGATTGTTGTGGGTACCGATAACAGCTGGTCGGTTGATGTGGGTAGCGGCTTTGATGCGGAAATTGCCCAGTATATTCGCGATGCCGGATTGTCAGCGGGCGATAAGGTTTCTATCACTCCGGGCCAGAGTAAAGTGTTGTTTGTCAATGGTGCCTGGAAGTGGTACGACTTTGATGTTTCAACCAATTCCGGCTCCTCCGGTATCGGGCTCACCTATGATGTGGCCACCGGGCATATTACCGCTGATGATATTCCGGTCAGTGGTGGTGGTTACGTTGCCATCCGGGCCCGGATTTCATCCACCGGGGAGGATGGCAATATCACGGTCAAGGATGGTCTTGGCCAGATCGATATCAACAATGACTCAAACAGTCAGCTGGTGCTGGGCACCATCAGTGCCGGGGATGATGCCACCGGTATTATCCGCATTACCGACCTGAACAAAAGAAAGGATATTCCAGACGATGGTCGTGGATATGCGGTCGAGTACAGTGAATGGTTTGTCCATTCACCCGGCAGCAAAATCCGCAAATATGAAACCAGTGCATGGGATGTCAGTTACCAAGAATCGGACTTTATCGGGGAATATGGCGGTACTGGCACCACCTCAACCATGACCTATAACCCGGTGGCCGGTCAGCTCTATTACATCCGCGAAGGTGCGACGATTGCCCGCAGCTTTGACCCACCCGGAGACAGTTCCGCGCCTTATGATGGTGGCTCTATTGATGGTTACTTTGGCAAATACCCGAACACCCTGGGTGACTGGTATTACGAGACCAACTGGAACACCGAAACCAGCTACTACACCACCTGTACCTACAAACCGGAAGCCTGTAGCGGTGGCACTGCCTCCAACTATCTGACGCAAACCTACGACTATGGCAGTGCGTCTGTCTGGCGGGTGAACTGGGGGCTGAGTTACGACAAGTATTACGGCAGTAATATGACCAATGTGGACCCACTGGTGGAAGTTGCCTACCGGCTCAGCATGGATACCCATACCTACGTCAAGGCCGACAATGCCATCAAATTTCAGTTCACCGGTCTTGCTAATGGTTCCATTGACCTGACTTCCAAGGGCAATATTGAACTGACCGGGAATGTCTATAATCCCAGCGGTACCACCAACATCAGTACCCAGAAGAATCTGATCACCGCCGGTTCAACGGCCATCACCTCGGATATCACCACGATATCGGCAAGAGGGGATATTGGCAGCATTGAGAATCCGCTGTCGGTGATTACTGATGAACTGGGCATGGCTTCAAGTCATGGCTCCCTGTACTTCAATGTCACCGGTACCGATGGCGATGTTGAGCTTCAGCACCTGAAAGCAAAATACGATATCGTCGGTGTGTTTGATAAGGGGATTGCGGCCAAAAACAGCAGCACCATTATCCAGGCAGACCAGCTGGATCTGACCAGTTCAACCGGTGGTATTGGTAAAGTGGGTACCATTGGTAATACCAGTACTTACCAGTTTATTAATATCTCCACCACTGGTGCGGTGAAACTGAACGCGGCGACGGATATAGCGGTTAATCAGTCCAGTGGTGACCTGGAACTGTACAGCGCCAATGCCAGCGAAGAGGTGGTGATTAAACTGGGCAATGGCCGTTTGAAAAATGCCATTGGTCGTCTGGATAAGACCGATGAGGAGCTGGCCTACGATGCCGCCGTATGGGACAGCCTCAATCTTCTGGATGATGATGCCGGTGCAGTCACCGTATCCTCCTACGAAAACCAGTTTACCCACAAATATCACACCCTGTGGATGCTGAAGCAGCGTCTGAGTGATACCAGCGACCAGGGGTTTACCATTGACCCAGCCTATATTGAAGCTCTGAAGCTCCGTTACAACGAATCAGATGAAGCTGTACTGACCAGCCTGGTCAAATCAGACTATCAGGGCCTTGAGCAGTGGTTTGCTGACCAGGTTGCCACACCGGAAAATTTCGTGAACCCGGAAGATGCCATTGGCGTGGAGCAGAAAGGCATCCTTTATGGTTACGACTATGGGGACCTGTTGACCGGCGATTATAACCAGGATTATAAACTGACCCTGGCTCAGGACTCTTCCTGGTACACCGATATGGTGGATGGTGCCCAATGGCAGCAGAGCCAGCTGGATATCAGTATCTCCTCCACCGCCCTGAACGGTGATGCGTCCAGCCAGTTATCCAATCGGGATGCCAATGTTACGGCTTCTGACGTTCACTTTCTGGTGAGCAATGGTGGGGTTGGTGAAAACCTGGATGACCTGGTGTTTACGGTCAATACCACCGGTAATGGCACTGTTTCTGATGCCCAGAAAGCCGCACTGCTGGCCGCCGGTGCTGGTGATATTGCCACCGAGGTTGCCGACAGCTCAGTTACCTTCCGGGTCAAGCAGGTTGATCCCATCAAAGTGGATGTTCCCGGAGAGCTTTATGCTTCAGCCAGCGATGAGATTTATATTGAGTCCACCTCCGGGCTGACGATAGGACAACTGATCTCAACCAGTGATGATGTTCGTCTGATTGTTGATGGTGCCATCGGATCAAAGTCCGGCCTGACTAATATCCTTGGCCGTGATCTCTATATTTCCAATACCCGTGGTGATATCGGTGCTTCCGGCAATGCACTGAAGATGGATCTCAGCGGTGCCCTTCGCCAGGCGGGTGCTGCGGCGGATATGTACCTTCACCATGTTAATGGCGACCTCCGTCTGGGTTCGGTCAGTGCCGGTGGCCTGCTGTCGATCTACAACAATAATGATCTGCTGGCCTATAACGATGAGAGCTTTATTTCTGCGGACAGCTTTGTACTTGATGCAGAAAACCACAATATTGGTGCCTCCAGCGGTGCGCTTGATGTCATTATGACCGGTACCGGCGGACTGCAGATGGACGCTGGTAATGCCTGGTTGAATGTGCGCGATACCAGCCTCTTTACTCTCGACAGCACCGATGTGGATAACCAGTTTACCCTGACCAGCGCCGGTGCACTGGATATTCAGGGCAATATCAAGGCGAAGGGATTGAAGCTGGATATTTCCGGCGATATTACCGGCGATGGTGGCCTGTCAGTCAATGTTAATAATCATGTTGACCTGGACGCTGCCAGCATCGATCTGGAAGGAGTAACCGTCCGGGCCGGAACCGCCAGCCTTTATGCCCAAAGTGGTAGCCTGACATTGTCCGATATCACGACTTTCAGTGGTAATGGCAGTGGCTTGATGTCTCTCTTGGCCAATGGCCAGATAAACCTGAAAGGCGGCTTACTTACTCAGTCCGGTAATCTGGTAATGGATGCCAACCGTCTGATGATGGATAGCCAGGCAACGATTAATAGTGCCGGTAATATCACCGCCACAGCATCCGACGCCATGACCCTGTTTAACCTGACGGCCAATACCGGCAAGGTTAAGCTGACCACGGCCAATAATCAGAACGCTGCTCTGGGCACGATTGTACTGACAGGATTGACCGCCAGAGAGGCTGAAATTACCAGTCAGACAAGTATTACTGCTGGCCAGGTCGATATTGACAATACCGCAGTTCTGAACAGTGGCACCTTTACCACGGTTAATGCTGTGGCGACCTCCGGTGGCAACTTCAGCATCACCGCCGGTGACGATATTTCCATCAATGGCCCACTGACCAGCGAGCAGGGTTCGATCATCCTTCGTGGCCAGAAAGATCTGTTTGTCAATCGTCGTCTGGATGCCAGCCGTGAAGTGGATGTGGATGTTGTCGGGGCGTTAATCCTGGATGCTGCACAAACCATCGCTTCCGGTCAGAAGACAACGCTGAAAGCTGCCAGCCTGCAAATGAACACAGGTAGCCTGCTGGATATCGAAGGTGATCTTGAACTGGCAACGTCCGCTGACCAGGTACTTGCACAATTGGATGTAGAAGGCTGGCTGGATACGGACAGTGCCACTGGCTCCATCCGCTTCAATGAACGGGCCGATATAGCTAAGGCTGCAGATATCTTTGCCGCAGGTAACGTGACCATAGCGGAGCAGCAGAAGTTATCCACAGGCAGTGAACTGAAGGTTCAATCCAGTACCCTGGAGCTTATGTCTGGCAGTACTCTGGATGCTGGCACCACACTCAACCTGATCAACAACACCCTGAGTATGGGGGATGGTTCTCTGCTGAAAGCCGCACAGGACATTCAGACCAAAACCTCAGGCAGTGCGACGTTTCATAAAATTCAGTCTCTGCAGGCGATTAACCTGTCAGCCGGTGATGCGCTGACGGTGAACAGCAAGATTGATGCGGGTAGTGCGCTGACGATCGACGCCGATGGAACGCTGACACTGCATAAAGCAGTTACCACCAAAGACAATATCACGATTGATGCTGTTGGCGTGGCTACCATCAATCGTCAGGTGACGTCAACAGAAGGGAGCTTCCAGTTCCGTGGTGACAGTAACCTGATGATTAATAACACGGTCTCTACCAGGGGCAACTTTACGGTTACTGATGCTCAAGCGGTATCCCTGGCAACGGGTAAAAGTATCGTCTCTGACAGTGCTGTTGCCATTAATGCGGCTGCTATTCAGATGGGGGCAGGCAGCAAGCTGGATGCACTGTCAGCACTGACACTGACGACAACCGGCAATCAGCAGCTGGCGACCCTGGAAGCAGGTGATGATCTGAAAGTTGCAAGTTCTACCGGATGGGTCGCTTTTGATGAAACGGTCAACACCCTGGGAGCCGCAGATATTGATGCCAGTGGTTCCCTGACATTAGCGGACAATCAGGGCTTCAACTCAGCACTTGGCACAGACATTAACGCCAACTCGGTTAACTTTGGTGATAACTCCATCCTGAATGTTGATGGCTCACTGAACTTATCCACAGCCGGACAGGCAACACTTTATAAGGTTGACGTTGAAGGCGGTGCGACACTGACCAATGGCGGTAACCTGATTATCAATGACCAGGTGGAGGTGGTGGATAACCTGACCCTGGATGTGGGTGGTGATGCTACGTTCAATGGTGCAGTACTGGTTGAGAATGCCCTGGTGGCTGACGATATTGATGGCCAGCTGACGGTTAATGACACCCTGACTATAGAAAACGACATTCGTCTTACTATTGGCAAGGATGTTGAGTTTAATGGTGTTCTGACCAGCAATGCCGGGCTGCTCGATATCCAGGGCAGTGGCGCTCTGGTCTTCAATGATGATGTTGCCATCGATGACTCAATCAACCTGGTGATCACCAATGGTGTTAGCCTGGCTGATGGTAAAACCATGGCTTCAGGTGGCGGTGCTTCTATTCAGTCGGCCAGTGTCACCATGGGGGATACTGCCCGTTTTGATATCGGGTCTGACCTGGTAATGGATACATCCGGTGATCAGGTATTGGCAACCCTGGATGTGGATGGTCGTCTCGATATCGACAGTGCCAATGGTCTTGTTGAGCTGAAAGAGCATGCCACGGTTATGAATGCCGTAACTATTGATGCTCTCGATGGCGCTGTGACGTTGGCAGAGAATCAACAACTTTATTCTGGCGGTGATGCAACTATTAACGCCGAATCACTGACGTTTGCTAATGGTTCAGTACTGGATGTTGATGGTGCTTTTAATGTGAGCACCATAGCGGATGCCGGACTGTTCAAAGTGGATGTGGCGAATGGTGCTGAGTTTACCAACGGTGGAAACCTTATTACCAATAGCGACGTACTGATCGGAGACAGCCTGACTCTCGATGTGGCGGGTGATACCACCTTTAACAAGGCAGTCAATATTGGCAACTCCCTGCTGGCAGAGGATATTGATGGCCAGCTGACGGTTAATGACACCCTGACTGTAGAAAACGACATTCGTTTTACTGTCGGTGAGGATGTTGAGTTTAATGGTGCCCTGACCAGCAATGCCGGGCTGCTCGATATTCAGGGCAGTGGTGCTCTGGCCTTCAATGATGATGTTGCCATCAATGACTCAATCAATCTGGTGATCACCAATGGTGTCAGCCTGGCTGATGGTAAAACCATGGCCTCAGGTGGCAGCACCTCGATCCAGTCTGCCAGTGTCACCATGGGTGATGCTGCCCGTTTTGATATCGGGTCTGACCTGGTAATGGATACGTCCGGTGACCAGGTGCTGGCAACCCTGGATGTGGATGGTCTTCTCGATATCGACAGTGCCAATGGTCTTGTTGGGCTGAAAGAGCATGCCACGGTTATGAATGCCGTAACTATTGATGCTCTCGATGGCGCTGTGACGTTGGCAGAGAATCAACAACTTTATTCTGGCGGTGATGCAACTATTAACGCCGAATCACTGACGTTTGCTAATGGTTCAGTGCTGGATGTTGATGGTGCTCTTGATGTGAGCACCAAAGCGGATGCCGAACTGTTCAAAGTGGATGTGGCGAACGGTGCTGAGTTTACCAACGGTGGAAACCTCACTACCAATAGCGACGTACTGATCGGTGACAGCCTGACTCTCGATGTGGCGGGTGATACCACTTTCAACAAGGCAGTCAAAATTGGCAATTCCCTGCTGGCAGAAGATATTGATGGCAGGCTGACGGTTAATGACACCCTGACCGTAGAAAACGACATTCGTCTTACTGTCGGTGAGGATGTTGAGTTTAATGGTGCCCTGACCAGCAATGCCGGTCTGCTCGATATTCAGGGCAGTGGTGCTCTGGCCTTCAATGATGATGTTGCCATCAATGACTCAATCAACCTGGTGATCACCAATGGTGTTAGCCTGGCCGATGGTAAAACCATGACTTCAGGTGGCAGTGCTTCTATTCAGTCTGCCAGTGTCACCATGGGTGATGCTGCCCGCCTTGATATCGGTTCCGACCTGACCATCGCTACCTCAGGCAATCAGAAACTGGCTACATTGAACGTCGGTGGCAGTCTGGATATTGATAGTTCAGCTGGTGCTGTGGACTTTCAGGAGCATGTGACCGTGCTCGGCAATACTGACCTTCGGGTTGCCGGCGCCATCACTCTTGCTGACGACCAGAAAATAGCAAGCACCGGCTGGATACGGGCTGACTCAGATACTTTCACCATGGGTAATCGTTCGGTTATCGAATCCGGTGAGAGCACTTCATTGCTTACCGACGGTGATCAGGCGCTGGCGACCCTGGATATTGGTGATGACTTTACCGCAACCAGCCAACAGGGCGCCATTTACTTTAATGAGTCGGTCACTGTCGCCAATGATATAAACCTGCTGGCTGCCCGTGAAATTACCCTGGCAGCCCAACAGGCAATCAACGCTGGCTCAATGGCCATTGGTTCCGAAACATTGCTGGGCGCAGACAGTTTCTCCATGGGTGGAGATGCGGTTATCAACACCCGTGAACTGACACTGGTTCATACCCGTGGTGATCAGCTGATTGGTCAGCTGGTATCCGATGTTGTTGATTCTGCGTTTTACCTTAAGACGACAGAAGGTGCCATTAATGGCCGCAACGATCTGGATATTGCCGGTGGTGAGCGTCACCTGAAGGCAACACAGCGAGTGGGTTGTGATGCAGCAGGTGGTCAATGCACCGGTGGCCAGGGACAATTGAAGGCAGCCACCGGTATTGGTGACCCACTGGTGATTGATCTGCCCTGGCTGTCTGCAGAAACCGACAATGGCGATATCAATATTCTGGCCAGCTCAGACCTGCATGCCCGCCTGCTGAAAGCCACCAATGGCAATATCTACATGACAGCACTGGGTTACCTTGAGATCGAAGAACTGATTGGTACCCCATGGCTACTGGTGAATGACTTCCTGTTTGCTGATCGGATGACCCTGGATCGGGGTGGTCTGGCCTCCAGGGACAGTGTGGTGGTGAATCAGGTCAATATGACTGACGGCGGACCTCTGGCGGTTTATGCCCCGGCAATTGACCTGACGATTGATGGCGGCGACGCAACGGAGACATTAATGGCCATGGGTGGCTTCAATGAAACCCTGTCACTGACGTCGGATGCCAGAAGCTACTATCAGAACCTTGAGGCCGCTGCCTTCAAACCTGGCAGCTTTGCCAACGATGTTCGGGTAGATATCAGCAATACTGACCAGCTGCATATCACTGACCTGCTCACACAGGGCGGTGACCTGCAAATGACCGGTGACCTGCTGATTGATGCGGCGACGGTGAATACCGGCCCGGGATACAATTTCAGGATGGTGACCGGTTATCAGACAGTGGATGAATTAACCATTAACCTCAATAACTCAGACGGGACAGGGTTACGGGTCGATGGCCAGTTTATGACACCCTATGGTGAGTTCTGGATGTCGGTGGATGATGTCAATGTGACCACCAATGCCCAGTTCACCCGTTATGACCTGCCGTTACTACTGACCTATAAGAGCAGCCAGGATGATCTTTCCAGTATCACTCTGCCAGAGTCTTTCTTCCGCCTGAGTCTTGAGTATCAGAATGAAATTACCAACCAGGAGTTGGCCCAGGTTATCCAGAATGATCCGGCAACCGATCAGCTGGTGGCAGATAGCGATCCGGTTTCGCTCTCTGACGGCTGGATCGCGGCTAATGGTACCCCGGCCGACATAGATAGCTTTGATGGTGAAGTTGAAATCGAGGCAGAGCAGTCGGAAGAAGAGGAAGAGTTCTGGTTGATTGCTGAACCGGGCGTTGAAAAGGAGTCGTAAATGAACACCTGGACCAAGAAGAATAACAAGGTAAATCAGGAAGATCAGAATCTCGTTTCCACGGCTCCCCGTGGGAATGCCCGCCGGACCCACCAGAGATGGCCAAGTGGCGGGCGGATGGATGAGGTATGCATTCCCACGCAGGAGCGTGGGAACGAGGCGTTATTTTCGGGGTTGGGGGCTCAGATCAGAAGCACGGTTCTGGTCGGTTTGTTGGGATTAAGCCCTTTAATTGCTCAGGGTAATCCAGAGCCCAGGCCGGACCCTGCCGGTAAGGCCAGCAAAGATCTCTTTGATCAGGAGATACGACTTCGGGAGAAAGAGCAGAAACCCAGCCTGCCAGCCATCACAGAACAGACTGAGCCCACTGAAGAGGTCAGCGGAGGCCCGACATTTATCCTCCGGGGGATTCGATTTACCAGGTCTGCCCACCTGACACAGGAAGAGCTGCAGAACATTGTCCAGCCTGTTCTCGGTGAAGAGATTGATTACCAGGGACTCCAGAAGATTCTGGCAACCATCAACCAACTCTATCGGCAAAAAAATATCTACACGGCGGTTGCCGTTTTTCCGGAGCAGCAGGTTGCTGATGGCGTTGTTATTATCCAGCTGGTTGAAGGCTCAATCGGGGAGATTGTCTTTGAAGGCAATGAATACACAGAAGACGACTATCTGAGACAGTGGATAAATCACGATAACCAGCTGCTTTCCATTGATATCAGCTCGTTGGAAGACGATATCCTTTTTTATAACCGTATACATAACCAGCGGCTCCAGGCAGAGCTTCGGGCAGGTAAAGCCTTTGGTCTGACCGATATAGTGATCAAGGTGCCGGAGCCGGGTCGGAATACCTTTCAGCTGTATCTCGATAATTATGGTTATGAAAGTTCCGGCGAAGTCCAGCTCAGTGCCCTTTATCAACGCAATCAGTTGTTCCGATCGTCAGACAAGGCGATGGCTTATGCATTGGCATCGAAAGGATTGAAATCGGTTGTGGGTAGTTATAGTACGGTACTGGGCACTTCTGGCTTCAGTTTGGGGGGCAGTTTTCAGTTTACCAATGCGGAGGTTGTTGCCGGCGATTTTGTCGACACCGAGTACTCTGGTGACACTCTGAGGTTTGCGCTCGATGGGGGATATCTGCTTTATTCCGATACCCATATCTGGATTAATCTGAAGACCGGAATCAGTACTACCACGTCAAATAATGAGGTTTCAGGCGCTACGCTTTCTGAGTACCACACCAGCCGTTATCAGCTGGGTGCAGAATTAAGCTGGTTAGGCAATCAGTGGCAGTTAACCGGACAACAGTTATACAGCTCGGTTAACAGTAAAGAAAAATTTGTTGGTGATAACCGACGATTTAATCTATTTAATACTCGACTGACGTTTATTTATAACTTTGATAACCCTTTCTATGCACTGACGACGGTAGATGCTCAGTTTGCTTCTGAAGAGGCTCTGCCTGGTTCTGCTTCATTCACCCTTGGTGGCCCATCAACCCTGAGAGGCTATCAACAGGGCATTGCCAGCGGTGACCAGGGCTGGTACCAGCAGATTGAACTCCACTACAACGGCTTCTCATTTGATGAATATCTGTTTGACCTTTATGGGTTCTACGACCATGGTCAGGTTGAATCCCTGAACCCAAAGCAGACGCTGTCTTCCGCTGGAGTGGGGATTAATGTGTCAGGAAATGAGTGGTTCAGCTTTGACCTGACTGTCGCCAATGCAATGGAAGAGGTAGTACCGGATCAGGACAACACCAGCCTCTATGCCCGTATTACCTGCCACTGCATAGATTAAAATTACTATACGACACTGGCAATTTCACCCGGCTTACGCAGCATTTTGTCAATATCGCCAATATGCTGCTCTTCTTCCGATATCAGTCGACGGGCGTATTCTTCAATAAAAATCTGATGAGATTGTTCCGCCAGTTCCAGTAATTCATAGTAATGCTTTATACCCGTTTTTTCGAACTCCAGAGATTCAGTCATGATATGGTGTATATCATGCCTGGACGTTTCCAGTAGCTCACCAATACCCAATGACGGATGTTCTCCCATCAGGGTAATCATTTCTCCGGCTTCATTGGCGTGTGTCAGTGTTTCGGTAGCGGCACTGCGCAGCCAACCGACAATAGGAATACGGCTGTAGCCAAACACCATAAAACTGTAATGGGTATAACGGACAACACCTGCCAGTTCATGTTCAAGAATCGCATTAAGTTTGGCAACGATGGCCTTTTTGTTATCAGTCATAGATACTCCGATTCTAATTACAGATCAGAGCCTTAGTATAGATGCTGGAATCGAGATGAAGCGGGGAATAGAGAAGTATATTGAAACTGATAAATGAGTCAGAAGCTTTTCCGGACCTTCTGCCGGACCTTCTGACAGTCACTTTGAGGCGGTAAATGCGATGATTAAGAAAGGGTATGGGAAACAATCAGGGAGGAGTAATGAATAGTAACGGGAAAAGTCAGCCCTTTTAAAGGCTGACTCCTCAGTACAGCTAAGTACATTGGCAGCTTCTTGCTCAATAAGCTGCCAGGACCAAGCGGTTATTAAATTTTCCAAACCTCCTCTGCATAGTCGGCGATGGACCGGTCAGAAGAGAAGTGGCCCAGTCGAGCAGTATTCAGTACCGCTTTCTTCCACCAGACCCGTGGCTTGCGGAACAACTCAGCCGCTTTTTGCTGGGCTAAACGGTAGCTTTCGAAGTCTGCCAGTGCCATAAACGGATCGTTGTGAATCAGGTCTTCGGCCAGGGCTTTGAGTAATTCCGGGCTGTGCTGGCTGAAGGAGCCATCCATCAGCGAGTTGATAGCACGCTTGATCACCGGGTTTTTCTCGTAGTACTGGTAAGGGTTGTAGCCTTCCTTCTGGAGGGCTTCTACCTCGTCTACGGTCTTACCGAAGATAAAGATATTATCACTGCCCACCGCTTCGGCGATCTCAACGTTGGCGCCGTCCATGGTTCCCACCGTCAGCGCACCATTCAGACCGAGCTTCATATTACCGGTACCGGAGGCTTCAAAACCGGCAGTAGAGATCTGCTCGGACACATCTGCGGCAGGGATAATCTGCTCAGCGATAGTCACGCGATAATCGGGCAGGAAAACTACTTTCAGGCGGTCATCCAAACGACGGTCGTTGTTGATAACCTTGGCAACTTTGTTAATGGCCAGAATAATCTGTTTGGCCATGACATAGCCAGGAGCCGCCTTGGCACCGAAGATGAATACCCGTGGCGTGTGTTCAGCATACGGGTTATCGAGAATCTCATGATACAGGCTGATAATATGCAGCAGGTTCATCTGCTGGCGCTTGTACTCGTGCAGACGCTTGATTTGTACATCAAACATCGCATTCGGGTTAACGGTAATCTTGCACTCTTTTTCGATCAGACGCGCCAGGCGTTCCTTGTTCTTGAAGCGCACACCGGAAAAGGCATCCAGAAACTCTTCTTTACTGGCCAGTGGCTCCAGCTGACTCAGTTGCGTCAGGTCAGTGCGCCACTCAGTACCGATATTGCGATCCAGCAATTTGGCCAGACAGGGGTTGCAGTGGGCCAGCCAGCGGCGGGGGGTGACACCGTTGGTCACGTTAACCAGCTTACCCGGATACAGCTCGTTGAATTCAGGGAACAGGTTGCTCTTGACCAGACTGCTGTGCAGTGCTGCCACACCATTCACACGACGACTACCGATGACGGAAAGGTTTGCCATGCGAATCAGGCGGTCACCACCTTCCAGTTCTTCAAAGATGCTGACCTTCTGGATGATCTCAACATTTTCACCCCATTGGTCAGCGGCTTCGCCGGTGAGGAACACATGGTTGATCATCTCAATGATTTGCAGATGACGTGGCAGAATACGACCCAGCAAAGCAGCAGACCACTTTTCCAGAGCTTCTGGCAACAGGGTGTGGTTGGTGTAGTGGCACATCTTGCGGGTAATGTCCCACGCCTCGTTCCATACCATGCCTTCTTCGTCCATCAACAGACGCATCAGCTCAGGAATGGCAATAGCAGGATGAGTGTCGTTTAACTGCAGGGCATAGTGCTTTGGCAGATCGCTCAGCTTCAGCCCTTTCGACTTGTGCTGGCGAAGAATATCCTGCAGCGAACAGGCTGAGAAGAAGTACTGCTGGATCAAACGCAGGTCTTTACCCTGTGGGGTAGAATCTTCCGGGTAGAGAACACCGGAAATGGCGTCGCCATCAACCAGGTTGCGGCAGGCTTCCAGATACTCTCCCTGATTGTACTTGTCCAGGTCAATCGGGTACTGACCCACCTGACTTTCCCACAGACGCAGGCGGTTGACATACTGGCCGCCAAAGGCTGTCTCTTGATCACAAATAGCTACCTTGTTCTATCATTTCTCACTGATAAAACAGGTCATGCTTCCACTTTCTCCTAAACCATGGTCAGAACTAACTTTTGGATGTGCTGATTTGGGCGATACTCGACGTACAAAACGACTTGTCAAAGTTGCTGCCGAGCTTTCAGCTCATACCGGTAATTCTTTGTCATCTTCATGCGAAGGTTATACCGCACTGGTAACTGGAGCTTACCGGCTGATTGAGAATGAGGCCGTAAAGCCTGAAGCAATAGCTGAGGCAGGCTTTCAGGCAACTGCCAAAATAGCGAGACAGTCTCGCCTACTTCTGGCTCTCGAAGATACAACAACCCTGGGTTATAAACATGCTGTCAGATCCGAGCTTGGTGATCTTGGAGGTCCTGAAGGCTCTAAAACCAGAGGATTCCACGTCCACTCTGTCTTCTTGGTTGATGCGGATACAGAGCGAAGCATTGGGCTTATTGATCAAGAACGATGGGTTAGAGAGGACGTTCAGCGGGGGAAAAAGAACCAACGTCGTCAGCTACCTTACGAGGGAAAGGAAAGCTTTAAGTGGCAAAGAGCCTCTGAAAACACAGAACAAAGGATGGGGGGTAAAATGCCTGACATCATCAGTGTTTGCGACCGGGAGGCGGATATATACGAATATATGCACTACAAACTGGATAACCGACAGCGGTTTGTTGTAAGAGCTACACAAAACAGAATCCTGGTGGATGGCGAACTCTTATTATTTGATTCCTTAGCTCAGACTGAAGTGTTGGGGAAATATACGATAGTGGTTCCTCAAAAAGGAGGTAGAAAGAAGCGAAAGGCAACGCTGCAGGTCAAAAGAAAGAAGATGACAATACAGGCGCCGCAAAGGCCAGGCGGCAGGCCGGAACCGGTAACTATGAATATTGTGTCGGCTGAAGAGATTGGCAATGACTCCGAAGACCGTTTGCACTGGGTACTATTGACAACTGAAGATATTGAAACATTCGAAGACTGTCGCTCTATCATTCGATTTCACGAGCTCCGATGGCGAATAGAAGAGTTCCATAAGGCTTGGAAATCGGGAGCAGGAGTAGAAAGGCTTCGTCTGCAATCTCCGGATAACATTGAACGACTTGCGGTCATATTAATGTTTGTCGCTGTCAGACTAATGCAAATCCGTGAAGCATTAATGTTACCGAATGACAGGCAGCACAAAGACAGAAAGCTTTGGAGTGAAAAAACACTCGCGAATGAGGTGGTCAGTGATGATGAATGGCAGGTTCTCTGGCTAACCTATGAAAAAAAAGCGTTGCCCGATAAGCCGCCAACAGTCACTTGGCTGCTTCAAACGATTGCTCGGCTTGGTGGTTGGGGTGATTCAAAGCATACAGGGCAGCCCGGCTGGTTAGTGGTATGGGAAGGCTGGGCGAAATTGCAGGATCGGGTAAAAACCTGGCAGATAGCCCGGCAGTTCAGCGCTGGAGAGATGTGATCAAGAGTCAGCGCCAAAGGAGGGGATGGTAATGTCCCAGGGAACCCCCAGCAGTTTTTTAGCAGGTATCCAGTAATTATTCCCGTCGCTGTCCATTTCAACACGACCAAACAGGCCAATTTCAACGGTTTCCGATGGACGACAGGTTTCCCATGGGCTGCCAAACTCCCGCCATACGTCCGGCATCTCTTTTTGGTGACCGTTTTCAAATACCTGTCGGAACAGGCCGTAACGGTAGTTGATGCCGTAACCGGTGGCAGGTATGTTCTGGTTGGCGAGGGAGTCCATAAAGCAGGCTGCCAGACGACCCAGGCCGCCATTGCCCAGAGACATATCCCGTTCCTGGTCCAGAACGTCGGCAATTTTTACCCCGTGGGATTGCAGCAGCTTGGCTGCCGGTTCGTACAGACCCAGGTTCATCAGCGCATCGCCCAGCAGGCGGCCCATCAGGAATTCCATGGACAGGTAGCAAACGTGACGCTGTGGTTGTTTGCCTTTGGCTTTGGCTCTTTTCGTATTGCAGACTGCTGATTTCATAAATCAGGCTGGAATCCTCCTGTGGCAGGGCTTGGCAATATTTAGCCAGCAGTTTCCTGAAGGCATTGTATATCAAGGCCTTTGGCCAATTTTCATTGCAGAGCAGTCTGTAACCCGAAAAGAGCCTTGGCTTTTTTATCGCTCAGGCTGTTTTTATCGCTCAGGCTGTTTTTATCGCTCAGGCTGCTTTTATCGCTCAGGCTGCTTTCCTGCAGCTGATCCAGATTAATGTCTCGCAGTACCAGGGACAGTGCCTGCCACCAGTCGCGATAGGTAGCTTGCTTTGGGGTAGTGCCCAGTTCACGACGCAGGTGTTTTTCCAGTTCAGTGGTAAACGCTTTTTGATCCATGCAATGTGCTTCTCTCTTTCTTTGCTATTAGGTTAGCCTTTTTCACTGATAACCTGTTTCAGCGGGTTTGTAAAAGGCTCTGATGAATCTGATGAAATTGTGTAAGTCAGTGTAACGAAAAAAAAATGAATGTTGACTTGTAAACGCTTTCATTTTTTGTGTCAGCTACATTATTTTAAAAATCGAGGACACAGATGGTTAGTAATGCATTGTTGTTTAATGAGTCAAATGTCAATTTTATAAAGAGAAAGGCTCTTTTCGGGTTACAGACTGCTCTGCAATGAAAATTGGCCAAAGGCCTTGATATACAATGCCTTCAGGAAACTGCTGGCTAAATATTGCCAAGCCCTGCCACAGGAGGATTCCAGCCTGATTTATGAAATCAGCAGTCTGCAATACGAAAAGAGCCAAGAGAAAAACAGACCACAAATGAGGCCGATTTCAATTTTTGCGGTTTGCTGCAAACCTATGAAAACGATTACAACGGTTTTGTCAGGTAAGTTGAAATTGCTGTAAATCAATATATTGAAAATGCTCAAATAGATAATATTTTGTATCTCGTCCCAATCCTGTCTGCGGATGTGGAACCACCTCTTTTCAGTATTGTAATGTGATCAATCGGGGGAACCGATGACGAAACCCAAAACATTGGCCGTGGCCATCTCTGCGTTTTCTGCCTTACTGATAACTGGCTGTGCCAGCCAGTCATCTGATACAACGTCCACGGCCAGCACCAGCCTGGCACCGGCCTATGAGTGCAGTACCAGCACCCATGAAAAAGCCAACGACCTGAGAATCTACCAGATTATGGTGGAAAGCTTTGTCGATGGCGAAAAAGGAACCGGTCACGGCACCGGCTACGGTACCAGCCATCACCAGGGGGATTTGCAGGGTATTATTGACTCACTGGACTACATCAAGTCTCTGGGCATGAATGCCATCTGGATGACACCGATCTTCAATTCAGAACCTGTCGAAGGTCAGGTACACTGGGATGACCGACTGGATGCTACCGGCTATTTTGCCACGGACTATTTTTCCATCGACCCACGCTTCGGCACCCTGGAACAGGCAAAAGAGCTGGTGGAAAAAGCCCATGCCAAAGGGCTGTACGTGTTTTTTGATGGTGTATTTGGCCACCACAAGAAATCCGGTGTCGTACCATCACCATCCGGCTTGCTGCCTTCCGGCAACCACAATCCCGTGGACTATCCCCAGAGCCTGCCATTTTACCAGGAGGTGGCCACCTGGTGGGTGAAGGAACTGAAAATAGACGGCTGGCGTTTGGATCAGGCCTATCAGGTGCCCACCGACGCCTGGACAGCAATCCGCAAAGCAGTGGATGAAGCCTCCCGGTCTGTGACTTACCAGAACCACAATGGTGAAACCGTTAATCCGCTGGGTTACATGGTGGCGGAGATCTGGAAAGAGGAAAATGCTATCCAGCAGGAGGGATACGGCAGTCAGGAAGCCCCGGCACTCTGTTCAGCGTTTGACTTCCCGATGCGTTATCGCCTGGTGGAAACGTTTGCAGTGAATGAAAACGGTATTGGTGGTAAAGGTGGTGACTGGTTGGATGAAGGTATGAACCTGCACTCACTCTATCCGCCCCATGCGCAACCTAACCTGATGCTCGGTAATCATGATGTGTTGCGTTTTGGTGACCTTTTGCAGCGTGGTGGCATTGCCAATCCGGACAGTGCGGAATACTGGTTGCGCCATAAAGCAGCTATGTCGTTTATGGCCGCTTACACCGGACCAATCACCTTGTATTACGGTGATGAAATAGGTGATGAAACGCCGGGCTTTGCTGAAAAACAGCCGGATAATAGTTGCGCGGTTCGTGGTATGTGTGATGACCATTCTGGACGCACCAGTGCCAAGATTGACGGGGTAACCGCTGAGTTAAATCAACAGCAGCGTGATCTTAAAGCCTATGTCTCGTCATTGATGGCGTTGCGGGATCAACACACGGCGTTGTCTGCAGGTGAGCGCATTAACCTGCGTGCAGAGAAAGAGATTTACATCGACCACAAACAACACGGCGATGATGCCCTGCTCTACATGGTCAGCACCGACAGTGCTTTCCAAATGGTGACGCTGACCACGGCGGAAGCCGGTTCGGAAGGTCGGCTGGTGGATCTGCTGACCGGTGAGGTGTTCCTGCCGAAAAACAACGAATACTCCATTCGTATGAAAGGGTTTGAATCACGATTCCTGCGCATTGCCAGACCGATTGCAGCCGGCCCAAAGGTCGCCAAACGTAATGCTGAGGCAATGACCGGTGAAGGCTTCCTGGCCCAGTGTGACAACCCAACTGTGAATGAAGTGGGCCCGGCAGAAGGTACGCTGTTTGTGGTGGGCAGCTTCCCGGACTCTAACTGGATGCACAAACCAGCCAGGGCTTTTAGCTATAAAGGCAATGGCGTTTATCAAACCGTTACCAACGAGCGCAAAGGCAGCTATCGCTTCCAGTACGCCACCGCCAGCTGGAGCCCGCAATACACGGTTGCTGACCTGTCACAAAAGCCGGGTCAGCCAACCGCTGGGAAAAACGGCGGGTACGGTACGGATACCTCGGTGATGATACCGGAGGCAGGACGGTACGTGTGGAGCCTGACGTTCAAAGACAGTGGTGAGATAGATCAGGTGATGGTTTCCCGCTGTGCGGAGTAATATCCATCGAACTTTCTAACCATGGGGGAGAAGCAGTCGCGAAACTCTCCCTCGTCCCTCGTTCCCACGCTCCGCGTGGGAATGCATACGGATCTGGCAGCATGAGAAAGAGCTACTGCCTGGCAGGGTTTTCGGGGGCTCCATGCGAGTATGGTATTTGTGGCGGGATCGGTATGCATTCCCACGCAGAGCATGGGAACGAGATGTCCAGAGTGTCCGCAGTGTTTTGCGACAAACTCTCTGCGTGGGAACGAGTCTGAGCGTTATTTCAGGGCAACTCCCTGCTAATTCATCTCTTTTAGCATGATCAGGCTGTGCGGGTGAACTTCATAGCTGCACTGATCAACAGACGGTTCCCGGATAAAGGAAGCCTCCTGGTCGGTATTCACCATGATCATCCGGTGTTTGAATTGGCCGGTCTCAGGGATTAACACCCTGCCTATATGTTTACCAGCGTTCATGATGACCCAGATGGTCCCTTTTTCATCATCATTCGGGTCGTGAATTTTAACCGTCAGGGTGTAACAGTGGCGCTCACTGAAATAAAGAGGGTCCACGATTTCACCCTTCGGGGAATATAACTGGTATTCTGTACGGCCCAAACCATCAGTCAACAGTGGTTCATTGCGACGAAAATGCATCATCTGGCGGGTGAAATCGTGCATCATGGCACCGTCAGAGTCGCTGTTGTGCAGCCAGTCCCAGTCTAGCCAGGTGATGGGTGAGTCCTGACAATAGGCATTATTATTGCCGTCCTGTGTGTTGCTGAACTCATCACCGGCAAACAGCATGGGTGAGCCCTTGGCCAGCATTAACATACCCACCAGGTTTTTCCGGCTGCGCAAGCGGGCTTTATTGATTTCAGGGTTGTCAGTGACGCCTTCTTCGCCATGGTTCCAGGAGTAGTTATGCTCATCACCATCCCGCCCGTCTTCACCATTGGCCAGATTGTGGCGCTGCTGGTAAGAAACCAGATCCATCAGGTTAAAGCCATCATGGCTGCAAATATAGTTGACGGTGGCAAGGTAACTTTGCTGGCTGAACAGGTCTTCCGAACCGGAAAAGCGCCAGGCCATTTCGGTTTGTGCTCCCTTGCTGCCTTTCCAGAACTTTCGGCAGGTATCACGGTAACGATCATTCCATGACTGCCAGTCATTGGGAAAGTCGGTCATATGATAACCGTCCGGCCCGATATCCCAGGGCTCGGCAATCATTTTTACCCGGCTCAGCACCGGGTCCTGGCTAACGGCATAAAAGAAAGGTGCATCTTTGCTGTAATGACGGTGCTGACGGGCCATGGTGGGGGCCAGGTCAAAACGGAAACCATCGATCTGATACTCCACCACCCAGTGACGCAGTGCATCCATGGTCAGACGCAGGGTCTGGTGGCTATCGAAGTTCATGGTGTTGCCGCAACCACTGTAATTTTCCGAGGAAATTTCACCGTCGTGATGGTTCATATGGTAGTAGTCGGTTTCAGCCAGACCACGCATGCTCAGGAATGGACCACCATGGCCACCTTCGCAGGTATGGTTGAACACCACATCCATAATGACTTCAATACCGGCGCGGTGCAGCTCCCGTACCATGGTTTTCATCTCAATAACCGGGTCGGACATGGCATAAGGAGTGTGTGGTGCCATCATGCACAGGGGGTTGTAACCCCAGTAATTGGCCAAGCCAAGGTGAGTGAGTCGCTCCTCACTGGCACTGTAAGTAACCGGCAGCAGTTCGACCGCAGTAATGCCGAGGTTTTGCAGATAGTCAATGGTAACCGGGTGGCACATGCCCAGATAGGTACCGCGAATAGCCTCCGGGATATCCGGGTGGGTTTTGGTGAACCCCTTGAGGTGGGTTTCGTAATAAATGCTCTGCTGGTCCGGAATCTGTGGGTGGGTGATGTCCTGCCAGTCAAAGGCGGCGTCCCGCACCACGCTGCGGGGCATTTTGGCGGCGCTGTCCTGTTCGTTGAATAGCCATTGAGCGTTGTCGTCTGAAATATAGTCAAAAATGTCCGGGCACCATTGCACCTCACCACTGATTTCCCGGGCATAGGGGTCCATCAGCAGTTTGTTCCTGTTAAAACGTGGTGTTGCATCGGGAGCCCAGTAACCATCCGCCCGGAATCCGTAGTGCTGACCTTCGGTAATGCCCTCAACATACAGATGCCAGATGCCCTCAGCGGAAGGAAACATTTTCAGTTGTTGTTCATTCCCCTGTGCATCAAATAATGACACAAACAGTTGTTCTGCTTGCGGGGCGTACACAGAAAAATTGACACCTGTCGCCTGATTACCAGGCACTGCCATAAGACTGGCATTGACTAACGTGGCGCCCTGTGGCGTGGTTTTTCCGGGAAAGGTGGAATAAGCAGACGGCGAATTCATAGCGTGTGAAGCTCTATTTGGCATGATCAAAAGTTTTTCCATATTCTGCAGACTCCGGTCTGCATTCCCACGCAGAGAGGTTGTCGCAAAACCCTGCGGACACTCTGGACGTTTCGTTCCCATGCTCTGCGTGGGAATGCATACCGATCCCGCCACAAATACCATACTCGCATGGAGCCCCCGAAAACCCTTCCAGGCAGTGGCTCTTTCTCATGCTGCCAGATCCGTATGCATTCCCACGCAGAGCGTGGGAACGAGGGTAACACAAACGGGATCAAAGCAGACAGTAAGTGCCGGGGGCTTTTTCCCGTTATGGGAGTTACTCCCGGTCAGCGGTCAGCATAATAGTTGCCAGTGGTGGCAAAGTCAGGCTGATACTCTGGGTTTGAGAATGTTGCGCTACCGGTCGGGTTGCGACGGAACCATTGACAATATGACTGCCACCAAAGCGCTGGTCATCGCTGTTAAATATTTCTTGCCATAACCCATCGACCGGCACACCAATACAATAATCATGTCGGACATAGGGCGTCATGTTACTGATAATGACCATAGTTTTACCTGCGCTGTCCTTTCGGTAAAAGGCGAAAACGCTTTGTCCATGGTCTTCCAGTATCAGCCAGCGAAAACCATCGCGATCAAAATCAAGCTCATGCAGTGCCGGGTAACGCTGATACAGGGTATTCAACTCACTGATCATCGTTAGCATACCCTGGTGGTAAGGGCCCTGCTGCAACAGGTTCCAGTTCAGGCTTTCTGCCGGGTTCCACTCGTTGGTCACACCAAACTCGGAGCCCATAAACATCAGCTTTTTACCGGGGTGCCCGAACATAAACCCGTAATAAGCCCGGAGGTTGGCAAAGCGCTGCCAGTCATCGCCGGGCATTCGGCTGAGGATTGTGCCTTTACCGTGCACCACTTCATCGTGGGAGAGGGAGAGCACAAAGTTCTCGTTATAGGCGTACACCATACTGAAGGTCATTTCATGATGGTGATGCTGGCGATAAATCGGGTCCCGCTTCATATAGGCCAATGAATCGTGCATCCAGCCCATATTCCACTTGTATAGGACTTACGCATTGATGACACCGATAAATTTTGGTAGGAGGTGATCCTTCCCCTTTGCAAAACTCTCAATGAAAGCGCCTATTGTCTCTTTAAACAGCCCCCGTTGGTGCTGATAAATATTCGTAAACTCCTGCTCTATCTGCATTTTCTGGAGATAAACAAAAGCTACTCGACTTTAGAGTTTTAAGAGCACAATAGTTCCGGCGCATAATCTGCTAAAAGCAACCATCCCCAATGACGAAATTCGAGATGGTTGCCATGCTCACTTCAGATCATCAAGTAATCCTCAGGGAGCTCGCTTCATATACAACCTTTCTTGCTGGAGCGCTATCATCAACTGCAGTACCAACGTTCTGCGAACTGCTGTTCGGTTGCATGCTTTCAGCCGACGGCTTTGTTACACAGGCGTTGTTAACAATTGATTTTCATTGTGTGTGGAGCAGCTACCACCACTGGCTATCTCAGGGCAAGTGGCAATGGAAGAACTTGGCACGCCACTTGATCCGTCTGGTCTGCTCCAAAGCTCCTGAGAATCAACCTGTGGTCCTGGGGCTTGATGACTGGGTAATCGAACGGTTTTCCGACAAAGCCCCTGCTTGTCGTACACATCATCAACACAGCAAGAAACGCAATCGGCCGACGTACATCTGGGGGCAGTGTTGGGTTTCCCTGGCCATCATATTTGAGCGGGCTGCAGATGAAGTATTTACCGCCATACCGGTGATCTCATTTCCGACACCAGCTTCAGGTAACACCAGCAAACTGAAAATTGCCGTGGCCATGCTCAGGGTGGTACGCAATGAAGTGAAGGATCGAGTGCTACGCCTGCTAACCGATTGCTGGTATATGAACTGGACACTGATAAAGCCAGCTCTGGAAATGAACATAGAAGTTGTTGGTCAGATACCTTCAAATCGGGCCCTCTATGCTTTGCCGCCAGCACCCACCGTAAAGAAGCGAGGGCGCCCAAAAAAGTACGGCATCAAGATGACGACAGAACAGGTTAAGAAACTGCCGGAAGAAAAAGCAACAGTATGGATGTACGGCAAATTTCGCAAAATACGTTATCGTACCCTGATCTGTCGCGCCAGATTCCTTAAAGGTCGTGAAGTACGCGTCGTCTGGAGTCGCTTTGAAAATGACAAAGGTCTGACCGAAAGCAGAATATTCATCTCGACCAATCCGGAACTTGAGGGACTGGAGGTGCTTCGTGCCTATTCCCGGAGATGGCCGGTAGAGCCAATGTTTCACCAACTCAAACATGCTTTTGGCTGTTGCCATTTATGGCAGCAGAAATTGCGAACACTGCTTCGATGGATGCATTTGAAAATGGCAGGCTATGCATTATTGCAGTTATTAACCGTTTGTAAAAATCAGGCATGTCTGAATATTTCTCGGATACCCTGGAGAAGCCCGGATACAACCACTGCAGGCATGATGAAAATTGCTCTTTCAGGAATTATTCCGAGGTTCTCTATTCGCAAGGGCTGGAACAGATATAAGCAAAAATATGAGTTCAATTTTCGCGATCTGATCGACCAGTTAATACCGGATAATTCAGAAGCAGCATAACTAAAGGCTTTTAGGCAAAAAACGGAAGTAATAACGAACTTGGAAAAACAGTTCACTGATTTCGGCTTGCTTCACTATAAAAAGCTGACCGAATTATCGTTTTATACAGACTCTAAAGTCGAGCAAAAGCTAAAATTGCAGCAAATATATGGTTTCTGACGGGTCGTTCGCTGCGAACCTGAAAGTGCTCAATATGGCAAACCTGCTTGATCGCCCTGTGAAACTGTTCGATCTGCCAGTGCTGGTCATGGATCTGCTTGAAGTCATTGCGTTCAAAAGGGACTTCCTCTGGCAAGTAAACCACGTAGTGGCGACGCTGGTCTTTTAGCATCGTCCTGAACAACCGGATCTTACCGAAGTCTTTGAGCCATACATCCAGACCATTGTCGGGGATGTCGAGGTGTTGAACCTGCTGCCATTTACCTTTTTCCAGTGATACTGTCCTGTTTTTCTCAACGGCAAACATAAACCCAGTCTGATGGTTTTTAATCGTCTTCAGGTTAGTCGTGCAGCTGTACCAGGAGTCACCGGTAACGAACGCTGGCTTCAGCCCCCATACCAGCACTTCAATCAACATTTCACGGAAGTAGTCGTTTTTTGTCTTGTCTTCCGATTTGTCGTATATCCTGTAATTCACCGGCATATGGCGCCCGGATACGTCGGTGTAATAAAGGGTGATGAGGTTAACTCCCTTAACCACTCGGTGATGTTTACCCGACCAAAAGTGGCCAACCAGTGCCACGGAGTAGCTATAAGGTTTGTCGAGCACGCTGTCATCAACGCTCAGGGTGCCGCCAATAGGGTTTAAACTTTTGACTGCTTCATCGTACATATCTTTGGGCTGATAGTTTTCACGCTTAAGAAAGCGGTTTGCGCTATCGTGAGAAAAGTCGGTAACCTCGGCCAGTCTTGTGCATGTTGATGATTTTGGCTCACTAATCAAAAAGCCAATGTATTTTGCAAGAGTGCATCGTGCAGTGGTCGGTCGAGTGGTAGTTCTCACTTTCATCCCTGAAGACATCTGTTTTTTGGCATTATCAAATTTTAGAGCCTGTTGTCAATGCGTAAGTCCTATTGTAATCAAACCCGAGGCTTTGCGGGTGTCCGGGGCGTGATACACAGGGCCAGCTGGTGGACTCCTCGGCGATCATCATGCAGTTGGGATGCAGTCGGTGTACTTCATGGTTGAGGCGCTGCAAAAAGGCGACGGCTTCAAGGTGTTCATTGCCGCCCAGGTGGTTGGGTGTCCACTCGCCCTGCTTTCTGGAGTAGTCCAGGTAGAGCATGGAGGCCACGGCATCCACCCTCAGGCCATCAATATGAAACTCATCCAGCCAGTACAGGGCATTACTGATGAGAAAATCCTGTACCCATGGCGAACCGTAATTGTAAATGCAAGATTTCCAGTCCGGATGCCAGCCCCGCTGGGGATCTTCATATTCATAAATAGCGGTCCCGTCAAAACGGAACAGGCCGTGTTCATCCTGGGGAAAGTGGGCGGGTACCCAGTCCAGAATCACACCTATATTGTGCTGGTGGCACTGGTCAACCAGGTAGCGGAAGTCATCCGGTGTGCCGTAGCGGCTGGTGGGCGCAAACAGCCCCAACGGCTGATAGCCCCAGGACTCGTACAGGGGGTGCTCGGCAATGGGCAGTAACTCGATATGGGTAAAGCCGGTTTTGCGGATATAGGGAATCAGTTCGTCGGCCAGTTCCCGGTAATTCATGAAACCACCGTCATGGGATTTTTTCCATGAGCCCAAGTGGAGTTCATAAACGGACATGGGTTTATTATGGTTCAGCTCGCGTTTGTTCAGCCATTGGCTGTCAGACCATGTATAGGTACTTTCCGTTTGTACAATGGAGGCAAGGCCCGGCCACTGTTCCACTTTATGGCCAAAGGGGTCGGTTTTTTCCGGCAGCAGCTGGCCATGCTGGTCGTGCAGCTCATATTTATACAGGGCACCTTCGGTAACCCCTGGCACAAACAGTCGCCAGATACCGTCATCGGCACTGGCCATGGGATGGCAGCGACCGTCCCACTGGTTAAAATCACCAATCACGCTGACGGAACGGGCATGGGGAGCATAGACCTTGAATAGCACACCGGAAACACGACGCTGGCGGGTAATGGCGTGCTCCACTTTCAGGGCACCCAGGTGGCGGTACAGGTGCAGCGGGTCGATATCCTGTTGGCAGAGGGTGTACTCGCCAAACTGGTAGGGATCAAACCGGAGTTCTTCTGATCCGTCCTTCAGGGTGATGTTCAGCAGATAGTAAAAGGTTTTTTTGCGCCGGGGAAAATCCAGCTCAAAAAGGCCATTGGCCAGTCGGTTCATTCTGCCCAGTGATTTACCGGTGCTTTCCTGCACCACGTCGATGCACTCGGCATCAGGGTGCCAGGCGCGAATGGTCAGGCCGCTGCCGGATGGCGCCGGGTGGATTCCCAGGATGGAAAAAGGTGAGGCATTCATCACCTGGCTCAGGCTCTGGGTTACCGGTATCAGTTCAGCACCCATTAATTTTTTTCCGGGCATTTTAAATCACTGCGAGAGAGGAGGTTCGTTTTTTCCCATGCATTATGGCCGTGAAATGGGATGGTGGGAAGTTGTAAACGTTTTACAGACTTTGGGAAGGGTAGCGCAACAAAAGCAGCTTTTGTGAAAATGGTGCAATACGACCTGCCGGGTTTGTCAAAGATCGGCGGTACGCCTTTACCTCGTTCCCATGCTTTTAGGCCCTGTGGGTCCCGCGTGGGAATGCATACCGGAGTTCACAGGTATCCTCGTTGCAGGCAATTTATCGGGAACTTGGGGTAGGCATTCCCACGGAGGACCGTGGGAGGTCACATTTCACTGCGATTGTTTAATCACGGTCTGAAAAATTTCACCAAAGCGTTTTGCCCAGGCGGTTTCATCATGGACGCCATCGGCAATCACCTGGTGTTGCAGTGATATACCGGCGTCGTTCAATGCAGCTACCATGGCGTGGTGACCTTGCAACCACTCATCTGGTCCCCAGGGGCCAACGGTCTCCTGGCCACCCATATCAAGATAGAGGCGGGCATCATTTGCAAAACCGTTTTTCCGGAAATACTCCCGTAACTGTTTGCCGCCGTAGTGGTCACTGGTGGCGTGGGACAGGGCCAGGCCGGTACCAAACACACCGGGGCGATAGCTCATGGCGTAGAGGGTGATATAGCCTCCCATGGATGAACCCATTAACGTACGATCGGCCGGGTTGCTGCTGATGTTGTATTGTTTTTCCAGCCGGGGGATCAGTGTGTCCACGACAAAATCCACCGTTTCATTGCCCCGTGCATGTACTTTGCCGACGGTTGGGTGGGTCCAGTCAAGGCCGCTGTATTCAACATAGCGGGACAGGGCGTCGCTGGGGCTGTCAAAGCCGATGACCACATAATCCTCCCCCAACGCGGTCAGGGTTTCATCCAGCTGCCACTCCATGCCGTAGCCGGCGGTCTGTTTATCAAACAGGTTCTGGCCATCCCAGGCGTAGATGACCGGGTAGGCTTCCTTGCGACTAGCGTCGTGGTTTTCCGGCAGCCAGATGCGAATGGTTCGTTCACCTTTATTTTGCGGGAAAGTGGTGGTGAGGGTTTCCAGTTTGCCAACCAGGGTTGGGCTGCTACCCAGAGAACCGCCTTCAAGATCCGCCCACTTATCAATAGTCAGCATGATGGTTTGCTTCTCTCCAGTGAATTGCACGTTGCGATTCGGGGCATCGTAGCGGTCATTATCAATCTCTACTGAACTCCAGTCGCCACGGGTAAATTTAAATAGATGAATATCGCCCGGTTTGTCAAATGACAGTTCGTGGCTGTAACTACCATTGCCGTTATCTTTCAGAATGACCTCCTTGTGCTGATGACCGCCGGCGTGCCACTGGTTCATGGTGCCTGCCAGATAAACCGGATCACCTTGCGGGTGGTTATCGGGTAATGAGGTAACACACAGCATAACGGACTGGCTGGCTTTGGGCTCAGGGCATAATGATTCGGGCGCAACCGGTGTGGTGGCATTCTGGCAGCCAGAGAGCAGGGAGACCACCAGGGGCAGGGTACACAGTGAGAATTTGTTTTTCATGGGGCATTCACGAAAAGACGGAGCAGCGGCTCCGTCAAATAAACACAATCACAGGAATGGGAATTCAGGACTGCAGCCATTGGCATATGGCTGCAGGTTTTACGCAGAAATTGGGTAAATTAGAACCAGATTTCTGCTTCCACACCAAACTGGAAGGTGTTGCTGTCATTGTCGGAGTCACTACCCCAACCATTCTTATCGGCCCACTCGTTGCTATCATCTCTAGACAGATAGGTTATGAAAGGCTTGATCTGTGGACGACCGAAGTAGTCCGAGTTAACGGTAAAAACAGCGGCAACTTCAGCAGTGTAGAAGTTGATCTTGTTTTCAGACTGATTGTCTTTTCCGTCTTTATCTTTGCCCCAGTAGCTCTTTTCATAACCATAAGAGCCAGTGAATTCCCAACGGAAGTTGTCGTTAACTTTGTAAGTTGGGCGAACGGCCATCAGCAAGCGGTCAACGGTATCACCTTCAGCGGCAGCGTTAGAACCCAGTCCCCAGATTTTGTCACCGTGCAGGTAGACGATTTCAGAACCCATTTGCCAGCGATCATTGATATTCATCACACCGTAAGAAGTGAAGAAGATGCTGGTGCCTTCATCACTGTCAGTGGTGGAAGTGCCACCACTCCACTGTCCAAAGTTGACACCACGGTTAGCCGCCAGGCCCTGACCGTATGCCAGTGCTGTTGTGGTCCAGCCATCCAGTCCGTAATAGTCACGTTTGTAGGTAATTGCTGCACCAACACCATCGGTGGCTTCATTGGCCGCATAGTTGTCGCTGTCACCAGCTGTCATCAGTTTGAGGTCAAAGTTAAAGCTGCCGCCCAGCGCGCTGTGGTTATAACTGTAAAGGTCTAAAGAGTGGATAGTTTTGCCATCAGGCTTTTCATTTCCTGCACCTGGGTCAACAGAGACAACAGCAATACCATTGCCGTTTTGCTCATAACCAAAGCCTACACCAGAAGACTGCTTCCAGAACTCACCAGACAAAAGGGCTTGTTCACGGTTCAAATAACGGCGACCAGCCCAGATTTCTGCATTTTCTGGCAGGTAGCTCATACCACCCAGGCGAATGAATGCTTCCTTGATTTCAAAGTTGCCTTCGTAACTATTATCTTTACCACTGTCTTCACTGCCACTAGAAGAGTAGAAGCTGGAGTCGCCATTACCATACTCCGCACGCACGCCCAGCTGAGACCATACACCATTCTGGAAAGTGGTGTTTTTGCTGACGTTGAATTCAACTTGGTTAGCATTCTTGCCAGTTGTACCTGCTACATTGTAGTCAGGTTTGCCATATTCATTACCGGTAGATGTACCGTTTTCATTCACCCGCCAGCCAGCACGGATATAACCGTTTACCTGCCAGCCATCGGTCAGGATGTCAGTGGGCTTCAGATTCAGAGTTTCAGTGGTGGTTTCACTGGCCATTGCATTGCCGGAAAGCAGTACGGCAGCGATGGCACCAGCCAGTGGCAGAATTCTTGCTTTGGTCACAACCAAATTCCTTCAAGTGTGTTGTTGTGTATTCGCCATCTTGCCTGCTGCAGTCCCCCCTGAAACAAAATAAATCGTCCAGAATCTGTCAGCAGACGTTACAACGTGTTGACGTTTTACAGGCAGTGGGATTTTTTGGCATTTGTGGGGTGAAGAGCAATATGAAAAGGTTTTTAGAAGAAGTTGTTCGTCTATTGATCTGCGTCTTTTGATGAAAACGGCAAACAAAATATATTATCAGCAATCGTTATATCGCGAATAAACGTCAGTTATTTGATAGAGGGATAAATCCCTTTGGGAAGGAATCAAGTGTCTGGGCAATCAACCATTCTCCAGGTGGCAGCACTGGCCGGTTTATCCATTGCAACCGTCAGTCGGGTGCTCAATGGCGGCAAATACGTTTCAGAAAGTACCCGCGAGAAGGTATTGGCAGCAGCGCAAGAGCTGAACTATCAACCCAATTATATGGCCCGGCAGTTGCACGGGCAGGATGCCTTTGTGGTGGGGGTTGTGCTGGGGCTGGACCTGGGCACTATTTCACCCTTTGCCTTAAAGGTGTATGAGGCACTGAAGATTGAGCTGGAGCGGCAGGGGTACCGGGTCAAGCGGGTGAAGTTTTCCCCTGAAGGTGAGCTGATGACGGTGGCCAAAGCCTATATTGGCATTGGCTTGCACCATGATGATCCCCGTTATCAGCAGGTTCAGGCCCAGGAGGCTCCCTATGTGAGTATCGGTGATGTGCGGGAGGATCATTTCTGGGTGGCTTCTAATGATGAACAGGGTGGTTTTCTGGCGACTACGCACCTGCTGGGGAATGGCTGTCGTACTATTTATTATGTGTGTCTGCACAGTGACCATGCGGTTTCGGGCATGCGTTACCAGGGCTATCGCAAGGCGATGCTGGAAGCCGGCCTGATTCCCTCAGAAGCCATAGAAATATCCGTGGATACCGGTCTTCCGGCATTAGACAGTTATCGTCGTATACGCGGTATGCTGGAATCCGGAATCAAGCCCGATGCCTTTGTCGCTTTTTCTGACATTGTTGCCACCGGTATTTCCATGGCACTGGCGGATACCGGTAAGCGGGTACCGGATGATGTCCAGGTGGTGGGTTACGATGGTATCGATGATGATCGCTATCATTCACTGACAACGGTGCGACAGGATATAGAAAGCATTGCCGTTCAGGGAGCCGAGTTGGTGATGGAGGCCATCAAGCAACAGCCGCCCAGAGGTTGCTGGCTGGATATCTTCTTGCGCCGTGGCCAGACCACAAGGGGAATTGACGATGAGCGCTGTGGTGGCGTTGCAATGATTAGTGATAATCCATAGCTAGGAGCCTGTCGGACTTAAGGCTGTCCTACTGCGGTTGCGATAAATTGGTCTAAAAATTCCTGCTTCTTCGTCAAATAGCCCTGCTATTCTCCTCAGAATCAGAAATTTTTATCCTCAATTTCTCGCAATCCTCGCTACGGACGCTTAAGTCCGACAGGCTCCTAGTGCAAAAAGCGCTAATACCCATACAGCCAGCTCCCTCGCTCCAATGCTCTGGAGGGTGTCGCAAAACCCTCAGGACACCTCGTTCCCACGCTTTTAGGCCCTGTGGGTCCCGCGTGGGAATGCATACGGATCTGGCAGCAGGAGAAAGAGCCACTGCCTGGTAGGGTTTTCGGGGGCTCCATGCGAGTATGGTATTTGTGGCGGGATCGGTATGCATTCCCACGCGGAGCATGGGAACGAGATGTCCGGAGTGTCCGGAGTGTCCGGAGGGTTGCACCTCGTTCCCACGGTCCCCCGTGGGAATGCATACCGGGCCTCTGTGGAACAGTGGGTCTCCATTAAACTCTCATGATTCCGGGCATAAATAGATTGTTTTGCATCTGGCAGGCTCCGGTATGCATTCCCACGCAGAGCATGGGAACGAGGGGTCTGGCTGTATGGGTATTATCGCCTTTCTGCACTAGTCCCTGTGTAGGTGTTGCTCTGCTTGCAGCTGAGGTTGGTTGATGTGAACAACGGAGTTGGACTGTAAAGTTACCTCTCTTTCAATGAGGCTCGCCTCCATCCTGTACATCACTTCGGAAGCGAAACAGCAGGTTGCACCACTCAGACCACCTAAAACCGGCTGGCCAAAGTACTGCCCGACCACACAACCGAAACAGCAACCAAGCAGCATGTTGACTTTAGTAGGCAGCAATGGAGGCATATGAAGAACAGGTCGATGACAAACTTCACCGGGATTGGATTGATTATTCATAGATGCAGTATTCATGGATGCAGTAACTGTTTTCCTTAAATTACATAGACATTCGATAATTGTTCGACATTGTTTGATATGAAAAGTTCCTGTGCTGCCCTGTAAACGTTTTTCGATTTTTTTCCACGGCTGATTCATTGATTATAGGGACGATTTGACGGATCTGGCCGGTCGCAGAGTACCTTCGCAGAGTACCCTGCGCTGGCTTGCTAACGAAGTTGAACAGTAGTTAACACTAATAACCCGGGGGATCCGGGGTTGCTGGAGATTGAAGATGATGAAGAAAACGGTTGCCGCAGCGGTTGCTTCCGCACTGGCTATCTCCATGGGGGCAAGCACCGCCATGGCGTTCTCTGATGACGAACTGGTGGTGTGGATCGGAGGAGATAAAGCTTACAACGGTATGGAAACTGTGGGTAAGCGCTTTGAAGAAGATCTGGGTGTCAAGGTGAAGGTTGAGATTCCTGAGAATCTGACCGACCGTTTCCAGCAGGCTGCTGCCACCGGTAAAGGTCCGGACATCGTTCTGTGGGCACACGACCGTTTCGGTGAGTGGGCACAGTCTGGTCTGCTGGCACCGGTCAAGCCATCTGATAAGGTAAAGGCGGATATCGAAGCCAAAGGCTGGCAGGCTACTTCCCATAATGGCAACATCTACGGTTATCCGGTGGCCATGGAAGCGATCAGTCTTATTTACAACAAGGACATCATCAAAACGGCGCCAGCCTCTTTTGAAGAGATGTTTGATCTGAAAAAAGAGCTGGATAAGAAAGATATCACCACTATCATGTGGGACCAGGTTCAGCCTTACTTCACTACGCCGATGCTGGCCTCCAACGGCGGTTACGTATTCAAGGAAGTACCCGGTGGCTACGACGTGGCTGATATCGGCCTGAACAGTGCCGGTGCCATCAAAGGTGGCAAGATGCTGGCCAAAATCATCGATGAGGGCGTGATGCCACGGGGCGTTGACTACGGTGTGATGGAAGCCGGCTTCAACAAGGGTGAAGTGGCCATGATGATCTCCGGTCCATGGGCCTGGGCCAACCTGGAAAAGAGCAAAATCAACTACGGTGTTGCACCACTGCCTTCTATCGACGGTAGCCCATCCCGTGCGTTTGTTGGTGTCTGGGCCGCTGCTCTGAATAACGCTTCGCCAAACCAGGAACTGGCGAAAGAGTTTATTGAGAGCTACGTCCTCACCGAGGAAGGTCTGGCAACCCTGAACAACGACAAGCCGCTCGGTGCTGTTGCTCACAAGGCTTACATGAAGAAGCTGGCTGTGGACCCACGTATTGAAGCCACCTACCAGAACGTGATGAACGGTCTGCTGATGCCTAACGTTCCGGAAATGGGCAAGTTCTGGTCGGCTACCCAGTCTGCCCTGACCAATATCACCACCGGTCAGGAATCCGTTGAAGTAGCGCTGAACGACGCTGTCAAGCTGATTGCCAACTAAAAAATGCAACACGAGGTGTAACGCAGGCTCACATTGACGTGACCCGTTACATCTGCCGGTCGTCATTCAGATGACCGGCTTGAAACCCTCCCGGAGAGAGAAATACCATGACCATACCCGCCAATGTCAGATTATTGTTGTCTGGCAACGGGCCAAAGTGGGCGCTTGTTGCCCTGATTGATCTAGCCCTGCTTTACGTTATTGCCCTGCTGTATTTCCAGGGTGAAATACTTTTCCCATTAACCCTGCTGGTTCTGGGCAGCCTGGGTACATGGATTTTTACCAGCAAGCGCGGTTACAGCTATCGCTACGTGTATCCCTGTTTGCTGGGCATTATCATGTTTATTGTTTTTCCCATGGCGTATACCTTTAGTATTTCGTTTACGAATTACGGTTCTGCCAATATTCTGAGCCTTGAGCGGGTCAAGGAAATTCACCTGAATAAACTGGTAAAAACAGGCGACCATACCTACACGCTGGCTCTTTTTCGTGATGACGATCAGTTTCAACTGCAACTGACTGATAAAAACGACAGTAAAAGTATTTATACCTCCGACACTTTTGTGCTCAATGGTGACCTGACAGAGGTTTCTGCCCGTTCAGGTGCCTACGCAAAGGGTAACAAACTGTCCATGCGGGAGGTGGTGAAGCAGCGTTCGGCCCTGGGTTCTGTGGCCGTTATCCTGGAAGACGATACTCGTCTGGTGATGTCGTCCCTGCGTGAATTTGCGGCGATGGCGCCGCAGTATCGGGAGCAGTCAAACGACTATCTGGTTGATATTAAAAGCGGTGAGATCCTGCGCCCGGATATGACCACGGGGTTTTATTTGACCGAAGCGGGTGAGCAGGTTGCACCCGGTTTCTCTGTGTATATTGGTGGCGAAAATTACTCTCAACTGGTCACAGACAAAGGTATCCGTGAGCCGTTTTTCAAGATTTTTGTCTGGACTGTGGTGTTTTCAGCGGGCAGCGTGCTGTTCTGTCTGGTGATCGGCCTGTTGCTGGCGAACCTGATGCAATGGGAACCACTGAGAGAACGGGGAATTTACCGGGTGCTGCTGATCCTGCCTTATGCCGTGCCGGCGTTTATTTCCATTCTTATTTTCAAGTGCCTGTTTAACCAGAACTTCGGTGAGATCAACATGATCCTGGAAGGGCTGTTTGGCATCAGTCCGGAGTGGATGACCAACCCGGCCTTTGCCAGGGCCATGATTCTGATCGTCAACACCTGGCTTGGCTACCCCTATATGATGATCGTTTGTATGGGACTGCTGAAAGCGATTCCGGAGGATCTGTATGAAGCCTCTGCCATTGACGGTGCCAACCCGGTCCATAACCTGCTCTATATAACACTGCCCAATATTGCCAAACCGCTGGCGCCGATCCTGATTGCCAGTTTTGCCTTTAACTTCAATAACTTCGTACTGATTGACCTGTTGACTGCGGGCGGCCCCATGATGCCGGGCACCACCACTGCAGCAGGCTTCACGGATTTGCTGGTGAACTTCACCTTCCGTACGGCATTCGTCGCAGGACAGGACTTTGGTCTTGCCTCAGCTATTGCCACGATGATCTTCCTGATCGTCGGATTTATCTCCTGGGTTAACCTCAGGGCCACCCGCAGCTCACAGGAGTATTGATGATGGCAATGGTACAACCACGAAACCTGAAATATCGGGTATGGGCGGCGCGGATCGTTATGGTTCTGCTGCTGTGTCTGGTGATGTTTCCGTTTTTGATGATTATTTCGGTCTCTTTTCGCACCGGTAACTTTGCCACGGGGAGTTTGATTCCGGAAAATCCCAGTCTGGAACACTGGGCGATGGTATTGGGATTTGAGTACACCACAGCGGATGGTACAGTGGTTCAGCCAACGTTTCCGGTGCTGACCTGGTTGTGGAACTCCCTGAAAGTCAGCTTTACCACCTCGGCGCTGATCCTGATGCTATCCACAACCGGCGCTTATGCCTTTGCCCGGTTGCGTTTCCGTTTCAAGAACCATCTGCTCACCAGCATGATGATTCTGCAGATGTTCCCGGCAGTATTGGCCCTGGTGGCTTTCCACGCTTTCTTTAACAAATTGGGCAGTGTGGTGCCATGGCTGGGGTTGAATACCCACAGCGCCCTGGTGATGTCCTATCTGGGCGGTATCACCATGCACATCTGGCTGATCAAAGGTTATTTCGAAAGTATTGATGTGGCCCTGGAAGAGTCTGCCTACATCGACGGTGCCAGCCCCTGGCAGGCATTCCGATATATCCTGCTGCCTCTGTCTGTGCCTATTCTGGCGGTTGTTTTTGTACTGTCGTTTATCGGTGTAATTGGTGAGTACCCGATTGCATCTGTGCTGCTCCAGGGCGTTGAACAGCTGACCCTGGCCGTTGGGATGAAACAGTTCCTTTATGCCCAGAACTACCTCTGGGGTGATTTTGCCGCTGCCGCCATTTTGACCGGTATGCCCATTACTGTCGTCTTCCTGATGGCCCAGCGTTATCTGGTCAACGGTTTGACGGCCGGTGGTGTGAAAGGTTAACGGATATACCGTTTACCAGAGAAAGGTTTACAAGATAAACGCTTAATCGGGTAAGGGCCGGTCTTTCTCCAGCCCTCCCCACAGCACCCGGCATGCGGGTCCGCACCGGGCGGTTCAACGATGATGGTGAAACCTGATCCATAAGTCTTTCAATGAAACAAGCCCAATTTTCGCGAGGTAACTGTTATTCAGTGCCTGTTGTACCGCATAGGTTTTACTCAGACGGTAATACCCTTTGCTGCTGGCTGCGATCTTGGCGGCGTTAATTTTATCAACGCCTAACCTGACCAGATTCTTAAAACGGGTTTTCGGCTTGCGCCATTGCTTCAGAAAGCAGCAACGGATTCGCCGACGTATCCATTGATCCAGCAGGGGAATTGGTCGGTGATATTCCGATAACCGGAAATACCCCATCCAACCCCGGATATATTGTGCCAATTTGCGTAACCGATGTTGCATTGAGACACCCCAGCGACGACTGGTCAACTTGAGTATCCGGTATTTGAATCGGTCCAGACACTTCTGGGCCCAGCGAACTTTCTTCCCTGTGAAGGTGAAACTCAGGAATTCGCTTTCTGTTGCTTTCACAACTTTACTTTTCCGGGAGTTAATCTTCAGTTTCAATTTGCGTTCAATGAATTGGGTAATGCTGTGCATCACCCGATCCCCTGCACGCTGACTTTTGACGAGAATCACAAAATCATCACAGTATCTTGCAAAGCAATGACCCCGATATTCAAGCTCCTTGTCGAGTTCGTCGAGGACCACATTAGACAGCAAGGGTGATAAAGGCCCACCCTGTGGCATGCCAACCCTGGTCGGGTAGACATTGCCCTCAATCATGACACCGGAGCGCAGGTAGCTACCAATCAGTTTCAGAAGGCGTTTGTCGCGGACCTTACGGGAGACCCTCGACATCAAAACGTCGTGATTAACCGTATCAAAGAATTTACTCAGATCAACGTCAACAGCGTAATGAAGCCCCCGGTTGATCAACTGCTTAACCTGACGGACTCCGTCGTGTGCTGACCGTCCCGGTCGGTAGCCGAAGCTGTTTGGAGAGAAACCCGGATCAAAGACAGGGGTCAGCACCTGCACAATGGCCTGCTGTATGACCCTATCCATCACGGTAGGGATTCCCAGCAAACGCTCACCGCCGTCCGGCTTTTCTATAACATGTCGGCGCACGGGTGATGGCTGGTAGGTTCCGTCCAATAAGGCTTGACGCACTGAAGGCCAATGCTGTTTGGCAAAGTCTGGATAAGCTTCAATAGTGACTCCATCAATACCCGGAGCACCCTTGTTGCTTTTGACCTGTTTCCATGCACTTGCCAGATTAGCCGGTTCAAGTACGCAATTTAGTAGATCATGGTTCAAAGCTGGTTAAAGATTCTGTCGCCAAGTACGGTGAGTCGCCGGACGGCTGCATCGCCTTGAGGGAATCAGTCTCCTCTTTGTCGTCGATGTTCGGCCCTTCGCTAACGACTTCCCATCCGTTAATGGCTTCTGTCGTACAGCTACTATGGCCTCTGCTGACTTCTGTCCAATCACCACGCGGAGTTACCTCTGCTGGCGCTATTGGTTGCCATCGGGTTTGCTCGAACAGGATGATGAGACCTGTTCGCCGAGCCTGTTGTAACCAGTGGCTGAGAACTGGGAATTACCAATCGCATGTTGAACAGATCTCCCCGGATAAGGACATGAACTTTCAGTGCACAACCGCCGCATTTACCGTGTCTCACGAACCATAGGGCTTTGTGATCCTTGGCTCACTCGCCCAGAGACTCAGCCTTATATGCGATTTCTGTACGTCGGCTCGCACCTTTGCACTCAGACTGCCTCCGCACAGCCCCTCGCGGGACTGCACTTGCCTTAAGCTAGTGGTTGTCATCAGCAGGCGTCTTTACCGCCAGTCAGATGTAGGTTCTCCCACAGGGGACTTTCACCCCATCAGTTCATGCCCATGCCGGGCGTACCAAGAGAGAGACAATGGCTGAAGTAAAGCTGACTCAACTGGATAAAAGTTACGATGATGGCAAGACATTTGTTCTGAAGAACATCAACCTGCACATTAAGGATGGCGAGTTTGTGGCTTTTGTCGGGCCTTCCGGTTGTGGTAAGTCCACGTTGCTGCGGATGATCTGTGGCCTGGAAGATATTACCGACGGTTTGCTGGAACTGGACGGTGAGCGTTCCAACGATATGCCCCCCAATGAGCGTCGTGTGGGGATGGTGTTCCAGTCTTATGCGCTCTATCCACACATGACGGTGCGGGAAAATATGGAGTTTGGCCTGAAGCTGGCGAAAGCGGACAAGGCCGAGATCAACCGTCGGGTGGATGAAGCCGCCAGAATTTTGCAGCTGGAAAAACTGCTGGATCGTAAACCCAAGGCGATGTCCGGTGGTCAGCGTCAGCGGGTGGCTATTGGCCGTTCCATTGTGCAGGAACCAAGGCTGTTTCTGTTTGATGAACCGCTGTCTAACCTGGATGTATCCCTGCGGGTACAGATGCGCCAGGAGTTGTCCCGTCTTCACCATAAACTGAAGACCACGGCCATCTATGTAACCCACGACCAGGTAGAGGCCATGACCCTGGCCGATCGTATCGTGGTGCTGAGCCCACTGGCCGACGGTGCAAAAAGTAATCTGGAACAGGTGGGTGCACCACTGGCGCTGTATCACAACCCGTGCAATCTGTTTGTGGCCAGTTTTATCGGCTCACCGAAGATGAACTTCTTCCGCGCCACGATTGAGGAACGAGGTAAGAGTGTGTCGCGGGTCAAGCTGGAGTGTGGCACTGAGCTGCGTGTTTGCAACGACACCCTCAGGGCAAAACCCGGCGATAAGGTAACCCTGGGTATTCGGCCGCAGGACGTGCTGAATCATGAAGAGGCTGATGGGGCAGAAAACTGCATTACCGGCACGATCGAGACCATTGAGCGTCTGGGTAATGAGTCATTTATCTACCTGAACCATCCGGATATTCACGAGGCGTTTATCGCCCGGGTAGAGGACTCCCTGCGTCGTGATTGCGGTGCAGAATTCCATGTGGGGGTCCCGGCTGAAAACTGTCATCTGTTTGATGCCCATGGTGTGGCGTTTTCGCGGACCAAGTCACCAACATTTGACTGATATTGTTGATGACTTATTCCCACGGATAAGAGGGTGTTGCGAAACCCTCGTTCCCACGCTACGAGGCTGTCGCAAAACCCTCGTTCCCACGCTCCGCGTGGGAATGCATACGGATCTGGCAGCATGAGAAAGAGCTACTGCCTGGCAGGGTTTTCGAGGGCTTCATGCGAGTATGGTATTTGTGGCGGGATCGGTATGCATTCCCACGCAGAGCGTGGGAACGAGATGTCCGGAGTGTTCGGAGGGTTTTGTGACAACCTCAGAACCGTGGTAATAAGAGACGCTTTATCCGACCTAACTTGTGCAATTGCCGGCAACCTGATGGGTTGCCGGCCGACTTTTGAAGAAACACAATGCTTGATCACCAATTAATTGACCACCTGGGTGACCTGTGTGGCATGGCCAGCGGCTATCAGGACTGGGATGGTACTCCGGTAGCGATCGACACTGAGAACAAAATTCCACTGCTGGCTGCTATGGGCTATGACGTTAGCAGTAATGCTGCGTTGCAACGGGCAATCACCGCTGAGCAGCTGAACCTGTGGCAGTCTCCCTTATCGCCGGTGATTGTTGTACATCAGGGGCAAGGCTTCTCCTTTGTTCTGCGCTGTTCTAAAGGTAAACGGCCATCATCTGTTGATTTGAACATTACGCTGGAAAACGGCGATCAGGTTATCCATCATGCTGACCTGTCGACGGCTATTGTGACCGAAACCGTGAAGCTTGAGCGCAAAGAGTATATCGCCCTTGAGGTTTCAGTACCGGAATACCTGCCGCTGGGTTATCACAACCTGGCCGTTCAGGGTAAAGGGCTGACCGCAGAAGCCGGATTGATTGTGGTACCGGAAGTCTGCTATGAACCGGAAGCCATGAAGCAGGGCGCTAAAATCTGGGGTTCCGGTATTCAGTTATACACGGTCCGCTCTGAGCGTAACTGGGGGATGGGAGACCTGACCGATCTGGGTGATCTGGCTGCGGGTATGGGGGGGCAGGGGGCTGATTTTGTTGGCCTGAACCCGGTGCATGCATTGTATCCATCCAACCCATTGCACTGCTCGCCTTACAGTCCATCGACCCGCCTGTTTGATAATGTGCTGTACATTGATCCTGAGCAGGTAGCGGAGTACGCAGACAGTGCAGCAGCCCGGGAGATGGTGGCGCAACACCGGGGGTTGATTGATCAATTGCGCAGTACCGACTTTGTTGAATACGACAAGGTTGCACCGTTGAAAATGTCGGTACTGGAACTGTTGTTTAATGAGTTTGCCGAACAACATCTGGGTAAGGGAACCGACCGGGATCTGGCGTACACGGCTTTCTGCCAGTCCAGGGGTGAGCGATTGGATCAGTTTGCCCTGTTTGAAACACTGTTTGAGCATTTCAGGAAAAGTGATATTAACAGCTGGGGCTGGCGCTGCTGGCCAGAGGCTTACCAGACGCCGGACAGTGATGAGGTCAAGGCCTTTGCCAAAGCGCATCAGGCACGGATTACGTTCTTCAAATACCTGCAGTGGTTGATGGATGAGCAGCTGCACGCGGCTCATATAAAAGCCAAAGATGCCGGTATGTTGGTCGGCCTCTACCGTGACCTTGCAGTGGGTGTAGACAGCAACGGTGCAGATGTCTGGGCGGATCGGAATTTATTTGTTCTCGAAGCCAGCACTGGTGCTCCACCGGATGGTCTGGGGCCGATGGGGCAGGACTGGGGGTTGCCCCCGTTCAACCCGGTGGTATTGAAAGAAGAGCGTTACCAGCCTTTTGTTGAGCTGATCCGCAACAATATGCGTAACTGCGGTGCGTTGCGTATTGACCATGCCATGGGGCTGTTCCGCCTCTGGTGGTGTCCGAATAGCAGTACGGAAAACAGCGATGAGAGAAAAGGCGCCCGTTACGGCTGCTACGTTCACTACCCGCTGCAGGATTTGCTGGGCATTATCAAGCTGGAAAGTCATCGCCAGCAGTGCCTGGTGTTTGGTGAAGACCTGGGGGTGGTGCCACAGGAGATCACTGACAGTTTGCCACCGGCAAGAATGTACGGCAGTGTGATGGGTATTTTCCAACAGAATGAGGATCGTTATACGTCACCCGATGAGTATCGTGAAAAAGCCCTGGCGATGCTGGTATGCCATGACACACCAACCCTGAAAGGCTGGTGGGATGGCAGAGATATCGACCTGATGGAATCCCTGGGCTTTTATTCTGAACAGCGGGCCGCTGCTGACCACGATGCCCGTGAACAGGCCCGCAAGGCGGTTCTGAACACACTGGCGGAGTTGGGGGAATTTCCGCAAGGCGTTGACCTGCAGGGAAATACTGCACCGGCATTCAGTCGTCAAATCATGGAGAAATTCAGCTATTACCTGGCCCTGTCGGCTTCGCAGATAGCGGCTTTCCAGCTGGAAGATGTGATGATGATTGATTCTCCGGTTAACGTACCGGGCACCAGTAGTGAATACCCAAACTGGCGTCGTCGTCTACCTAAGAGTATTGGTGAAATGCTTGCCAGCAAAGAGAACCAGCAGTTCTTTGCCAACCTGGGTGGCTGCCGGAAGGCGAAGTAGCGTCTGGCTCCTGATCCTTGCCTCCTTACCATTGCTATCCTGTTTGTCGGCTTCCTGAAGGAGTCGACAACAGGCCCTACTGATATAGGAATTGTCCCTGAATTATCTCCCTATTTCCGTTCACCCTGAGTTTGTCGAAGGGTGGTGCCAGCGGACTTCGACAAGCTCAGTCCGAACGAAGCCCGGGACTGAAAACAGGGAAGTTATTTCAGGACAATTCCATATATCAAAAATCTCTGAATCTGTAATCGTTTTCAGGCTCGCCCTCTGATTAATACCGATACAATGCAGGCCCTGGCCAATTGATTTTACCCATTGAGTGATCGGATGAAAAAAATAGCGCTGTGCCTGGCTCTAGGCTTACTGGCTGGCTGTGCAACCAATGATTCGGTGACAGCCCCGGCAACTAAAGAGCCTGTGGCTGCTTACTACTCTTTAGAGACCCTGAACTATCAACCCCTGCAGATATACGACGAAGCTATTGAACAGACAATCAGGCTGACGGATCAATCGGCAACGCTGAAAACTGCTAACAGTGATTCTGTTGTTACAGGCTGGAAGCTCCCCGGATATGGCGCCTACCGGTTCAAAATCAGAAGTCAGATTAAACGTGGGAAATTTGGCCGGGAAGCTTCGGCGTTTATGCCGCAGGTGCAGCTGCTGGATAAGAACTACCAGCTGGTTAAAACCCTGCCAGCCACCGCTTTGCATTATCAGAAGCCGGGCCTGCTCGGACAAGAATATTTTTATCACAGTTTTGTGGTGGATAATCGCGACCCGCTACTGCCCCCTGTCGAATACATTGTCGTTAATATGAGTGACGATGGGCGCAGCCATAGGATTCCGGTTCTCGATATGGAAAAGGAGTATGCCAAGGTCCGTGGTACTTTGCCTCCGGCTACCAACGATGTAGTGGCGACGGCCAGTGATCAGGGCGTGATTACCCTGGAAGCCATGGCACTGACTGCTGCCTACAGTGGCAGTGCTGCGCCAGAGCCTGCTTATACACCGCCGGTTTCTACAGGAAGTGAGGCCGTGGAGGCTGACCGGTTTGATACCATCGCTTTAGGCAAAGAGTATCGTGAGACCGTCCTTCAGTTACTGGACGATGGCAAGGTTCAGGAGGCTTTGGTTTTGCGGGAAAGTGCCAGCCAGATGTATGCTGATCTGCAGGCGGCGTTTGCTGCGCTTTATAAGCGTGAATCCGTGGATCATGACATTGACAGCATCGCTTCCGGCTCGCAGGAAATCGACCAACGACTATCACAGGCTTATCAGCAGCAGCTTATGGCGCATTTGCAACAAGGTGAAACCCGGGCGGCTCTGGGCGTGATTGATCAGTCAAGAGCACTGCTCAGTCATATCGATGCGCTGTTCTGAAAGGGTTACTATTGATTGTTCAGGGTAATGAATGATTGAGTCATCATACGTTCTGGAGTGCCACGGCACTTTCAGCACTTCTAGCACTTCCGGAACGAGTCTGCAGTTCCATTGCGGCTTCCGGTTGATGATGAGACTGCCGGAATTGCAACGGGTGCCTGAGTGCGTTCAATAATAAAGGTGTTGCTGGTGCATTCGGATTTCCCTGCCGGAGGGTTTTGTAGCTTTTATAGGTGCAAACTCCATAGGCAGCGGCTGCACCTGCTGCCAAAACACTGGGTAATGCAAGCCAGGCATAAGGGGAGGGTTCGGCTGGTACTTCAAGATCAGTATTGGTAGCATAGGTTACAGGGCTGGTTGAAGAGCTGGTGACAGGGCTGGTGACAGGGCTGGTGGTGATAGTGCTGGTTGCAGGGCTGGTGACAGAGTTGCATAAAACCGCTCGCTCATCCGAGCGGTCAAAACAGTCATCATACCCATTGCACAGCCCTTTGGGGTCAATGCATTGGTTGTTGTCACAGTGGAAATCACGCCCTAGCTCTGTACATTTGTCCTGTGTGCATCTCTGCTCATCCGAGCTATCACTGCAATCATTTTCCCCATCGCACTGCCATACTGGGTCAATACATTCCTTGTTGTCACAGATAAACCGCCCTAACTCTGCACATTTGTCCTGTGTGCATCCCTGCTCATCCGAGTTATCACCACAATTATCATACCCGTTGCACTGCAAACCGGGTTTAATACATTCCTTGTTGTCACAGGAAAAAAAATCGGGGCTTTCACATTCTTCCTGTGTGCACCCTTGCTCATCCGATGCATCATCACAATCATCTTCTCCATCGCATTGCCACCCTGGGGCAATACATTCGCCATTGTTACATTGGAATTGCCCGGAAGCGCACGCCACCGTCGACTGTTGCTGGTTATACAATACCGCCAATCCGAGCAGTGTTTCTTTAAGACCCGGCACTACAGAACCAATATAGGGTGAATTCATCACCTGGCTGAAAGCAAAACCTGCTGCACTGTGCACAAGCCTCCCACCGGCCTGCAAGGCATCACCGGCAAGTTGTCTTACCCTATAGCAAGAGATCGCTTTGTGTTCGGGCTTTTGAATGGACTCACGACGACATCTGGCGCAAGCCTGACAAACAGCGATACCTGTTCGATTTGAAGTTTTCGCAGAGCCTGAAGCCCCGGACTGTGAGGGGGTAGCGTTCGGCACGGTAGAAGTTGCAACGAGCATTCGGAAACCTTTTGGAAATTTCATATCAATTCATACCAGTATGCTCGTGGCCCGGCACATCGAAGCATAACCGGTCCCTCGATTGAAAAAGCAGTATAGGTGCTTTTATTCAGGTTGCCGGTTTCATCCTGATTCAGGAACAAATGAATAACTGCTTTTTTGCAGGAGAATATGATGATTGATTTGAGCCATCATACGTTCTGGAGTGCCACCGCCCTTCTAGCACTCCCGGAACGAGTCTTCAGCTCCATTGCTGCTTCCGGTTGATGATGAGACTGTCGGAATCGCAACGGGTGCCTGAGTGCGTTCAATAATAAAGGTGTTGTTGGTGAGCCCGGATTTTCCCGCCGAAGGGCCTGGTAGCTTTTATAGGTGCAAAGTCCATAGGCAGCGGCACCTGCTGCCAACACAGCGGGTAAAGCATACATGAGATAAGGGGAGGTTTCGGCCGGGGCTTCAGGTTCCGTATCGATAGCATTGGTGCCAGAGCTGTTTGAGGAGCTGGTGACAGGACCGTTAGGAGCGCTGGTGACAGCGCTGCATAAAACCGCTTGCTCATCCGAGCCATCAGTACAGTCCGGATCTCGGCTAAGTTACCGTTAATGGTTGAATCAGCTAAACTCCCATAAAATCTACGTTGTAGGGGAGTGATATGCAATCTGAACTCTTCCAGAATTTTATTGATTCCATTTCAACATTAACCAGTGAACAGCGAGACATTCTTAACAACTCGCTCCTTAGTACTCAAATAGAGGTTACCGAGGTAGTAGAAACCACTGACTCTGAACCTGTTTACAGTGAATCTATACCCAATAACGATAATGCAACACCTGACGTAGAAAAGAGCATACTTGCCCAATTTGCCGAAAACCCCAGGTGCCCCAAATGCAAAAGCCATAGCGTTGGTCGCTGGGGCATACGAAATGGCCGACAGCGCTACCACTGCAAGACTTGCGACTCAACGTTTAACGCCTTTAGTGGAACGCCTTTGGCAAGGCTCAGGCACCCTGAAAAATGGAACAAGTACCTCGCAGGTATGACTCACTCTATGGTCTTGCGACCAGCTGCTGCTGAGAATGCCATTGACTTGAAAACTGCGTTCCGCTGGCGTCACCGCTTTCTTGAAGTGATTAATAATGATCAAGCAGAAGAGCTTTGTGGCATTACTGAGCTTGATGAAACATTTTTCCGTGAATCCTTCAAAGGGCAAAGAGAAGGCCTTCCACGGCCAACCCGAAAGCGGGGTAATGATCCCAACAAAGCCCGAAAAGTCCCGGTAATGGTGGCTCGGGACCGTAATCGAAATACCGTTGACGGTGTATTAGAAAACGAAAGTGCTAATGAATTGTGCAGGCATTTAAATGGCCGCATATCGATACAGGCCACGGTCTGTGCGGATGCACACCTCGCTCACGAAAAACTTGCTGACAAGCTTGGATTTGTCTTCAAGGAGCTGGTGACATCAGCAGGTCAACATGTTGTTGAAGGCATCTACCACATCCAGACTGTAAATTCTTATCACAGTCATTTAAAACGCTGGATTGGCGGCGTATTCCAAGGGGTTGCAACTCGTTACCTTCCCCATTATCTGGCCTGGAGGCGAGAACTGACGGCAGCAAAAAAATTAACTGTTGGCCGGTTGATCAGCAGAATTACTGAACATTGGTGCTTCCAACCATTAACGGTAACTTAGCCCCGGATCTCCATCACACTGCAAGTCGGGCTCAATGCAGGTGCTGTTGTCGCAGAGCAAACCACGACCTAGCTCTGCACATTTATCCTGTGTGCATCCCTGCTCATCCAAGCGATCAATGCAGTCTGAATCGCCATCGCACTGCCAATCGGGATCAATACAGGCGCTGCCGTCGCAGAGGAAACCACGTCCTAACTCTTCACATTTTTCCTGTGTGCATCCTTGCTCATCCGAGCGATCAATACAGTCTAGAATTCCATCGCACAGCCAATCGGGCTTAATACATTTGCTGGTGTCGCAGAGAAATTGGCCGGAAGCGCAGGTTGCGGGACTGGTTGCAGGGTTTGTTGTAGGGTTTGTTGCAGGACTGGTTATAGGGTTGGTTATAGGGCTGGTTGTAGGGCTGGTTGTAGGATTGGTTGTGGGGCCGCATAAATCCTCCCTCTCATCCGAGTTATCACCACAATCATTATTAAACCCATCACAGACGTCTTCATAATCAAGACATTTGCCGTTATTGCAGATAAACCGTCCTAACTCTGTACATTTTTCCTGTGTGCAACCTTGTTCGTCCGATTGATCATCACAATCTTCTGGCTCACCGCAACAATCATATAACCCATCGCACTGGTCATTTCGTGAAAGGCATCTGCCATTGTTGCATGGGAATTCGTTAGAAGGGCACGCCGCCGCTGATTGCTGCTGATTATACAATACCGCCAATCCAAGCAGTGTTTCTTTAAGCCCCGGCGCTACGGCGCCAATATAGGGTGAGCTCATTACCTGGCTGAAGGCAAAATGTACTGCACTGCGCACCAGTTTCCTTCCGGTCTGCAAGGCATCACCGGCCAGTTGCCTTACCCTGTAGTCAGAAATCGCTTTGTGTTCAGGCTTTTGAACGGAATCATGATGGCATCTGGCGTGGGCCTGACAAACAGCGATACCGGTTTCATTTGACGTTTTCGCAGAGTTTGAAGCCCCGGACTGGAAGGGGGAAGCATTTGGCACGGCATACGTTGTAACGAGCATCGGGAAACCTTTTGGATATATCATATCAATCCATTCCAGTATGCCGGTGGCCGGGAGCCTGTCGGACTTAAGGCTGCCCTACTGCGGTTGCGATAAATTGGTCTAAAAGCAGTATAGAAGCTTTTATTTATGTTGCCGGTTTTCCTGCGCTGGAAATTATTGAACTTTGTTCCCGGGATCTGCCCCGAAATAACTTCCCGGTTTGATCCTGATTCAGAAGCAAATGAATAGCTGCTGTCCTGCTGGCAGAGATGAGGTTTGATTTAAGCCATCATTCATTCGGTAGTGCCTCCGCCATTTCATTGCTGCTTTGGGTTGATGAAGCTGCCGGAATCGGCTTGCCTGAATCGTTTATTTCCCAGACGTGCAGAGTGAAACCGGGGGGAATGCCGTGAGCCATAGTAAGGCTCACGGCCAACACTTCATGCTCTGCCAGTGGATTGAAGCAGGCGTTCATTATACGATCTTGCTTGATAACCCCCTTGAGTGACCAGCGTCTTTGATCGCTGTGTCCCAGGATTTCTATCTTCGAAACATTGTAAGTCAATGCATGAAGGCCAGACAGGCTAAAGTGGTAACTGGTGAGTGGTGGGCATTGCCTGAAATGGGTTTGAAGAGACCATTCATCTGCCCGGCTCCTCCCCCAGATGCAATAAGTACAGCCGTCCCTGCCGCTGACCAGTATGTGGCGGTCAGACGGACTGAACAAGACACTTTCCACACGAAAATTATGATGGAGCTTTATTGCTGAGTCACCCCCCCCTCTTGATGCAGCCTCCGGCGGCGACGATAGAAGATCGTCCAGCGACCGGTCAGGCCATTCTTCCGATATGCGCCATAGCAGCACATCACGTTCACGGTTGCTGAATAAGTAGTTACCGACATGACTGAAGTAAATTAAACGGAAGTCCGAAAAAATTGTGGTCTTTTCCCATATTCCCGATGGCTTTGGGCGGTAAATTGAGACCCGTCTGCTATGGGGACAATCTCCGTCAATACCCACCAGAAGTTGATTCTTCATCTGACTGAATGTGGCATAATCAATACTACCTTCTGTTAATAATTCCAACGGCTGCGCTGAACAGGCGCCATGATCATCCAGAGCTAACATCGTCATTTGCTTCATGTGAAGCAGTGCCAGATACTGCTCCGATGGACTGAACAGGGCGGTAACCACTGGCGTTTTCGGGTCGAGGCCGCGAACTTCCATTTTCAGCCAGCCATTATCTTCCATGCGCCAGACGATTACCGGATTGTTGCTGCTACAGGCCACCATGTATTTCCCCGAAGGGCTGAATTCGACAACCTGATCCGACCGCAAAGTTACCGTGCCGACGTCGTCCCAACCGCTGTGAGCAGGTCGAAAGGTATTAACAACACAATGTGGTGCCTCGCTGCAGGTTGACAGGCGATTTGTGCAAGCACTGAATTTTGCCTCGGTAATTACCCGACGCTCGCTGTTATCGGACCAATTCAAGTGCTCTTCTGCCCATTGCCCCCGGTCATCCCTGGCCAGAAGTCGAGTGTCATTCAAATGGTAGCCATAAAACAATAAATGACAACCGGACGGGCTGAAGCAAACATCATAAGGAATAGCAGCCTGACTATTTGCAATCCTCGCATTCAGAGGGAGCGCTACTTTAAATCGCTCAACCAGACGGTAAGCCGGGCATTGTTCCATCCTTCCTAATGTGCTGAGGCATAGTAGTGCGGGTGTCTGTGGCAGGTTTTTTACTTTTCTCTCCCTGAACGATATCACTCTGTCGTTGAGGGGTGCTGACGCAGCAAATGGATGCAAGCGCAGGTACTTTTTCTGCCACGGAACCACTTTCTGGTACTGTTCCCGGAAGTGTTGGGGAAGTCGGGCAAAATAAGACAGTTCCTGAATATAATTGAATTCTTTAACCACTTCCCTGAATGCAAGACAGGTCCCATTGACCTGCCGGATATCATCGAATTCAAGGTAGTCAAAAATCATGACCAGAAGTTCAGTAGGGAGTTCGGTAATCCTTCGTTGCTGCAAAGGCTGATTCTGCGGGCTTGGCTCCGGGAGTGCGATAGCGGGCAGGGTGTTGGCGGGAGCCGTTTTTTCAGGCTGATTTACAGGCCAATCCTGCATCATTGAAAGCCCTGCTGCACCTGCAGACACAGGATAGCTCATGGTCTTGCTCCACTTAAACGCGCCACTGCGATTAAACGCGCTACTGCGATTCATTGCTCAAATTGACAAACCCGAAAACAGGAAGTTCCCAGACAGCCTGCCGGGTAATTATCCATGCCGGTATGCTGGTGGCTCGAGCACGCTGTAGCATACCGGTCCCTCGATTGAAAAAGCTGTATAGGTGCTTATATTTATGTTGCCGGTTTCCTGCCCTGAACATTATTGACCTTTGTCCTTGGGATCTGCCCCAAAATAACTTCCCGGTTACATCCTGATTCAGAAGCAAATGAATAGCTGCTTTCCTGCTGGAAGAGATGATGATTGATTTGAGCCATCATACGTTCTGTAGTGCCACCGCCCTTTTAGCGCTTCCGGAAAGAGTATGCAGTTCCATTGCTGCTTCGGGTTGATGATGAGACTGTCGGAATTGCAACGGATGCCTGAGTGCGTTCAATAATAAAGGTGTTGTTGGTGCGTTCGGATTTCCCTGCCGGAGGGTTTTGTAGCTTTTATAGGTGCAAACTCCATAGGCAGCGGCTGCACCTGCTGCCAAAACAGCGGGTAATGCAAGCCAGGCATAAGGGGAGGGTTCGGCTGATGCTTCAAGACCCGTATCGGTAGCATTGAGTATTGGGCTGGTTGCAGGGTTGCTTGAAGAGTTGCTTGATGAGCTGGTTACAGGGCTGCATAAAACCATTTGCTCATCCGAGCTATCATGACAATCATCATACCCATTGCACAGCCCTTTGGGATCAATACATTGGTTGTTGTCGCAGTGGAAATCACGCCCCAGCATTTCACATTTGTCCTGTGTGCATCCATCCTCATCCGAGCTATCATAACAATCATTGAATCCATTGCACTGCAATCCGGTGTCAATACATATGTCGTTGGCGCAGTGGAAATCACGTCCAAGCCTTTCACATTTGTCCTGTGTGCATCCCTGTTCATCCGAGTTATCACTACAATCCTTATCTCCATCGCACTGCCATTCGGAGTCAATACATTCCTTGTTGTCACAGATAAACCGCCCTAACTCTTCACATTTGTCCTTTGTACAGCCCTGCTCATCCGAGTTATCCCCACAGTCATCATAATCATCGCACTGCAAACTGAGGTTAATGCATTCTTTGTTGTCACAGATAAACCGCCCTAGCGCTTCACATTTCTCCTGTGTGCATCCCTGTTCATCCGAGTTATCACCACAATTATTATCCCCATCGCACTGCAATTCGGGGTTAATACACTTGTTGTTGTCGCAGATAAACCGCCCCAACTCTTTACACTTGTCCTGTGTGCAACCCTGCTCATCCGAGCTGTCAAAACATTGAATATCGCCATCGCACTGCCATCCCGGATTAATACATATGTTATTGTTGCATTGGAATTGCCCGGAAGCGCACGCTGCCAGAGTCGGCTGCTGCTGACTATACAATACCGCCAACCCGAGCAGTGTTTCTTTAAGCCCCGGCGCTACGGCGCCAATATAGGGTGAGCTCATTACCTGGCTGAAGGCAAAATGTACCGCACTGCGCACCAGTTTTCTTCCGGTCTGCAAGGCATCACCGGCCAGTTGCCTTACCCTGTAGTCAGAAATCGCCTTGTGTTCAGGCTGTTGAACGGAATCATGATGGCATCTGGTGTGGGCCTGACAAACAGCGATACCTGTTCCATTTGACGTTTTCGCAGAGCTCGAAGCCCCTGACTGGAAGGGGAAATCGTTTGGCACGGCAGAAGTTGTAACGAGCATTTGGAAACCTTCTGGATATATCATATCAATCCATGCAATTATGCAGGTGGCTCAAGCACGCCGTAGCATAACCGGTCCCTCGATTGAAAAAGCAGTATAGAAGCTTTAATTTATGTTGCCGGTCTTCCTGCGCTGAAAATTATTGAACTTTGTTCTTTGCATTGCTGCTTTGGGTTGATGATGCTGCCGGAATCGGCTTGCCCGAATCGCTTATTTCCCAGATATGCAGAGTGATAACGGGAATGCCGTGATCCGTAGTAAAGCTCATGACCACCACTTCATGGTCTGCCAGTGGATTGAAGCAGGCTTGCATTATACCCTCTTGCTTGATAACTCCCTTGAGTGACCAGCGTTCTTGATCGCTGTGTCCCAGGATTTGTATCGTCGAACCATTGTGAATCAATACATGAAGGCCAGACAGGCTAAAGCGGTATCTGGCGAGTGGTAAGCATTGCCTGGAATGGGTTTGAAGAGACCATTCTTCTGCCTGGGTCTTCCCCCAAATGAAATAATTAATGTCCTGTTTGCAGCTAACCAGTATGTGGCGGTCAGACGGACTGAACAAGATACTTTTCACACGGAAAGGATGATGGAGCTTTATTCCTGAGTCAAACACCGCTCTTGCGGCCTCCAGCGGCGGTGATAGAAGATGGTCCTGCGGTCGGTCAGACCATTCTTCCGGCATGCGCCATAGCAGCACATCACGTCCAATGTTAGTGAATAAGTAGTTACCGGCGGGGCTGAAGTAAACTGGACGGAAGTCCGGAAAAATTGTGGTCTCTTCCCATATTCCCGATGGCTTTGAGCGATAAATTGAGACCCGCCTGCTATGGGGACAAGCTCCGTCAATACCCACCAGAAGTTGATCCGCCATCTGGCTGAATGTGGCATATTTAATACGACCTTCTGTTAATAACTCCAACGGCTGCGCTGAACAGGCGCCATGATCATCCAGAGCTAACATCGTCATTTGCATATCGTGAACCAGTGCCAGATACTGCTCCGATGGACTGAACAGGGCGCTAACAGCTGGCGTTTCCGGGTCGAGGCCGCGAACTTCCATTTTCAGCCAACCATCATCTCCATTCATGCGCCAGACGATTACCGGGTTGTTGCGGCTAAAGGCCACCATGTATTTCCCCGAAGGGCTGAATTCGACATCCTGATCCGACCGTAAAGTTACCGTGCCGACGTCGTCCCAACCGTTGTGAGCAGGTCGTAAGGTATTAACACAATGGTGCTCGCTGTAGGTTGACAGGCGATTTGCGCAAGCACTGAAGTTTGCCACGGTAATTATCCGACGCTCACTGTTATCGGACCAATTCAAGTGCTGTTCTGCCCATTGCCCCCGATCATCTCTGGCCAGAAGTCGAGAGTCATTCAAATGGTAGCCATAAAACAACAAATGACAACCGGACGAGCTGAAGCAAACATCATGAGGAATACCAGCCTGACTATTTGCAAGCCTCGCAGGCAGAGGGAGCGCAACTTTAAAGCGCTCAACCAGATGGTAAGCCGGGCATTGTTCCATCCTTCCTAATGTGTTGAGGCACAGTAGTGCTGGTGCCTGTGGCAGGTTCTTTACTTTTCTCTCTCTGAACGATATCGCTCGGTTGTTGAGGGGTGCTGACGCAGCAAATGGATGCAAGTGCAGGTATTTTTTCTGCCATGGAACCGCTTTCTGGTACTGTTCCCGGAAGTATTGGGGAAGTCGGGCAAAATAAGACAGTTCCTGAATATAATTAAATTCTTTAACCACTTCCCTGAAGGCAAGACAGGTTGCATTGACCTGCCGGATATCATCGAATTCAAGGCAGTCAAAAATCATGACCAGAAGTTCAGTAGGGAGTTCGGTAATCCTTCGTTGCTGCAAAGGCTGATTCTGCGGGGCCTGATTCTGAGGGCCTGGCTCTGGGAGTGCGATAGCGGGCAGGGTGTTGGCGGGAGTCGTTTTTTCAGGCTGATTTACAGGCCAATCCTGCATCATTGAAAGGCCTGCTGCACCTGAAGACACAGGATAGCTCATGGTCTTGCTCCACTCTTAAACGCGCTATTGCCGACAATGCCAAGATTATTGAAATCATTGATTCATTGTTCAAATTGACAAGCCCGAAAAAAGGAAGTTCCCTGGCAGCCTCCCAGAGCACGCTGTAGCATACCGGTCCCTCGATTGAAAAAGCAGTATCGGGCTTTTATTTGCCGTGAAAGAAAATTGCCACGGAGACAGGGAGAACAGAAAAAAAGCTTTTCCTCTGTGTCTCCGTGACTCTGTGGCTAAAGCTTTAAATGACAGAGGGTGACAAACCATCGTTATGAACATTTGTGTTGCCAGTTTCCTGCGCTGAACATTATTGACCCTTGGGATCTGCCCCAAAATAACTTCCCGGTTTGATCCTGATTCAGAAGCAAATGAATAGCTGCTTTCCTGCTGGTAGAGATGATGATTGATGTAAGCCATCATTCATTCGGTAGTGCCTTCACCATTTCATTGCTGCTTTGGGTTGATGATGCTGCCGGAATCGGCTTGCCTGAATCGCTTATTTCCCAGACTTGTAGAGTGATATTCACCATGTCGCCATCCATAGTTACGCTAAGGACCACCACTTCATGCTCTGATGTTGGATTGAAGTATGCCATCTGGATACCGTCTTGCTTGATACTCCCTTTGAGTTGCCATTGCTTTTGATCGTTGCGCCCCAGAATTCCTACCATGTGATCGTTGCAAGTCAGCGCATGAAGACCTGAGAGGCTAAAGCTGGTGAAGTCTGCGGTGACCTCCCTGGTGATGGTTTGAATTGACCATATCCCTGCCTGGCTCTTCTCCCAGATACAGATTGTGCTTTCCGCACTATAGCTGGTGGTCAGCACATGACTGTCAGACGGGCTGAATAGCGCCTTTTTCACAGCGAAATCATGCTTGAGCCTTATTGCTGATTCAAGCCTTGATGGGGAACTCAACTGCGGCGAGAGACACTGGTTCAGCGACCAGTCAGACCAATTTTCCGGTCTGCGCCATAGCAGCACATCCTCGCAAGGCATCGGACCACCAATTGTATTAGATTTAGTGAACAGGTATTTACCGGTAGAGCTGAATTGAAGATCAAGGAACTCCGGGAAGATCACCGTCTCTTGCCATTTCCCCGATGGTTCCGGGCTGTGAATTGAGACCCGTCCGGGATGGTTAGAATTTTTATCAATAAGCACCAGAAGCTGATCTTCCACTGGGCTGAAGTAGGCTAAATCAATAAGCCATCTTGTTAATATTGAATGCTGTGCTGACCAGACTCCACGATCATCCAGAGATAATATGGTCGTTTTATCCATCGTGCGCAGTGCCAGGTACCGCTCCGAAGGACTGAACTGGATGCCACCCACCAATACTCCGGGGGAGAGGCCGGAAACTTCCATTTTTAGCCAACCATTATTATTGGCGTTCATGCGCCAGAGGATTGCCGGTTCGCCCCCCTCACTGGTCACCATATAGTTCCCTGAAGGGCTGAATTTGACCATTTGATCCGGCAAAGTTTCCTTGCCGACTTCTTTCCAGCAGTTGTCAGCAGGTCGCAAGGTGTTAACGTAACCCTCACTGCTGCAGGTTAACAGGCGATTGCTGCAAGCACTGAAGTTTGCCTCGGTAATTACCCGACTGCCGCGGTTATCGGACCAGTTCAGTGGCTCTTCTGCCCATCGCCCCCGGTCATCCCTGGCCAGAATTCGGGAGTCATTCAAAAGACGGCCATAAAACAACAGATGTCGACTGGACGGACTGAACCGAACATCAAGAATAGCTGCGGTCTGGTCATATGGTTCACTTAGTTCACGTACACGCATTGGGAGAGTGACTGTATGCCGCTCAACCAGCCGGTAAGCCGGGCACTTTTCCATCTTCCCCAAAGTGTCAAGGCATAGTAGTGCGGGCAGCTGCGGAAGGCTCTTTATTATTCTGTCCCTGAACGGTATCACTTTGTTGTTGAATGGTGCTGAAGAGGCAAATGGATGCGAAGCCAGGCATTTTTTCTGCCAGGGAGCATTTTGCTGGTACTGTTCCCGAAAGCTTAGGGGAAGTCGGGCAAAATAAGACAGTTCCTGAATGTATTTGTATTCTTTGACCACATCCCGAAATGCAAGACAGGTTGCATTGACCTGCCGGATATCATCGAATTCAAGGCAGTCAAAAATCATGACCAGAAGTTCAGTAGGGAGTTCGGTAATCCTTCGTTGCTGCAAAGGCTTATTCTGCGAAGCCTGATTCTGAGGCCCTGGCTCAGGGAGTGCGATAGCGGACAGGGTATTGGCGGGAGCGGTTTTTTCAGGCTGATTTACAGGCCAATCCTGCATCATTGAAAGGCCTGCTGCACCTGAAGACACAGGATAGCTCATGGTCTTGATCCACTCTTAAACGCGCTATTGCTGACAATACCAAGACTATTGAAATCATTGATTCAATGTTCAAATTGACAAGCCCGAAAAAAGGAAGTTCCCTGGCAGCCTCCCAGAGCACGCTGGAGCATACCGGTCCCTCGATTGAAAAAGCAGTATAGGTACTCTTATTTATGTTGCCGGTTTGCCTGTGCTGAACATTATTGACCTTTGTTGTTGGGATCTACCCCAAAATAACTTCCCGGTTTGATCCTGATTCAGAAGCAAATGAATAGCTGCTTTCCTGCTGGCAGAGATGATGATTGATTTAAGCCATCATTCATTCTGTAGTACCTCCGCTATTCCATTGCTGCTTTGGGTTGATGATGCTGCCGGAATCGGCTTGCCTGAATCACTTATTTCCCAGACGCGCAGAGTGACATTAAAAGTGCCGTGATCCGGAGTAAAGCTCATGACCAACACTTCATGCTCTGCCGTTGGATTGAAGCTGGCTTTCGTTATAAAGTCTTGCTTGATAACCCCCTTAAGTGCCCAGTGTTTTCGATCGCGGTGTCCCAGGATTTCTATCTTCGAACTGTTGTAAGTCAATACATGAAGGCCAGACAGGCTAAAGCAGTATCTGGTGAGTGGTGGTGAGTATTGCCTGGAAAGGGTTTGAAGAGACCATTCTTCTGCCTGGCTCCTCCCCCAGATGCAATAAATAGTGCCGTGCTCGCAGCTGACCAGTATGTGGCGGTCAGACGGACTGAACACGACACTTTCCACATGGAAACGATTATGGAGATTTATTGAGTCAAACTCCGCTCTTGATGGGGCCTCCAGCGGCGGCGATGGAAGATGGTCCAGCGGTCGGTCAGACCATTCTTCCGGTATGCGCAATAGCAGCACATCACGTCCACTGTTAGTGAATAAGTAGTTACCGGCGGGGCTGAAGTAAACTAGACGGAAGTCCGGAAAAATTGTGGCTTCTTCCCATATTCCCGATGGCTTTGGGCGGTAAATTGAGACCCGTTTGCTTTGGGGACCATCTCCGGCAATACCCACCAGAAGTTGATCTGCCATCTGGCTGAATGTGACATATTCAATACGACCTTCTGTTAATAATTCCAACGGCTGCGCTGAACAGGCGCCATGATCATCCAGAGCTAACATCGTCATTTGCTGCGCGTTAACCAGTGCCAGATACTGCTCCGATGGACTGAACAGGGTGGTAACCACTGGCGTTTTCGGGTCGAGGCCGCGAACCTCCATTTTCAGCCAACCATCATCTCCATTCATGCGCCAGACGTTTACCGGGTTGTTGCTGCTTAAGGCCACCATATATTTCCCCGAACGGCTGAATTCGACATCCTGATCCGATCGTAAAGTTACCGTGCCGACGTCGTCCCAACCGCTGTGAGCAGGTCGTAAGGTATTAACACAATGCTGCTGGCTGCAGGTTGACAGGCGATTTGTGCAAGCACTGAAGTTTGCCTCGATAATTACCCGACGCTCACTGTTATCGGACCAATTAATGTGCTCTTCTGCCCATTGCCCCCGGTCATCCCTGGCCAGAAGTCGAGAGTCATTCAAATGGTGGCCAAAAAAAAACAAATGACAACCGGACGGGCTGAAGCACACATCTTGAGCAACGCCAGCCTGATTATTTGCAAACCTATGCAGAGGGAGCGTTACTTTAAATCGCTCAACCAGATGGTAAGCCGGGCATTGTTCCATCTTCCCTAATGTGCTGAGGCACAGTAGCGCGGGTGTCTGTGGCAGGCTCTTAACTTTCCTCTCTCTGAACGATATCACTCGGTCGTTGAGGGGGGCTGACGCAGCAAATGGATGCAAGTGCAGGTATTTTTTCTGCTGCGGGACCGTTTTCTGGTACTGTTCCCGGAAGTGTTGGGGAAGTCGGGCAAAATAAGACAGTTCCTGAATATAATTGAATTCTTTAACCACTTCCCTGAAGGCAAGACAGGTTGCATTGACCTGCCGGATATCATCGAATTCAAGGCAGTCAAAAATCATGACCAGAAGTTCAGTAGGGAGTTCGGTAATCCTTCGTTGCTGCAAAGGCTGATTCTGCAGGGCCTGATTCTGAGGGCCTGGCTCCGGGAGTGCGATAGCGGACAGAGTGTTGGCGGGCGCAGTTTTTTCAGGCTGATTTACAGGCCAATCCTGCATCATTGGAGAAAGGCCTGCTGCTGCACCTGAAGACACAGGATAGTTCATGGTCTTGTTCCACTCTTAAACGCGCTATTGCCGACAATACTAAGAGTAATGAAATCATTAATTCATTGTTCAAATTGACAAGCCCGAAAACAGGAAGTTCCCTGGCAGCCTCCCGGGTAATTATCCTTTAATTATTTCCCCATCATCTGTTGACCCGAAGTGGAGAGTAAGGAGGCAGCGGAAGGAACTAAAGGCCTGAAATGTCAGGCCAGTTTCAGAGGGGAAGATACTGCACGAACTAATCCTGCTGATGACCACGCCACATCTTGTAGTTATTCATCAACAGCGATTTACCCAGCAGTTGTGCGGCAACAGGAGCCGTCATCAGAATGAATGCGATAATTCCCACAGCCCGTGAAATAACAGACGTATCGTGAAAGTGCAGCGCAACAGCCGCCATAATCAAACCCACCCCAATGGTGCCCGCCTTGGTGGATGAATGCATGCGAATATAGGCATCCGGCATTCGTAAAATACCCAGCGCAGAGAAAAAGCTGAACAGTACTCCGACTATCAGACAGCTGGCGACCACCCAATCCATCATAATTCTTCTCCTGGGCGCGGGTTTGAGTCTGTCACCGAGTGACCCGATGGCACGCGCATGATAAAGCGGGCAAAGGCAATGGTGCTGAGAAACGCAACCAGCGCCAGAGTAATGGCAATATCCATAAACGCAGTGGCGTTGCTGTAGATGGTAAACACACCAATAAAGCCGATGGTGATAAAGGCAATCAGGTCCAGAGCAATAACCCGGTCAGCCAGAGAGGGGCCTCTGCACAGCCTGATAAATGCCAGGGCCAGGCTGGCTAACAGACCGGCAAAGGCGAAGTTAGTCGCAAACGCCATCAGGTCAGTCACGGGTCACCTCCAGAATACGGCGTTCCAATGTGTCTTTAATGTCGTCGATCACCGATTGCTCATCCTGGCTGAACATGGCATGGATGATCAAATACCGGCGATCTTCACTGACATCCAGGCTCAGTGATCCCGGTGTCAGCGATACGATATTGGCCAGCAACATAATCTCAAAGTCAGACTCAACCGCCAGTGGCACGTTGATGATGGCCGGATGACTCAGGTGGGTAGGTGTGATGACATCCCATACTACTTGCAGGCTGCTGGTCAGCAGCTTGTAGAGGAAGACCAACAGCAGTTTCAGGGCTGCCCATAACTTGCGCCCATAATTGGGTTTATTCCGGAACGGTTCCGTCAATAGCAGGGCAAAAAAACCAACCACAAAACCAATGGTAAAATCGGTACTGCCGTAGTTGCCGTTCAGCAGCATCCAACCAAATGCCAGGAGAATGTTTAATAAAAACAGGTTCATTGTTGCGACCCTCCTGTGAGTAAAGAGAGCTCCGTCGTATACGAGCGGGTGTCGTTGCCCAGCACTGCTTCAATGTACGGCTGTGGGTTAAGCAGGTTTGTTGCGGAGGTTTCTGCCAGCTGATAAATGGGCTCGACCACCAAACCGATCAGAATGGTAATCACCGCCAGTGCCGCAATGGGTACGATGTACAGGCAGTTTTCCTTCCACGTCAGGGTAATGGGTGCTGCTGCATTCTCCGGCAGCGGTTTCCAGAACGCTTCTGCCCAGATTTTAGTCATGGAGTAAATGGTCATCAGACCAACAAACAACGCAGTTGCAGCCAGCAGATAGTCTTCAGTTAGCAGGCTTGCCTTGATCACCAGAAACTTGCCCCAGAAACCGGACAGTGGTGGAAAGCCGGCCAGAGAGAAAGCCGGAATTAAGAACAGCAGCGCCAGCCAGGGCATGGCGCTATAGGCACCACCGAGCTCACGCAGGTTATCGCTGCCCTGTTTACGTTTCAGAAAGCCGCCAATCAGGAACAGATTAGCCTTAACAATAATGTGATGGATGATGTAGAAAATCGCCCCGGTAATGGCCAGCGGTGTATAGATGGCCAGCCCCATCAGCATATACCCAATCTGACTGATAATATGAAACGACAGTATTCGTTTAATATTGAACTGGCTGGCAGCACCGAGAACGCCGGTGAGCATGGTCAGGCCGGCAATCACAATCAGTAATGGCTGGTAACCACTGTCAACAAGGTCAAACACGACAGTGAAGACCCGCATCAAGGCGTAAACGCCAACCTTGGTCAGCAGCGCAGCGTACAGGGCAACGATGGCGCTGGGCAGGTGATGGTAGGATGCTGGCAGCCAGGAGAAGACCGGGAACGCCGATGCCTTGATGGCAAAACCAAAGAGAAACAGCCCGGAAACAAGCATCATGGTGGTGTCCGGCAGCTGTGCAACTTTGGCGTGCAGGTCGGCCATATTCAATGTACCGGTAGCACCATAAAGCAGACCGATAGCCAGCAGGAAAACCATGGTGGATATCAGGTTGAGTACGACGTATTTCACCGCAGCATCCACTTGCTGCTTATTTGCGTTCAGCACCATCAAGCCAAATGAAGTAATCAGCATGACTTCAAAAAATACATAGAGGTTGAAGATGTCTCCGGTTAAAAAGCTGCCCATAACACCGGCCAGCAGCGCATGAATCAGGCTGTGATAAATAGCATAGAACGGTTTGCTGCGTAAATCGGCGGTGCTGTATAGCACAATGGCGGTACCGATAATGGCAGTAATCAATACCATGCTGGCAGACAGCAGGTCAGCAACAAAGACAATACCGAAGGGGGCTTTCCAGTCCCCAAAAGCGGTCACCTGCAGTCCTCCTGAGATAACCTGTTGCATCAGCAATAGGGCGACACACAGATTGGCGATCGCACCGCACCAGCTGATCACAGACGACAGTGAACTGGCACGAAAGCTGAAGGCGCAGGCCGTTGCGGTAAGCAACGGAATAAAAACAGGCATAACCAGCAGCCAATGCGTCATTGCCCGGCCTCCGCGTGTTGCATTTTATCCATGTCAGCAGTGCCAAGCTCTTTGATGGCGCGATAGGCCAGTAATAAGGTGAATAACAGCAGGCCGAAACCGATCACGATAGCAGTAAGAATGAGTGCCTGAGGCAGTGGGTTTGCGTAACCGGCAGCAGGCAGTAAAGCGTCACTGGCAATCAACGGTGGATTACCACGGGTTAATCGGCCGGCGACAAAAATGGCCAGGTTGATGGCATTACTGACCAGAATCATACCGAACAGAAAGCGCACGATATGGCGTTCCAGCATCAGGAAAACACCGCAGGCCGTCATCAGACCGACGACCAGGCACCAGAGAAATTCCATTAACTTAACTCCTCTTCCACATTGAGCAGGACCATCAGTACGGAGCCGATCACGGCAAGATAGATGCCGATGTCAAACAACAGTGGGCTACCCATTTTGCCCCACCACAGACCAGAGAGAAAAGGCTGTCCAAAGAACAGTGGCAGCAGTCCGGCCAGAAGCGCTATTAATACACCGGAGCCGGCAAAGACCGCAGGTGGATAGACCAGGCGGTCGCGCACATAGCCAGTGGTTTCAGCCAGCATTAACAGGGCAAAGGCAATCACCGCAATAAGACCCGCGATAAACCCACCGCCCGGATTGTTGTGGCCGCGCAACAGCAGGTAGACGGAAAACACCAGCATCAGCACCGTGACGAAATGGGCACTGGTACGAAAAATAATCGATGACATTAACGGTGCTCCTTGTCGGTATCAGAGACCAGCTTATTAATCCGTTTACCGGCCAATACGGCGACGGCGGCCAGTCCGGCAATGACCACCACGACGGCCTCACCAAGGGTGTCGAAAGCTCGGAAATCCACCAGGATAACATTGACGATATTGCGTCCCTTGCCACCGCTGACGCTGGTTTGGGCATAGAACTCGGAGATTGCCTGATTCATGGGGACGGCAGTGATGATCCACAGCGCCAGAGTGATGCTGATCCCGATACCTGCAGCAACGAAGGCGTGAACCAGACGGCGAGACGTTGAATGCCGGGGCACGGAGCTGACTGCGGATAAGTGGCGCAACACGATGGCAATAAAGACGACCAGAAGGGTTTCGACCAGCAGCTGTGTTTTGGCAACATCCGGTGCGCTGTAAACCAGAAATACCATGGTGGTCAGAAAGCCAATGGTGCCAAGTGCGGCAACCGCCAGTAGCAGGGTACGAGCTTTAACCACTACAAAAGCGGCGATGACCAGAAAGACTGCAAGAACGACGTCGTAGTAATACAGGCCCCATTCAATAGAGGGCAGTGGGTGTATTGGCCAGAGCGCTCTGGCAAGAACTGTCCCGAGAAAAGCCAGCAGCACCAGGAAGAACTGCAGGCTGTATTGGGTAAGGTGGCCATGCTGCAACACATGGGTTTGCCAGTTCGCCAGTTTAATCACCGCATCCAGCAGGTGCTGATAAACCGCTGGCCCGGAGGGTAACCCGGACAGGAGCTGGTCGAGCCTTGGTTTCAGGCGTGGATAAGCTACATAGAGCAGGATACCGAGTAACAGCGTGAGTGCGCTCAACAACAGTGGCAGGTTTAAGCCCTCCCAGAGTTTGACCGTTTTCACCTGAGGGGTTGCCAGCATCACTGCAGCAGCAGGATCTATCACCAGACCCTGATACCAGTTCAGCAATGCTACCGGCACAATAACTGACAGTAGTGCCAGAACCATGGGCGGCAACCACAGCAGATGATTATGCTCAACGGCTTTCATTGGTGCGGCTTTTGGGTGATGAGGTTTTAAAAAAGGTTTGATCAGGATTAGCAATGCCAGAGCAACCATGATGGCGTTAGCCAGCAGCATGATGCCGGAAAGCGCCCAGCCAAATTCGAGGCCTGCTTTATAGAGGTATTCCTTGGATAGAAAGCCAAACGATGGCGGCAGACCAGCTTTGGAAGCTGCGGTTACCAGAGCGGCGGTGAAACTGATGGCCAGTACCGCACGCAGGCCGGCCAGCTCATGGTATTCACGGGTGCCGGTGGCCTTATCGATATTGCCGACCACCATAAACAATCCGGCCTTATAAAAGGAGTGTGCGGCAATTAACAGTAACGCGGCAGTGACGGCATAGCTGCTGCCGATGCCGATCAGCATCACCAGCTGGCCCAGGATGACATTGGTACTGAAGGCGAGCATCAGTTTTAGGTCAGTCTGACGGTAAGCCTGTATGGCGCACCACAGCGCAGTAAAAGCACCGGCACTGCACAGCAGGGTGAACCATAACGTGCTGTCGCCATACAAGGGCAGCAGTCGTGCCAACAGATAAACGCCGGCCTTCACCATGGTGGACGAGTGTAGATAAGCGCTGACCGGTGTGGGGGCAGCCATGGCACCTGGTAGCCAGAAATGAAAGGGAAATTGCGCCGATTTAGTGAATGCACCAAGCAGAATAAGTAGCAGTGATGGGGTAAACCAGGCGTGCTGAGACAGCAAAACACCTTGGGTAATGATGGCACTGAGGCTGTAAGTCCCCGCCATTTCGCCCAGCATAATCAGGCCCGCCAACAGTGCCAGACCGCCGCTGCCGGTAACCAGCATGGCTTGCAGAGCGTTCTTGCGGGATTTTTCCTGTTCGTGGTTAAAGCCAATTAGCAGATAAGAGGTGAGGGTGGTTAATTCCCAAAATACGAACAGCAATAGCAGGTTATCGGCCAGCACCAGACCCAGCATGGCCAGCATAAACAGGGTCAGATACAGATGAAACGCACCGCGACCTTTGTAGGCTTTCATATAAGCGATGGCATAGAGCTGTCTCTTGATCACAAATAGCTACCTTGTTCTATCATTTCTCACTGATAAAACAGGTCATGCTTCCACTTTCTCCTAAACCATGGTCAGAACTAACTTTTGGATGTGCTGATTTGGGCGATACTCGACGTACAAAACGACTTGTCAAAGTTGCTGCCGAGCTTTCAGCTCATACCGGTAATTCTTTGTCATCTTCATGCGAAGGTTATACCGCACTGGTAACTGGAGCTTACCGGCTGATTGAGAATGAGGCCGTAAAGCCTGAAGCAATAGCTGAGGCAGGCTTTCAGGCAACTGCCAAAATAGCGAGACAGTCTCGCCTACTTCTGGCTCTCGAAGATACAACAACCCTGGGTTATAAACATGCTGTCAGATCCGAGCTTGGTGATCTTGGAGGTCCTGAAGGCTCTAAAACCAGAGGATTCCACGTCCACTCTGTCTTCTTGGTTGATGCGGATACAGAGCGAAGCATTGGGCTTATTGATCAAGAACGATGGGTTAGAGAGGACGTTCAGCGGGGGAAAAAGAACCAACGTCGTCAGCTACCTTACGAGGGAAAGGAAAGCTTTAAGTGGCAAAGAGCCTCTGAAAACACAGAACAAAGGATGGGGGGTAAAATGCCTGACATCATCAGTGTTTGCGACCGGGAGGCGGATATATACGAATATATGCACTACAAACTGGATAACCGACAGCGGTTTGTTGTAAGAGCTACACAAAACAGAATCCTGGTGGATGGCGAACTCTTATTATTTGATTCCTTAGCTCAGACTGAAGTGTTGGGGAAATATACGATAGTGGTTCCTCAAAAAGGAGGTAGAAAGAAGCGAAAGGCAACGCTGCAGGTCAAAAGAAAGAAGATGACAATACAGGCGCCGCAAAGGCCAGGCGGCAGGCCGGAACCGGTAACTATGAATATTGTGTCGGCTGAAGAGATTGGCAATGACTCCGAAGACCGTTTGCACTGGGTACTATTGACAACTGAAGATATTGAAACATTCGAAGACTGTCGCTCTATCATTCGATTTCACGAGCTCCGATGGCGAATAGAAGAGTTCCATAAGGCTTGGAAATCGGGAGCAGGAGTAGAAAGGCTTCGTCTGCAATCTCCGGATAACATTGAACGACTTGCGGTCATATTAATGTTCCTGATTACCACCGACCCTACGTCGTGAGCCAGCTGCTATAATAAACGTCGATAGTCATGTGTTTTGGAGGTAAAACTGATGTGTAAAAACACCATTCAGTTCCAAAAAGGCCTTGGCATTATGCAATTTCTGGCTAATTACGGCAGTGAAGAGCAGTGTGAGAACGCGCTGTCCTCTTGGCGCTGGCCAGATGGCTTCCAATGCCCGAAGTGTGGCTCCCGCAGTTTCTGCAAGCTTCACCGGAAAGCTGAATTCCAGTGCAATTGCTGCCGTTGCCAAACCTCGCTTACCAGTAACACTATCTTTGACTCAACAAAGCTGCCTCTAGCTACCTGGTTTCTGGGTATCTATCTCGTCACCCAGAATAAAGCGGGGATTTCTTGCCTGACGCTTCATCGACAACTTGGCATTTCCTACAATGCCGCATTGCGCATGAAACACAAACTCATGCAGGTCATGATGGAAAGAGATAACAGCTGGCAGTTGAGTGGTTTTGTTCAGATTGATGACGCCTATTGGGGCGGAGAGCGCCACGGAGGCCGCCGGGGCAGAGGCTCAGAGAACAAAGCCCCCTTCGTGGCCGCAGTTCAGACAGATGCTGATAACCACCCTATCTACATGAAGTTCAATGCCGTTGATAACTTCCGGCGAAAAACCATTCAGGAGTGGGCAGAACATGCCCTGAAAAAGGGTGTCCGGGCCGTCAGCGATGGCTTGTCCTGTTTCCGGGGTATTGAAGATGCCGGATGCCAGCACACAGCCATCATTACCGGTGGTGGGCATGCATCCATGGAGAATGAGTTGTTCACCTGGGTAAATACCATGCTGGGAAACGTGAAAACAGCGATTACCGGTACTTACCATAAGCTCGACCCCAAGCATCTGGGCCGTTATCTATCAGAGTTCAACTATCGGTTTAACCGGCGTTTTGATATGCCTTCAATGATCTCAAGGCTAGGTCGGGCTGCAGTCAATACAGCACCGATGCCGGATCGACTTCTCAAACTGCCAGACGTCCAGTGGAAACCGGGTTAGCCATCAACCGATAATTGAAAGTCAGTTGACGTATTAATATCATTATTTCGAATGATGATGTGGGTCTTTGCTTGTTCGGAGCGGTTATGAAACCGAATTTAGTTGATAATCTGGAGAACAAGCCGTCATGATGCCTGCTCCACCGGTAATACTGGAGAGGTTCTATTATTTCTTTACCGGGTTATAGACATAAAGAATGAAAAGCTGCACGTATATTCTTAAATTATCTTTCCCTGTGTCATGACGTACGATCAGTGGTAATCAGGTTAATGTTTGTCGCTGTCAGACTAATGCAAATCCGTGAAGCATTAATGTTACCGAATGACAGGCAGCACAAAGACAGAAAGCTTTGGAGTGAAAAAACACTCGCGAATGAGGTGGTCAGTGATGATGAATGGCAGGTTCTCTGGCTAACCTATGAAAAAAAAGCGTTGCCCGATAAGCCGCCAACAGTCACTTGGCTGCTTCAAACGATTGCTCGGCTTGGTGGTTGGGGTGATTCAAAGCATACAGGGCAGCCCGGCTGGTTAGTGGTATGGGAAGGCTGGGCGAAATTGCAGGATCGGGTAAAAACCTGGCAGATAGCCCGGCAGTTCAGCGCTGGAGAGATGTGATCAAGAGTCAGGGCATAGAGCTGGACCAGAAACCCGACGCCGCTGATTAAACTGGCAAACAGGACGCTGAGGCCATCAAGGCGGAGTGAAAAATCAATACCCAGTGACGGAATCCAGGGCCAATACATTAGGGACTCGGGTGGTTTATAGCTGGCGCCGATCAGCAGAAAAATCCCAAGCGGCAGCATTGCACAGAACGCCAGCCAGAGTTTAAGTGTTGGATTTTGCATGAAATAAGGCCGTAAATATCGTTCTAATGAGAAAGCCATAATTAAGGTGGGACATTATAATGGCACTTTCGCTTTACTATATAGACAAAAGTTATGTCGCCTATAAGGGCTGTGTCTGCAGGGTGACATTGGAATGATCCGTTTCTTATTAATGGCTTTTTACTATGATTGTAAGGATATAACCAATGAATAATGATCAGGGATGATGAATTTATGAAGGTTAACAAAAATCCGGGGGTGGTGAATAATAATTGTGATAACGCGGAAACCAGGAATGTTGGCAAGACAGCGGATCAGCGCAAAGTAGGCCAGCACATCGCAAAGCGTAACTTTCAGTTCGGTATCAAGTTTGTTGCGAAACTCTTGTCAAGCTATAAGATTTCATCAACAGCAATTAATAATAAGATAAAAGTTCAATCTGACCATGCCAATGCGGCAGGAGCTAAAGTAGTGGAGGCTGCCAATAAGATGGTTGGTCGGTATCACTGGGGACCGCCGGCGATGAATGTTGATGGTGGTAAAAATGGTATGGAAGAGCTGGTGAAACATGGCAAACCGATCAATGAGCAATCCAGGCTTAACTGTTGGGAGGGGGTTTTACAGGCGGGGATGAAAAGTGGAGTATTGCCTGAGGATGAACTGGTAAAATGGATGAAAAAAAACGAGGCCATGAGCAGCGACTTTGATTATACCGGGAAAATCACTGAGCTGTTTGGCATGGAGAATTCCTTACCTTTGCACGATACTGTTCCGGAACCGGGCGATATTATTCTCTTTTACGGTAACGCTCATGTAGCGCTTTCCATGGGTGGGGATCAAATGTTGCATTTGCCGAATCATAATGAATTTAAAGAGCAGTCAATGACCGAATTTGTTGATTCCGTCAAGAGTGATGATTGGCTGTACGCATCATTTCTTAAGAGTGCAGCAGAGACCGCATGCTATGTTTCTGACGAAGAAGTGAGCCACAAAGTTTATGACAAGGTTTGTGACTTTTCGGAAGCGGTAAAAGATTTGAAATCAGGCAAAATGTCTAAAGGGCGTTGCGGTTTTAAAAAACGAGTAGCTCAGGAGGCATTTTCAGACATAGAAAGTCAGTTGGCAGTCAGAGTAATTAAAAATCCGTGGGGAAAAATGCTCGACCTTATAGAAAATTAACGATAGGAGATTGATGAATTGTGGACTGTAACCAGTCTGCCTTCCGATAGTCCCTATTCAATTTCCCCGCCAGCCCAGTATAGTGCCCGCCCGATAAATAACCCTCAGCCCCTCATATAACAAAAACTTGTTTGAACGCTTGTATTGACAGCAGGTTTTGTGGTTAGTAGAATTTCGCGTCCTTTTGTCCAGGTGACATAGTTCACCGGACTTTGTTCTTTATAGATGCCATGGTTAGAACAAAATGAGCCAACAATCAAAGCAGTCCTCACAGGCGCAGCAAATTCGTATTCGCCTGAAGGCTTTTGACCATCGCCTGATTGACCAGTCTACGCAGGAAATCGTTGATACTGCAAAAAGAACTGGTGCGCAGGTTCGTGGTCCAATCCCTCTGCCAACACGAAAAGAACGTTTTACGGTACTGATTTCTCCACACGTCAACAAAGACGCCCGTGACCAGTATGAGATCCGTACCCATAAGCGTCTTCTCGACATTATCGAGCCCACCGAAAAAACTGTAGACGCACTGATGAAACTGGATCTGGCAGCCGGTGTCGAAGTGCAGATCAGTCTCGGTTAATGAGGCCATGGGCTCTCCATCAAAGTGTGCACACTTTTGTGTAACAGCTCTGAAGTGAGCGGCCATAGTGGGTGATAGCCCCGTACACGAGAGAGGTTGAAATGACTATTGGATTAGTCGGCAAGAAACGCGGTATGACCCGTGTTTTCACCGAAGACGGTGCTTCCATACCAGTGACCGTAATTGAGGTAGATCCAAACCGTGTTACCCAGGTGAAAACCCTGGAAACCGATGGATACACTGCAATTCAGGTGACTTCTGGTAGCAAGAAAAGCAGCCGTCTGAGCAAGCCGGAAGCTGGCCACTTCGCCAAAGCAGGCGTTGAAGCTGGTTCTGGTCTCTGGGAATTCCGTATCGACGCTGACGCTGAATATAAAGCGGGCGACGTTATCGGTGTAGACCTGTTTGAGCAAGGTCAGAAAGTAGATGTTACCGGTCAGTCCAAGGGTAAGGGCTTCCAGGGTGCAATCAAGCGCTGGAACTTCCGTATGCAGGACGCCACGCACGGTAACTCGCTGTCTCACCGTGCACCTGGCTCTATCGGCCAGTGTCAGACTCCTGGTCGTGTCTTCAAAGGCAAGAAAATGGCTGGACATATGGGCGCGGAAAACGTGACCGTACAGTCCCTGGAACTCGTTCGCGTTGATAGCGAGCGTAACCTGCTGCTGGTCAAAGGCGCAGTACCCGGTGCAACCGGTGCTGACGTTATTGTTCGTCCAGCAGTTAAAGCACGTGCTCACGCCTGAGGGGATTAGACGATGGAACTGAAGGTAAACGGTGCAGATGCCGTTCAGGTCTCAGACGTGACTTTTGGCACTGAATTCAACGAAACCCTGGTTCACCAGGCGGTTGTTGCATTCATGGCCGGTGCGCGTCAAGGCACCAGAGCTCAGAAAAGCCGCAGCGACGTAAGTGGCGGTGGTCGTAAGCCCTGGCGTCAGAAAGGTTCCGGTCGTGCACGCGCCGGTACTATCCGCAGCCCACTGTGGCGCGGGGGCGGCAAGACCTTTGCTGCCAAACCACAGAATCATGCTCAAAAGCTGAACAAGAAGATGTATCGCGCAGCACTGCGCTCCATCTTGTCCGAGCTGGTTCGTCAGGAGCGTCTGGTAGTGGTTGAGCAGTTCGCTGTTGAATCACCAAAGACCAAGCTGGTTGTTGCCAAGCTGAATGAACTGAACGCTAACGGCGCGTTGATCGTTGCTGATGAAGTGGATCAGAACATTTATCTGGCCGCTCGCAACATTCCTCACGTGGATGTTCGTGACGTGCAGGGCATTGATCCGGTTAGCCTGGTTGCTCACGAGAAAGTCGTGATGACCGTGTCTGCCATCAAGAAGTTCGAGGAGATGCTGGGATGAACCAGGAACGTATTTTTAAAGTTCTGCTTGGTCCGCACATTTCCGAGAAGGCCACTGTCGTTGCTGAAGAGCACAACCAGTACGTCTTCAAGGTAGCTAAGGACGCAACCAAGCTCGAAATCAAAAAAGCTGTTGAGCAGCTGTTTGAAGTCAGCGTTAAAGCTGTCAGGACTGCCGTTGTTAAGGGCAAGACCAAGCGTACTCGTTTCGGTATGGGCCAGCGCTCAGACTGGAAAAAGGCTTACGTCAGCCTGGAGCAAGGTCAGGAAATTGACTTCGCGGACGCGGAATAAGGAGCTAGAGAATGGCAGTAATCAAATGCAAGCCGACTTCTCCAGGTCGCCGCTTCGTTGTCAAGGTAGTTAACCCTGACCTCCACAAGGGCCGTCCTTACGCGCCTCTGTTGGAAAAGAAAGGCAAAACTGGTGGTCGCAACAATGCTGGTCGTATCACTACCCGTCATCGCGGGGGTGGTCACAAGCAGCACTATCGTATCGTCGATTTTCGTCGCAACAAGGACGGCATTCCAGCGGTTGTTGAGCGTCTGGAATACGATCCAAACCGTACTGCGCACATCGCCCTGTTGAAATACATGGACGGTGAGCGTCGTTACATTATCGCACCTAAAGGTGTGAAAGCCGGTGATGAGCTGTTCTCCGGTGTCGATGCCCCGATCAAGGCTGGTAATACTCTGCCGCTGCGCAATATTCCACAGGGTTCCATCGTACACTGTGTAGAAATGAAGCCTGGTAAAGGCGCTCAGATGATTCGCAGTGCTGGTGCTTCTGCCCAGCTGGTCGCTCGTGACGGTGCTTACGTTACCCTGCGTCTGCGTTCCGGTGAAATGCGTAAAGTATTGGCTGACTGTCGCGCCACTCTGGGCGAAGTCTCTAACAGTGAGCACAACCTGCGCTCTCTGGGTAAAGCGGGTGCTAAGCGCTGGCGTGGTGTGCGTCCGACCGTTCGTGGTGTTGCCATGAACCCGGTAGATCACCCACATGGTGGTGGTGAAGGTCGTACTTCCGGTGGTCGTCATCCTGTGACGCCATGGGGTGTTCCGACCAAGGGTCGCAAGACTCGTTCCAACAAGCGTACGGACAAAATGATCGTACGTCGTCGCAGCGCGAAGTAAGCCTAGAGAGAGGATACGATAGTGCCACGTTCATTGAAAAAAGGCCCATTTATCGACCTTCACCTGCTGAAGAAAGTCGAAGAAGCGGCTGAAAGCGGCAACAAGCGTCCGATCAAGACCTGGTCTCGCCGCTCCATGATTATCCCAACGATGGTTGGTCTGACTCTGGCTGTGCACAACGGTCGTCAGCACGTTCCGGTCTTCGTTACCGAAGATATGGTTGGCCACAAGCTGGGTGAGTTTGCTGCAACCCGTACTTATCGCGGTCACGCAGCAGACAAGAAGGCCAAGAAGCGCTAAGAGGGTATAGAAATGAAAGAAGTTGCTGCTATGCATAAAGGCGCTCGCATTTCTGCCCAGAAAGCGCGTCTGGTCGCTGACCAGATCCGCGGCAAGGCAGTTGGCGACGCCCTGGATCTCCTGAGCTACAGCCCGAAAAAAGCTGCAGTTCTGGTTAAGAAAGTGCTTGAGTCTGCTATTGCAAACGCTGAGCACAATGACGGCATGGACATCGATGAGCTGAAAGTCTCTACTGTCTTCGTTGACGAAGGCATGACGATGAAGCGCATTCGTCCCCGTGCCAAGGGTCGTGCTGATCGCATTCTGAAGCGGTCTTGCCATATTACGGTTAAGGTTGCAGAGGTCTAAGGAGCGGTCAGATGGGTCAGAAAGTACATCCTAATGGAATTCGCCTGGGCATCGTAAAGCCCCACCGTTCAGTCTGGTTTGCAGATGGCAGCGATTACGCTGACAAACTGAATGCTGACTTGGCGGTGCGCAGTTTCATTGAAGAGAAGCTGAAAAACGCTTCTGTGAGCCATGTTGAAATTCAGCGTCCAGCTCAAAGCGCTCGCGTTACCATTCACACTGCCCGTCCGGGTATCGTGATCGGTAAAAAGGGTGAAGACGTTGAGAAGCTGCGTCAGGCTGTGTCCAAAATGATGGGCGTGCCTGTGCACATCAACATTGAAGAAATCCGCAAGCCTGAACTGAATGCCATGCTGGTGGCTCAGAGCATCGCTGGCCAGCTGGAGCGTCGTGTGATGTTCCGTCGTGCCATGAAGCGCTCTGTACAGAACGCTATGCGACTGGGTGCCAAGGGTATCAAGGTTCAACTGAGTGGCCGTCTTGGCGGTGCTGAAATCGCGCGTACTGAATGGTACCGCGAAGGTCGTGTGCCACTGCACACCCTGCGTGCTGACATCGATTATGCACATTATGAAGCACTGACCACCTACGGCATTCTGGGTGTGAAGGTCTGGATCTTTAAAGGTGAGGTTATCGGTGGCATGGCGCCAACGGTTGAGCCTTCCAAAGATAAAGAACAGCCAGCTCGTCGCCCTAAGAAGCGTCAGGCTAAGAGTTAAGGAGCGCGGAAATGTTACAGCCTAAGCGTACGAAATTTCGTAAGCAGCAAAAAGGCCGCAATCGTGGTCTGGCACTCCGCGGCTCCAAGGTTAGCTTCGGCGAATACGCATTGAAAGCAATCGGTCGTGGACGTATAACAGCTCGCCAGATCGAGGCGGCTCGTCGTGCCATGACCCGTCACATTAAACGTGGCGGTAAAATCTGGATCCGCGTCTTCCCTGACAAGCCGATCACCGGTAAGCCTCTTGAGGTTCGTCAGGGTAAAGGTAAGGGTAACGTGGAATACTGGGTGTGCCAGATTCAACCAGGCCGCGTTCTCTATGAGATGGAAGGTGTGTCCGAAGAGCTGGCTTGTGAAGCCTTTGCTCTTGCAGCAGCCAAGCTGCCACTGGAAACTGCCTTCGTTAAGCGGAGCGTAATGTGATGAAAGCTGCTGAACTGCGTGAAAAGTCTGTAGAGGAGCTCAATGCTGAGCTGCTCTCTCTGCTGCGGGATCAGTTTAACTTCCGTATGCAGAAAGCTACTGGCCAGCTGGGTCAAAGCCATCTGCTGAAGCAGGTTAAGCGCGACATCGCTCGTGTGAAAACCATCCTGAACCAAAAGGCAGGAGCATAAGATGGCTGAAGAACTGGTAGGTCAGAAAAAGATCCGTACACTGTCCGGTAAGGTCGTGAGCGACAAGATGGATAAAACCATCACTGTGCTCATTGAGCGCCGGGTAAAACATCCGCTTCTGGGTAAAATCGTGAAGCGGTCCACCAAGTTGCACGCTCATGATGAAAACAACGACTGCCGTATGGGTGACGTTGTTACCATCAAAGAGACGCGTCCTCTGTCAAAGAGCAAGACGTTTACGCTTGTATCCATTGACGAGCGTGCTACTCAGATCTAAGGCTACGGTGCTTTGGGCTTGAGTGAATAATGACCGTTCCGGCAGATCTGTTAAAAGCCTGCCGGAACGGTTGTTTTTGTGCAAGCCGGCGAGTACCCGTCTGCAGTTTGGGCTTGGAGAATAAGCAATGATCCAGACAGAAAGTCAACTCGAAGTCGCTGATAACAGCGGCGCCCGTCGAGTTCAGTGTATCAAGGTGCTGGGTGGATCCCATCGCCGTTACGCTGGCATTGGCGACATCATCAAAGTCTCCGTGAAGGAAGCGATTCCCCGCGGTAAGGTCAAAAAAGGCCAGGTGATGAACGCTGTTGTCGTGCGTACCAAAAAAGGTGTTCGTCGTCCAGACGGTTCCCTGATCAAATTCGATGGCAATGCAGCCGTTCTTCTGAACGCCAACCTGCAGCCCATCGGTACCCGTATCTTTGGACCAGTGACTCGTGAGCTGCGCGGTGAGCAGTTCATGAAGATCATCTCACTGGCCCCAGAAGTACTGTAACGGGAGCAGGTCATGAAAAAGATCCGTCGTGATGACGAAGTCATCGTAATTGCCGGCAAGGACAAGGGTAAGCACGGTAAAGTGCTGACCGTTCGTGCTGATGGCAAGCTGATTGTTTCTGGTATCAATATGATCAAGAAGCATCAGAAGCCTAACCCGATGTTGGGCACTCCTGGTGGAATCGTAGAGAAAGAGGCCGCTATTCAGGCTTCTAACGTTGCGCTTCTGAACCCTGAAACCAACAAGGCTGATCGTGTTGGCTTTGCTATTGAAGATGGCAAAAAGCAGCGCATATTCAAGTCTAACGGCAAGCCTGTTGACGCAGTTAACGGGTGAGGGGTGAGTGATGGCAAATTTTAAAACCAAGTATCGTGAAGAGATTCTGCCCAAGCTGAAAGAAGAGCTGGGCGTGAAGAACGTTCATGAAGTGCCACGCATCACTAAAATCACCCTGAACATGGGTGTTGGTGAAGCGATTGGTGACAAGAAAGTCATCGAGCACGCGATTGCTGACCTGGAAAAGATCGCCGGTCAGAAAGCTATCGTGACCAAGGCCCGCAAATCCGTTGCTGGCTTTAAAGTCCGTGAAGGCTGGCCAATCGGTGTTAAGGTGACTCTGCGTCGCGAGCGCATGTATGAGTTCCTGGAGCGTCTGGTTGACATCGCTCTGCCACGGGTACGTGACTTCCGTGGTCTGAGCCCCAAGTCTTTCGACGGCCGTGGTAACTACAGCATGGGTGTTAAAGAGCAGATCATCTTCCCTGAAGTTGATTACGACAAAATCGACACTCTGCGCGGTCTGGACATCACTCTGACCACTACCGCCAAGAATGACGAAGAAGGCCGTGCTCTGCTGAAGGCTTTCAACTTCCCATTCCGTAACTGATACCGGTACGAGTTTTATGGCAAAAGTATCCATGAAGCAGCGGGAACTGAAGCGTCAGCGCACCGTTGCCAAATATGCTGAAAAGCGTGCACAGCTGAAAGCTGTGATTAACAACCCTAACAGCACTGAAGATGAGCGTTGGGATGCCCAGGTAGCCCTGCAGAAGCAGCCTCGCAATGCCAGCAAGGCGCGTCTGCGTAACCGCTGCCGCATCACTGGCCGTCCACACGGCGTACTGCGCAAGTTCGGCCTGAGCCGTATCAAGCTGCGTGAAGCAGCGATGCGTGGTGATGTTCCAGGTCTGGTCAAAGCCAGCTGGTAAGCGCATTTCATCTTCGGGAGATATAGATAATGAGTATGCAGGACCCGTTAGCAGATATGCTAACTCGTATCCGTAATGCCCAGATGGCAGAGCACGCCTCTGTCACCATGCCGTCCTCCAAAATCAAGGTTGCTGTAGCCCGGGTTTTGAAAGACGAAGGTTTTATTGCTGACTACAATGTAGCTGGCGAAGCCAAGGCTGAACTGGTAATTGAGCTGAAGTATTTCGAAGGTAAGCCGGTTATTGAAAGCCTGAAGCGCACCAGCCGTCCTGGCTTGCGTTCTTACGCTGGCAAGGAAGCGCTGCCAAAAGTGAACGGCGGTCTGGGTATCGCTATCGTTTCCACCAACAAAGGTGTTATGACCGATCGCGCTGCCCGTGCAGCCGGTGTTGGTGGTGAAGTTCTCTGCACTGTGTTCTAAGGGAGGGGTATTATGTCTCGAGTAGCCAAAAGCCCTGTTGCTGTCCCTGCTGGTGTAGAGATCAAGCGCAATGGCCAGGTCCTTATTATCAAAGGATCCAAGGGACAACTGGAACTTGTTGTTCACAACAATGTCGAAGTTGCTCAGGAAGAAAACGTTCTGACGTTTGCTCCACGTGATGGTGCCAAGCACTCCCGTGCTCTGGCCGGTACTACCCGTGCCCTGGTTTACAACATGGTAACCGGCGTTACCGCTGGCTTTGAGAAGAAGCTGCAGCTGGTCGGTGTTGGTTATCGTGCAGCGGCCAAAGGTAATAGCCTGACTTTGAACCTGGGCTTCTCCCATCCGGTAGAATACCAACTGCCAGCAGGCGTAACTTGTGAAACTCCGACCCAGACCGAAATTCTGGTTCGTGGTATCGACAAGCAGCTGGTTGGACAGGTTGCTGCGGAAATTCGTGAATTCCGTCGTCCTGAGCCTTATAAAGGCAAGGGTGTTCGCTATGCTGACGAACGCGTTCGTCGCAAAGAAGCCAAGAAAAAGTAAGGTAGGGTGAGATCATGATGGACAAAAAATCTTCTCGCCTGCGTCGTGCCCTTCGTGCAAGGGTCAAGATGCGTGAGCTGGGTGCCATTCGTCTGAGCATTCATCGTACGCCTCGCCACATCTATGCGCAGGTTATCGCCGCTGACGGCGACAAAGTGCTGGCAACTGCCTCCACTGTTGAAAAAGAACTGCGTGGCGACGCTACCGGTAACGTAGAAGCGGCCAGGAAAGTGGGTGCTCTGGTTGCTGAGCGTGCCAAGGCGGCGGGTGTAACCAAGGTGGCGTTTGACCGCTCTGGTTTCAAATATCACGGTCGTGTCAAGGCGCTTGCCGATGCAGCCCGTGAAGGCGGACTGGAATTCTAAGGGTAGAACGTCATGGCAAGAGAAAGAGATGAGCGTAAGCCTAACAACGACGAAGGCTTGATTGAGAAGCTGGTACAGGTTAACCGTGTCGCCAAGGTGGTGAAAGGTGGTCGTATCTTTGGCTTCACAGCGCTGACAGTCGTTGGTGATGGCAAGGGTAAGGTTGGTTTCGGTCGCGGCAAGGCCCGTGAAGTGCCAATCGCTATCCAGAAAGCAATGGAAGCTGCCCGTCGCAACATGATTCATGTTGATCTGAATGGTGACACTCTGCAGTACCCGGTAAAAGCCCGTCACGGTGCTTCCAAGGTTTACATGCAGCCAGCATCTGCGGGTACCGGTGTTATCGCCGGTGGTGCAATGCGTGCCGTTCTTGAAGTGGCTGGCGTACACAACGTACTGGCCAAGTGCTACGGTTCTACCAATCCTGTGAACGTAGTTCGTGCTACTTTTAATGGTCTGCGCGACATGCGTTCTCCTGAAGGCATTGCTGCCAAGCGTGGCAAGTCGGTTGAGGATATCCTGGGGTAAGTCATGGCTGAGAAGATGATCAAAGTGACGCTCGTGAAGAGCACCAACGGTCGCCTCGAAAGCCACAAGGCTTGCGTACGGGGTCTGGGCCTGCGTCGTATCAACCACACTGTTGCAGTGGAAGACACTCCTTCAGTTCGTGGCATGATCAACAAGGTATCCTACCTTGTCCGGGTAGAAGGAGAATAACATGCGTTTGAATACTCTGAGCCCGGCTGAAGGCAGTCGCAAAGAGGGTAAGCGCGTAGGTCGTGGCATTGGCTCCGGCCTGGGCAAGACCTGTGGCCGTGGTCACAAGGGTCAGAAGTCCCGTTCCGGTGGTTCTGTCAAGCCAGGTTTTGAAGGCGGTCAGCAGCCACTGCAGCGTCGTCTGCCAAAGTATGGCTTTACTTCACGCAAAGCACGCTTCACTGCTGAGATTCGTCTGCACGAGCTGAGCAAGGTGGAAGCGGACGTGATTGATCTGGCTGCACTGAAAGCTGCTGACCTGGTCAGCGGTAGCATCCAGCGTGCTAAAGTGGTACTGTCTGGCGAATTGGCTAAAGCAGTCACCATTAAAGGTCTGGCTGTTACCAAAGGCGCCCGTGCTGCGATTGAAGCTGCCGGTGGTAAGATCGAGGACTAAATGGCTAAGACATTACCTGTTGGGAATCAAAGCGGCTTAAACGAGCTCTGGTCTCGCGTTAAGTTCGTGTTTCTGGCGATCCTGGTTTACAGGATCGGTGCGCACATCCCTGTGCCAGGTATCAACCCTGATGCACTGGCCCGGATGTTTCAACAAAATGAAGGCACCATTCTGGGTCTGTTCAACATGTTCTCTGGCGGTGCGCTGGAGAGAATGTCGGTACTGGCCCTGGGTATCATGCCTTATATTTCGGCATCCATTATCGTTCAGCTGATGAGCGTGGTGAGCCCGCAGTTGGAGCAGCTCAAGAAGGAAGGTGAGTCCGGACGTCGCAAGATCAGCCAGTACACCCGCTACCTGACCGTTGCCCTTGCTCTGATTCAGGGGACTGGCATGACTGTCGGTCTGGCCAATCAGGGTGTTGCCTTCAGTACTGACTTCAGCTTCTATGTGGTTGCTGTGGTTACGTTCGTCACCGGTGCCGTCTTTATGATGTGGCTGGGCGAGCAAGTGACTGAACGGGGAATCGGCAATGGTATTTCGATTCTTATTTTTGCAGGTATTGTCGCTGGTCTTCCCAGTGCGATTGTGCGGTCTTTCGAGTCCGCACGTCAGGGTGATATCAATATCCTGATGTTGCTCGCCGTTGCCCTTCTGGCAATCGCGATCATCGCATTTGTGGTCTTTATCGAACGGGGTCAGCGCCGGATAACCGTGAACTATGCCAAGCGTCAACAAGGGCGTAAGGTGTTTGCGGCCCAGACCAGCCATCTGCCATTGAAGGTGAATATGGCCGGTGTTATTCCAGCCATTTTTGCTTCAAGTTTGCTGCTGTTCCCTGCGTCGATTGCGCAGTGGTTCGGACAAGGTGAAGGCATGGGATGGCTGCAGGAAATTGCCCTGGCGCTGGGTCCGGGTCAGCCACTGAACATTATACTGTTCTCGGCAGGTATCATCTTTTTCTGCTTCTTCTATACTGCGCTGGTCTTTAATCCAAAAGACGTGGCAGATAACCTGAAGAAGTCGGGTGCATTCATTCCCGGTATTCGTCCGGGGGAGCAGTCTGCCCGTTATATTGATGGTGTCCTGACTCGCCTGACCATGTTCGGTGCTCTCTATATGACAGCAGTGTGTTTGTTGCCGCAGTTCCTGGTAGTGTCGGCCAATGTTCCGTTCTATCTGGGTGGTACCAGCCTGTTGATCGTGGTGGTTGTGGTGATGGATACCATGGCTCAGGTGCAGTCGCATCTCATGTCGCATCAGTATGAGTCGCTGCTGAAGAAATCCAATCTTAAGGGCTATGGCTCTGGCGGTCTGATCCGCTGAGTCTCTCTCAACGAGACTCAACCAGCAATAGTTCTGCAACGGTTGTGGAGTAAGTTATGAAAGTACGTGCGTCGGTTAAAAAAATCTGCCGCAACTGTAAGATTATCAAGCGTAAGGGTAATGTGCGCGTGATCTGTCAGGAGCCGCGTCACAAACAGCGTCAGGGCTAAACGTTTTTGCGAATCTACGGATTCTGAAAAAGCCGGACTCTGGTCTTATGTGACCTCAGGCAAAAACAACCGTTCATGATTTTTTTCATGAGCGGTTGTGTTTTATCGAAAGGAGGATTACAATTTCCGCCTTTCGACCTGTTGGAAGTGTCTTTGGGTGCGTGAGTGTTTTAGCTTTGCTGGATTGCTCCATTTCAAAGGTGTTTTCTCAGGATGAAAGCAGCCATTTCTGAAATAACGGATTTTCTGGCGTTTCAATATGGTGACGTGTTTCAGTTTAATCAGTTCTTGCTGAGCAATCAGGAATGATCAACCGAATAGCTGTTGCACGGTTAAATGTAATAACGGAGACGATTGAATGGCCCGTATTGCTGGCGTCAACATTCCAGATAACAAACATGCCGTTATCTCGTTGACCTACATTTTTGGTATCGGCAAAACTTCAGCTCAGCAGCTTTGTGCTGCCACTGGCGTTAACCCGTCTGCCAAAGTATCTGATCTGAGCGAAGATCAGCTGGAATCCCTGCGTACTGAAGTTGCAAAACTGAACGTAGAAGGTGACCTGCGTCGCGAAATCAGCATGAACATCAAGCGCCTGATGGACCTGGGTTGCTACCGTGGCCTTCGCCATCGTCGCAGTCTGCCGGTTCGTGGTCAGCGCTCGAAGACCAATGCCCGTACTCGTAAGGGTCCGCGCAAACCGATTCGCAAATAAGCACGTTGCATTTCTCAAGAGAAACTCCTTATGTTGAGCTTCTCTGTAAAGGTTTTTGTTAAAAAAAATCTCTTTGAAGAGAGCAACGAACTTTTTAATACAGGATTTGTTCTGATATGGCAAAGCCAGGTACTCGTACACGTAAGAAAGTTAAAAAGTCGGTTGTGGATGGCATCGCCCATATTCACGCCTCTTTTAACAACACTATCGTGACAATTACCGACCGCCAGGGTAATGCACTGTCCTGGGCAACTGCAGGTGGCTCCGGCTTCCGTGGTTCCCGTAAGAGCACTCCGTTCGCTGCACAGGTTGCAGCTGAGCGTGCCGGACGTGCTGCCGCTGAGTTCGGTCTGAAGAATTTGGACGTGAATGTTAAAGGGCCTGGTCCAGGCCGTGAATCCGCCGTACGCGCGCTCAACGCTTGTGGTTTCAAGATCAATAACATCACTGATGTTACCCCGATCCCACACAATGGTTGTCGTCCGCCCAAGAAGCGTCGTGTATAAGCAGGAGACCGGTAAATGGCTAGATATATAGGTCCTAAGTGCAAACTGTCTCGTCGTGAAGGCACTGATCTCTTCCTGAAGAGTGGTGTTCGCGCGCTTGAGTCAAAGTGCAAGGCAGAAAATGCTCCTGGCCAGCATGGCCAGCGTCGTGGTCGTCTTTCTGACTACGGTGTTCAGCTTCGTGAGAAGCAGAAAGTTCGTCGTATCTACGGTGTACTGGAAAAGCAGTTCCGTAACTACTACAAGGAAGCTGACCGTCTGAAGGGCGCTACAGGCTCAAACCTGTTGCAACTTCTTGAGGCTCGGCTTGATAATGTGGTTTACCGCATGGGATTCGGTTCTACCCGTGCAGAAGCACGCCAGCTGGTCAGCCACAAAGCTGTCATGGTTAATGGCAAGACTGTAAACATCCCGTCTTTCCAGGTTCGTCCTGGTGACGTAGTTGCTATCCGTGAAAAGGCAAAGAACCAGCTGCGCATCAATGCAGCGCTTGAACTTGCTGCCCAGCGTGGTTTTTCCATCTGGGTAGAAGTAGACGCCAGTAAAAAAGAAGGTGTCTTCAAGACGCTGCCCGAGCGGAGTGATCTGGCGGCCGACATCAACGAGAGCTTGATCGTCGAGCTGTACTCCAAGTAAGGGATAGACAGTTAGGTGGGGTGTAACATCCATGCAGAATTCGGTTACTGAATTTCTAACCCCTCGACATATTGATGTTGAGGAAATCAGTCTGACACGGGCAAAGGTCACCCTGGAGCCGCTGGAACGTGGTTTTGGGCATACCTTAGGCAATGCCCTGCGTCGCATTCTTCTTTCCTCTATGCCCGGCTGTGCCGTGACTGAGGTAGAGATTGATGGCGTGCAGCATGAATACAGTGCTATTGAAGGTGTTCAGGAAGACGTTATTGAAATCCTGCTCAACCTGAAAGGCCTGGCTATTCGCATGACTGGCCGTGACAGCGTTACTCTGACTCTGAGCAAAAACGGTGAGGGTGTCGTCACCGCTGCTGACATCCAGCTGGATCACGATGTTGAAATCGTGAATCCTGATCATGTTATTGCCCACATGAATGACAAGGGCAAGCTCAACATGAAGCTGAAGGTTGCTCGTGGTCGTGGGTATGAATCAGCCGACAGCCGCCGTCAGGATGAAGAGGAAACTCGCGCTATCGGCCGTCTGCAGTTGGATGCCACCTATAGCCCTGTATACCGTGTTTCCTATGTCGTAGAAAGTGCTCGTGTAGAACAGCGTACTGACCTCGACAAGCTGGTTATCGACCTGGAAACCAATGGTACCCTGGATCCTGATGAAGCCATCCGTCGCGCTGCTACTATTCTGCAGCAGCAGTTGGCGGTGTTTGTGGATCTGGAGGGTGTGTCCGAGCCAGAGCCGGTGAAGGAAGAAGATGAGGTTGATCCAATTCTTCTTCGTCCGGTTGATGATCTCGAACTGACGGTACGTAGTGCAAACTGCCTGAAGGCAGAGAATATCTACTACATTGGTGACCTGATCCAGCGCACTGAAGTTGAGTTGCTCAAGACCCCGAACCTGGGTAAGAAGTCCCTGACTGAGATCAAGGATGTTCTGGCCTCCCGTGGTCTGAGCTTGGGTATGCGTCTCGACAACTGGCCACCTGCCAGTTTGAAGAGTGACGACAAGGTTTCTGCTTAATTGCGGCTGAGGGTTGCCACTGTGGCGCTTTTCATTACTAAAAGCGAGGCAGCTCTCAGAAAGAAGAGGAAGTTTGTGCCATGCGTCATCGTAAGAGTGGCCGCAAGCTTAACCGGAACAGTTCTCATCGCAAAGCGATGTTCAAGAATATGGCTGCTTCCCTGGTTGAGCATGAAGTAATCAAGACAACACTGCCAAAGGCTAAAGAGCTGCGCCGTGTTGCTGAACCGCTGATCACCCTGGCTAAGGAAGACAGCGTTGCTAACCGTCGGCTGGCGTTCGATCGTCTCCGTAACAAGGCTGTGGTAGGCAAACTGTTTACTGATCTGGGTCCGCGTTTCAAAGAGCGTCCGGGTGGTTACATCCGTATCATCAAGTGTGGTTTCCGCCATGGTGATAACGCGCCGATGGCTTATGTCGAGTTGCTGGACCGTCCTGCTGCTGAAGCGGTAGAGTCAGCTGACGACGAGTAAGTCAGATAAAAAAGCCGGGTTATCCCGGCTTTTTTATATGCAGTCTCTTGTCCCCTCCTGAAATCCTCACCCTGCTTATAACAGTAGTAAAAGAATACCATTGGAATTAAAGTCGCCTGTCGTATTACTAATGTAACCTGATAATCGGTTAATCCTGGTGAGTTCAGGACAAAAAAAGAACTATTAATACTTTTGATGATCCAATCTTCAGGATCAATTTTATACAGGTATTAATAATGTTTCCCCCTTCTGATCATTCCCGTGTCGTAACTCGACCCATGCAAGCTTATCCGGAGCAGGCAGCACGAAGCAGAGAGCCTAAAGAGGCTGTTAAAACGCTTCGTGAGCTGAGCAAAAGGGAAGCTGGCTTGGCAACTGAGTTATATCTGGAGCTAAAAAACAAGAAGCATAACACCAATACTGACCTGGCTTGCCATTGTGCGGTAAAACGCAGCCCCCAGTCCGATACGCTGGTTGGATTTAAATGGCCGGGTAAAAACCCGGTAATCATACAAGTGCATGACAAATCGAATAAGTATATTGGCCGTGGTGCATTTGGTTATGTTTATGAAAGCAGTCAGTTAGTCATAAAGCATGGCCGAAGTTGGATAGTGCCTGAGGGTGACCAATATAAAAGAGTGATGAAGATTCAGGAGGAATCTGATGATGCACAAACCGAGGTTAGCTTTCAATTGCAACAACAGGGAACATTAGGAGCCGGGATTATTAATGGTGTTCGATACCTGGACCAATTACGGCTTCCCGGAGAAACATTGAAGTCTTTCTTTCAAAGGCCTGATTGGCCATTGGGAGAAAAGTTTGAGTGTGCTGTGGCTATTCTTGAGTGTGCCCAGAACTATGTAGTGGGTGATAAATTACATCCCGATCTCAAGCCAGATAACATGATCTATGATCCTGCGAAAAAGCAGGCCGGCTTTATTGACAACGCACATGTACGAGATGTTCACGCTCCTGCAGACATCAGGCCAGAAGGACCGCGCGGGACACCATGGTTTATCGCTCCTGAACAGTATTCAGGCATGCATATGTCACAAAAATCGATGGTGTTTTCTTTGGGGATTATTTTATTAAACCTCTTCTCTAATACTCCTGACCATTATGAGGCCGCAAGGTCCAGAGCGGTAGATGGATTACAGCCTGAACTGCATCCTGAAAAGGTGCTCTCAGGGCTGGCGCAAACGAATGAAGGTTTTGTCAGGCAGTTTGTGAGTTTTCTTCTTGAGATGGTTGCTAATGACAAAGAACTTCGCCCGCAGATGTCGGTATGCCTGGCGCAGATGACGGCGTTTCAAAGTGCTTTCCAAGTAATCAGCACGTCTGAAAATAAAATTATGCAGCAGAATGAACAGGTAAACCACTTGCAAAAGCAGCTTTCTCTGTTAAAAAAGAAGAACGCTGCAATGAAGCTTGATCATAAAAGTCAGGAAGAGATTCGCAGGCTCACAGCAGAGGGTGACAATAAACAAAGACTTTTGCAGGAAACGCTCCTTCAACAGGAACAAACCCTGAATGATATGAAGGAGGCGCAGAAAAAAGAGTTGGACGGCATGATGAAGGAGCAGAACAAGGCGCTTGATAAGGAAAAACAAAGAAACAGGGAGCTGCAGCAGCAAGCAGTTCTTCTTGAGCGAAGGGCAAGAAATGCTGAAAGTTGTCAGAAACACCTGTCAGAGAAATTGCAAACGATGACTGTCGAAGTTGAGCAGCTGACAGATGAAGCCAAGCGGATGGAGTTAAACCTTGACAGTCACTGTCGAACGGTAGATGAACTGAAGGGCGTGGTTTCAGAGGTTGAGAATCGCAAACTTGAGGTAGAGCAAGCACGAGTTAAGGCAGAGGAAAAAATTACTAAATATGAATTGGCGTTGGAGTGTGAGCGAAACGACCATAAAAAGTCCATGGATAGATTGCGTGAGGCTGTAGCCCAAAAGAAAAAACTGGAGTCTGAGAAGGTATCTGAAGCCGAAAAAGTACACGAACTGTCATGCAGATTGTATGAAAACCTTTATGCTCCTCTGGCCAGTTTAAAAATACTGGCAAGTAACCGGGCTGATGTGGATAAAGCTGAGTTTGCCAAGAAACTTCCCGGCATTTTAGAAGCACAGCAATCCTATTTTGTGAAAATCATCTACCTGAATGATCTTGCCAAATCCATTTTTTGTAATGAGACCATTGATGGAGCCGTTAAGCCATACACGCATCACTCCAGTTTCAGGCCTTTTTCATTATATTCACGGCGCCAACAAGTTGATTTTACCGATACTCAGCGAATGCATTTGGAGGCTGTGGTATCAGAAGCAAAAGTGTTGGTAGAAAAAATGTTAAATGGTAACGAGGAATGTAAGCGGAAGGTTTGCCAATTTTTACAGGAAGGTTTTGCGGCACGGGTTCAATTCACCGATGTTTTCACAAAAGACAATGGGTGGGTTGAACCGCTGATGGCCGCTACGCCCGGAATTGCAAAATACCGGTTTACGCCAAAACAGGTGGCAGAGTTCAGTCAATCTCGTCTCTGTAAAGAATTTAACGATGGCAGGGAGGGTGATCCTGCTAAAAGTAAACAACTTACCGGTTTTATGACGAGTCTGGAAGGAATGAATGAAACGGATGCTGCCAAGAGTTTACTGAAGATGCTGCCAGGCAAAGCACCTGTTGATAAGTTGGTTGCTTTAGAGCATGAGTTTTTGTCTATTCTTACCAGACCCAACGCTTATACCAGAGGGGAGCAGGGGACTGCTGCCTGGTTAGCTGAATCGATGTGGGAAATCGTTGCTGGAGAAAAGTATATTCGAGAGGATATCGATTCACCATCGGCGACTAAAATGAGACATATTGCTTTGCTGCGCTCTGGGTATGCTGAGGCTTTAACCTCATTGAAGGATAGGGAGTTGACATCCCCGGAAGTTGAAGTTCTATCGAACAGCCGCCTGGTTAGATTCTCTCCCGCGCAATACCAGCACGAACTTCAAAACTTTCAAAATGAATTGTTGTATACAGTTACCACACTTCTGGAATCCAGGCAGAACTTTGAAACCTATAAGGATTACTTGTGCCAGAAGTATTCGGCGAAATTTGCTACTGTGTAGTGCCGATATGGTTTTGCAGGTTTAAAATGGGTCTTTTAAAGTGAGGGTGGCCGACGGAGCAGAGATACCTTTGCAAACCTCAAGAAAACCTGTCGACAATATGGATTTTCTTTCTGGCACTATACGACGCACTATGTCGAGATACATAGCCTATTCCTTTTGTTAGTTGTTATATGAAATTTGGGGATGGCCTGCCTGAACCATGGATGAAAACAATGTTCATCTTAAGTTCATGGTGCATTGTCTGAGATGACCTCTTTTGACAAACCGTACTGATTTTCCATGAAGCAACTGATAGCTCTTCCTCTTCTGCTGGCCTCCATCTCTGCTGTGGCCGGGCCTTATTTTAACGCCGGTTATGGTGTTGGCGTCCTCTCCCACGATAAAGAGGTGGTCTTCAATGACGGCACCCATCTGGCTCTGGACAACTCTGACCTGATATTTGCCGTTGGCCCGGGCTATCGCTTTGACAACAACTTTGGCCTTGAAGTCAGCTACAGCCAGTTTGATCAGGATAACTCCAAAAGCCAGTACCTTGGGGTCGACTCCCTGATGCGTCGGGAAAAGGAGTGGGAAGCGAATATGAAAGCGAGACAGGTCGCCATCAAACCTGCCTATTTCTTCGATCTTAGCGACAGCTTTACTTTAAAGGGCACCCTGGGCCTGACCTACACCGAGTATAAAACGTCAGGTGTTAGCTATATTGAGAACGAATCTATCCTTGATGATGACCGTGAGTTTAATCAGCATGTGGGAACCATCCCTGAGCAAAAGAATAGTGCCGTGGGCGTAATTGTCGGTTTAGCTGCCGAATATCAGCTGTATAAAGGGTTGCATATTGGTGCAGAAGCTAACTAGTTCTCGTCCAAAAACACAACCAATTGAAAACTGTAGATTTTATCCTGAAAAATTAAGTGGAGCCCTACTGCTATCTGGCGACTAAACTTCCCAAGAGCAAGAAACATAAGGGATTGCCAAAAACAGAGGACTCCAAATGCGCAAAAAACGCAACCCGCAGTGTAGTATGGAACTCCATTACGTACCTCATGAAATCTGCTCCCAGCTTTCCGGTATCTCGCAATGGCTTGACGCCCATCCACAGTTCAATGACTGGATTTATGAGGACTTAAGTTCTGGTGATAAACAGAACACTGGGCGGAACGGACTATCAGCAGAATCCGTTCTTCGTGCGGCACTCCTGAAACAGTATTTGAATTGTGATTATGACTACTTGTCGTTTGTTTTGATGGACTCCATGCTCTTTCGAGACTTTTGTCGCCTCGAACCAAACCAGCGCCCCAGTCGCTCCAGTTTGCATGGGCTCATCAGCCTTCTTACTGCATCTACATGGGAACGGATTAATAACTGTCAGCTAATGACCGCTAAAGATCAGGGTATTGAAAAAGGGCGCACTGTGGCTATTGACAGCACAGTCACCGAATCGGATATCAAACCTCCTTGCGACAGTGATCTTTTAGCCAGTTCCGTTAAAGAAATTTGTCGGCTGCTGGAACGGGGACAAACACTGACAGCGACACCGCTTTATGAATATACCCATCACAACCGAGCCGTAAAAGATGCGGCCAGAAAATGCATCTACGCTGGCAAAGAAGAGCGGCATCAGCATTATAAAAAACTGCTGCAGTTGACCCGAAAATCCCGGAAGGTACTTATCGAAGCTACTGTCACGCTAGCAAACGCCCGTCAGCAGGGGCAGTGTCTCCTGGCTGATGATGCCGACAAGTGGCAGGCCGATGTGGATCACCTGTTACCCCTGGTGGATGCAATAGTCTCCCAGACAGAGCGCAGGGTCTTTAAGGGTGAAAAGGTGCCAGCCCAGGAAAAAGTGGTTAGCCTGTATGAACCCCATACGGATATCATCGTAAAAGACAGGCGGCAAGTACAGTATGGCCATAAACTGAACCTGGTTCAGGGAAAAAGTCGATTGATCCTGGACCTGGTTATTGAGGAAGGTAACCCAGCGGATTCGGACCAATTCATTCCGATGATGGAAAGACAAAAAGAAATTTATGGTCGTGTACCTCGCCAGACAAGCGGTGACGGCGGATACGCGTGTCGCGCTAATTTGGAAAAAGCCAAGGCCATGGGAATCAGCGATGTAGCTTTTAATAAGAAGCGCGGACTTGAAGTCGAAGAGATGACTAAAAGTCAGTATGTGTATAAAACGCTCTTTCGCTTCCGGGCAGGTATTGAAGCGGGAATTTCGTGGCTAAAGAGATGTTTTGGGCTATCACGTTGCCACTGCAAGGGTTCTGAGCGTTTTGATTCTCATTGCTGGTTATCGGTGGTCTGTTACAACCTGGTGATTCTGGCCAGACACCCGGCACCATCCTGATAGCCACCTCCACGCTACATGAAAGTACCTTTCCAGCATGGTGGGAGGATGTTTTCTGCCTGCTTTTCGCGTTTTTCTCCAATATCCGTCCCAGATTAGAGAAAAAAAGGGAAGAGTTTTTGCGGCTCTCTGGAATTTCAGGAAATATCAAAACGCACGTACAATCTAATTATGATTGCCTGATGCGTTTTTGGACGAGAACTAACTATCACTACGATAGCATCGCCAGTTCAGTGCAACTGATGGGTACTCTTGGTTACCACTTCTAAGAGGCTGTCTGAGGGTAGACCCCATCTGGGCGACCCCGTCCAGGCGACTCCGTCCAGGCAAACCCAAAGCGAGGATGGCAGAAAATTAAGGATGAAAATTCCGTTTTTTGCGGTGAATAGCAATTCTATCCCCCGAACAACATGGAATTTTGTGGCCAATATACTGTACTGCCACCACGCGATTGCATGAATGCAGAAGCCAGAGTAACGCAGAGGCAATACCATTGCCGGTGCAGCTGTTGGCAGGATTCCGGGCTCTTTTATGATTCCTGATGCCAAAAAGGCATACCCATCGTTGGTGTTGAGGGCTTGGCCACCTCTTTTTCAGGCATTGCCTGCGCCTCGTAGGCTAATCTGCCCGCTACTACACTGCTGGCAAAGGCTCGCGCCATCTTAACCGGATCACCCGCCTGTGCAACGGCGCTATTGAGTAATACCGCATCAAAACCGATTTCCATTGCCTGAGCAGCATGCGACGGTAAACCGATACCAGCATCAACCAATAACGTTGTATTGGGTAAACGCTCGCGGATAGTTTTTAACGCATAGGGGTTTAATAACCCTTTCCCTGTACCAATCGGTGCTCCCCAGGGCATCAATACTTCACACCCTAAATCGACCAGGCGTTGGCACACTACCAGGTCATCGGTGCAGTAAGGTAGCACTTCAAATCCGTCATCCATCAGTATTTTTGTGGCCTCCAATAAACCAATAGGGTCGGGCTGCAAATTGTAGTCATCGCCAATCAGCTCAAGTTTGATCCAGTTGGTACTGAATACTGCACGACACATTTGTGCCAGCGTTATCGCTTCTTGTACGCTGTGGCATCCCGCTGTGTTGGGCAATACGTGAAGCCCCATGTCTTTAATTAACTGCCAAAAGTCACTGCCTGCTTCTATCGTTCCCTGGCGACGCAACGATACCGTTACCACATCAGCGTTTGAGGCTTGAATAGATGCCTGCATAATTGCCGGGGATGGATACAATGCAGAACCAATTAATAAGCGGCTCGACAGTTCCTGGCCGTATATCGTTAGAGGGTTATCCATTCAGCCACCCTGAATTGGCGATACTATTTCGACTTTATCACCATCTTTTAATTCATAACTTTCATAGCCCGAGCGGGGAACAAAGGATTGATTAACGGCAACGGCAAAGTGCTCTTGCGTTTCTATCTGTTGAAGTAAGGATAATAAGTTCATTTTTCTGGCAACTGATTGTTCAGCGCCATTAATAAATAATTTCATCTTCCACTCCATTAATTGATATGTGACAGCGCTATATCCACGACCTTGGGCGCTAATAAATAGCCATGCCTATATAAGCCATTGATCATGATGTGATTGCCTTTCGTTTCTACCAATGGACGATTATCGGGTAAGCTCGGCCTTAATCCTGCCCGCATATCCACTATTTCTGCTTCAGCAAAGCCTCTGTGTACGGTATACGCTGATGAAAGCAGCTCCATGGCAGAGCGCAAGGTGATTGGCTTATTTGACTGAGATTCAATTTCCGTGGCACCAATGACGAACTCATGATTGGGCTTTGGCGCAATATAAATTGGATAGCGTGGGTGCATTAAACGTATCGGGCGATGTAATGTGACCTCAGGTGCGTACAGACGAACGACTTCGCCACGTACCCCGCGAAGCCCACAGAGGTCTCTTTTTGCCCCCAGACCACGACAGTCAATGACGTAGTCATACGCTTGCATACACACTGAGTCGGCACTTTTTTCCAGGAAGCGTACTTTGTCTTTAACCTGTTCATAACTGGCAATATAAAAAGCACGATTATCCAGCTGTCCTTCACAGGGAAGAAATATACCTTGGTGAAAACGGTCGGCAAGTTCAGGCTCCAGGTCCGCTATGCGACTGTCAACAATTTCAGGTTTGATACCATTTAGCGCTTTTAAACGGTGTCGGAACGACACCAAATCGCCGCGGTCCTGCTGATGCGCGATCACCAGACTGCCAGCCTGCTGGAAGAATACCGGGTGATCCAGACGCTCCAGTATACGCTGCCACATGGCTATGGCTTCAAGACCCATTTGCGCCAGATCCTGTTCACACAACACGGACTCTGCCAATGGCGCCAACATGGCTGCCGCTACAAAACCGGCACTTTGTTCACCGCTGATGTTGCCGGTTTCGTAGATATCTAACTGGTGATCATGGTAAAGCGCTAACGTCGCCAGGCGACCGGTTAATCCAAAACCTGAAATCGCTATTTTTTTTCGCTGTTTTGACATCTGGCACCAAAATCTGAAAGCCGGGAAACAGGCACGTTAATACGTGCCTGACACGACAAAACGACACCGTTACTTACACAATACCATCACCTACACAACACCCTGATTGGCATTGACTTGCTGGTAGATTTCAGCACCAGACGATTTGAACTCCTCTGATTTCGCTCTCATCCCCGCTTCAATGTCGATCATCTTCATTTCAATGGCGTTTGCATCAGAAATATCGACACCCTCTTTTTCGAGCCCGTTGGCATAGTCGCGAACTTCCCGGGTGATTTTCATCGAGCAGAATTTTGGCCCGCACATTGAACAGAAGTGGGCAACTTTACCGGACTCTTTTGGCAAGGTTTCATCGTGATATTCCAGCGCCCGGTCAGGGTCAAGACCCAGGTTAAACTGGTCGTACCAGCGGAACTCAAAACGCGCTTTGGACAAGGCGTTATCACGAATTTGTGCCCCCGGGTGGCCTTTGGCCAGATCCGCTGCATGGGCTGCAATTTTATAGGCGATCAAGCCCTCTTTTACGTCTTCTTTATTGGGTAACCCGAGGTGTTCTTTTGGCGTTACATAGCACAACATCGCCGTGCCATACCAGGCGATTTGAGCCGCACCGATACCCGAGGTAAAGTGATCATAGCCCGGGGCAATATCAGTGGTCAGAGGGCCGAGGGTATAGAATGGCGCTTCATGACAGTGTTCAAGCTGCTCTTCCATATTTTTTTTGATCATGTGCATGGGCACGTGCCCCGGGCCTTCAATAAAGACCTGCACATCGTGTTTCCACGCTATTTTAGTGAGTTCACCAAGGGTGCGAAGTTCTGAGAATTGTGCCTCGTCATTGGCATCGGCCACGGAACCGGGGCGCAAACCATCACCCAGCGAGAAACTGACGTCGTATTGTTTTAAAATTTTACAAATATCCTCAAAGTGTGTGTACAGGAAGTTTTCTTGATGGTGCGCTAAACACCATTTAGCCATAATCGAACCACCCCGGGAGACGATACCGGTTACCCGCCTGGCCGTCATGGGTACGTAGCGAAGCAGTACACCGGCATGAATGGTAAAATAGTCAACACCCTGCTCAGCTTGCTCGATTAACGTATCGCGGAACACATCCCAACACAGCTCTTCTGCAACACCATTTACCTTTTCAAGCGCTTGGTAAATCGGGACTGTGCCGATGGGTACCGGTGAGTTTCGTACAATCCATTCACGAGTTTCGTGGATGTAACGGCCAGTCGACAGGTCCATCACCGTATCGGCACCCCAGCAGGTTGACCATACGAGCTTTTCTACTTCTTCTTCAATGGAGCTGGAAACCGCTGAGTTACCAATGTTTGAGTTTACTTTTACCAGGAAGTTCCGACCAATGATCATCGGCTCAGATTCCGGATGATTGATATTGTTCGGCAGCACAGCCCGACCCCGGGCAATTTCCTCGCGCACAAATTCAGGTGTAATAAAATCGGGCAGTTGGGCGCCAAACGATTCACCCTTGTGTTGCTGGGCAAGAATATCCTCACGAATACGTTCACGCCCCATATTTTCCCGGATTGCCACGTACTCCATTTCTGGCGTGATAATGCCCTTTCGGGCATAGTGCATTTGGGTAACGTTTTTACCAGGTTTGGCGCAGCGAACAGTGGGTAAATGTTCAAAACGTAAATGCTCCAGGCCTTCATCCGCCATACGCTGCTGAGTGTATTGAGAAGTGACCGAAGCCAGCTCCCGGGTATCATCCCGACCTGCAATCCAGGCTTGACGGAATTTAGGTAACCCTATCTGAACATCAAGCTCTGCTTCCGGGTCTGAGTACAGTCCTGATGTGTCATAAACACGTACCGGGTCGTTTTTTTCATAGATTGGATTATCTTCGGTGCCACCGGCAAAGGTGTCAGATAAACTGATTTCACGCATACCGACACGAACGCCGGGGTTATCCCCAGTGACATAGATTTTCCTGGAGTTTGGAAATGATTGTGTTTTGAGATGGTAGATATAATCAGAAGCCGCCTGTCGTAAATCACGACGGCTGATTTGATTTGCTGAACTTGTATTACGTTGTGACATGACGTACCTCTAATTCATTCAAATCGAGTGACGGTCTTGCCAAAGTTCGTGACAGATGGAATGCGTATTCGCCCGGGGATAGAAAGCACAACGAAAAGAGCTATACAACAAGAGGGTTTGTTTGCCAAATGGCAAGCAAATACTGACGGTTAAACATCTTGTTCCCTACGTAGATACTAATCTATTCAGGTTCACGGATCCCGTATACACGATCTCAGCCATTTCACTTAAGGAAGAGGCACTCCGACAAGTAACGGTTATCATTATATGTTCTTATCCGGGGAGGGGCAAAAAATAGACTTTTTTTGTCGAAACCAATGGGTGGCGATTTTTGGCGCCTTAAGAACGGGTATGATGCAGCATACGGGGGTTTTAGCTATCGATTCAGCTATTTTGATTCCTTTCCGCTGGAGGTTCTGGCTTTTGTGAGATGCTGATTTCAAAACAAGGGGTTTTTGTCTTTTGATTAACAATAAAAGCTTTAAAAGGTTTATCAAAAGAGTGCGTTTGTGGTGCACAGCGTTCAGTCAAAACAAGCGTTGCGGCAGACGCTTCTGTACCGTATTCATCCACATTAACCGATGCCTTGTGTATGATATTGCCAATATGAAAGGCACTGCCTTTAGTGGCTGATGCAGACAGCTGGCTGAAGTCGGCCTCTGCAGGATCAAAAGCTTTCTGTAGCAGTCTGGCTTTCTGCAGGGGGCCTCTCAGTTGCCAGGCACTTGCCAATCTGAAACCGGGAAAAACAGCGGTAACCCGACGACCAACAGCCTCAGTAAATATGGCCTTACTCACCTGTTCATACACCTCAGGTGCATTCAGGTTTGCGGCACCCTCATTGCCAACGGGCATGGCCAGCAGCAATCCATACTGATTGCCAGAATAAGGAGACCAGGCCACTGCCCAGTCTTGTCCCTGAATTTTGCATTGTCTGTAGTTGACGTTGTTAACCATTACTGCAGGAATATTGTGGTGAACCTGTTGGTCACCGTCACGAAAATCCATTGTTGTTTTGCTGGCGGTATTTTGCCAGTGACCCTGAAAATGCAAGGCATTAAGGATAGCCATAAGGGCCGGAGCCGGTAGTGGTTCACTGAGTAATGAATCAATCATTCCGCCGGTAGATTCACATGTCAGGCGGTTAATGTGATCCATAAATGTGTTTGTGCTCAGGTCACTGCGCGACTCAAAAATCGACCTGATATGACCATCAGTCTTGCCAAAAGACGTCAGAGAGCCATTCTGCAGATTGTTAAATTCGGGCCTGAGTGGAAAATCATTACAGACATACACGGCATTCACCATTTTTATCTGATCACTCCCGGCCAGGGATTGGCCCAATTGCTGCAAACCTGCCAGAGATTGAATGAGGTCACCGGGTTTACCGCCTCCCAGCAAATGAGCCATTTCTGTGCGAGTGTCACCACCGGCCCCACAGGCTAACAGAGTCAGGGGATAGGCGAGGGAAAGGGGGGAGATAATGAAGTTGCCGGGTTGATCAACGGCAACCGCAGGGGATAACAAACGGACCAACTGAACTATCGGCGAATTAATGGTTTGCCAATACGAATCATTTTGCGGGCATGCTTTTAGTGATTTTAATGCGGCTTCAAGTCTTTCTGAGCAACAAACGTCGTTTAAATCTGTACGTACGGGGCCAGAGTTATTCCCGGCCATTGAGTGACATAAACGCCTATTATCGTCTTTGTTTGACTGACCAGCACAAACCATCCATACCGGCCTGTTTTGCACAAGGCTTCCGGTGTCTTTCCTGTTAGTCTTTATCAACGGATTAGATAAACCTGCCGTTACCATGGTTGCTCCTGCCATAGCAGTAACATTGCGGAACCATGCTCTGGCAGTATTGCTTGTCCCTGCTGTTGCGCTAAGTCGGCCAAAGCACTCCATTGTCCTGCAGCTGCCAATTGCTGGCTGCAAAAGCTGCAACATGTGGTTTGTATTTCTGGCATTATTCACTGAGTACATTCCACTCATCCCGGTTGTACGGACAGACATTTACAGAGCAGACCATCAAAACCATGTATATTTACAGGGCTTTTCGCAGGAGTGTATGCCGGACTTGTGTATTTTCAAGGTAGGGGGTGTTTAAAGTTCTTCTGGCATATTACGCCTGTTTGAGGATTGTCTTACGGTCACAATTGACGTTTAATCCCATTCGGTTTCATCTCATTTATCCCGGACCAGGTATGATCAAGTGTCTGCATCATGTTGCAATTATCGGCAGTGATAAAGCCGCATCTTTGCGTTTTTATCGAGATATCCTGGGGTTGCCGGTGATAGCTGAGGATTATCAGGAAGCCAGGGGTAGCTGGAAGATTGATTTATCGGTACCCGATGGTCCGCAGCTTGAGCTGTTTATTTTCAATGATGCGCCAGAACGTTTAAGTTACCCGGAGGCCAGGGGCCTTCGTCATTTAGCCTTTGCTGTTGATGACCTTGATAAAGTACTGGTAAAGCTGGCTGAGGGTGGCGTGGTGGCTGAGCCTGTGAGGATTGACCCGTATACCCGGGCTAAATTTACCTTTGTCCAGGATCCTGATGGACTTCCTGTTGAGCTTTATCAGTGTGGATAAGTATTTCCGCTCTTCAGATTCCGAACTGAAAATATGGATTTCCGGCCAGTCAAAGCCAATCCTAGTTGATAAAGGCCACCTCCCGTGGCCTTTTCCATATTCAGCCTCCGACTCTCAGCAGGTTGGACAGTGCCGGATTAGGTTTGTCGGCGGCTTTGAAAATCAGCGCGATTTTGCCAATCGTTTGAATAAGGTCCGAGTTTGTAGCGCTGATCAGCTCACTGATCAGTTGCTGGCGGATTTCCCGATCGGCAATGGCGAATTTAACCTTGATCAGTTCATGGTCATTCAGCGCGCGCAATGTTTCTTCAACCACTCCATCCGTCAGCCCCTTCTCTGCCACAATGACGACAGGGTTCAGGTTGTGGCCGATGGTACGAAAATGCTTCTTTTTGGCTGCATTCAAGCTCATGATTGCAATTCCTGATAATTTCTTTAATAACGAATCGTCATACACGATGTCTGATGATA